>JAJECV010000076.1 GCA_022821875.1 Rhodothermales bacterium
TATGCCGTTCAATACATTAGGCTCCAACCACAAGTCCTGCCGACAAAATCCCCCGACCCATACCCCACAAAATAACAGCGGAAATCGGGCCGAGCCAGGTGGGCAACATCAATCTGATTACCCGGGCAACATCAATCTGAATAGGTGGACAACATCAATCTGAATCTACAATCCGTAATGGATTTGAGCGAATCACACATGCAGGACCTCCCGATGATTGAAGTGATCATGGAACGCTGAGGGCAAACTTCTGTATATTGTATATTCAGGTGTGTAGACACTATTCAGACGGCTTCCGTGTTTCACATCTCCCTACTGGAATGCAACGAATAACAAAATTGTAGTACTATGAGACGGATATCTTTCATCTTTGCATTGGTTTTTGCCGCTTTGGCCGTGATTCCCCAAAGTCATGCACAGTTTCGCAAGGCAAATCGGGCCCTTGATCGGGGGGAATACGAGGAGGCGATGAGTCTGGCACAGGAATTGCAGACCGACAAGCCCGACGATCACAGAACATGGGATCTGCTGGCCCGGATTCACAGTGCAAAGGCTTCGCAGGCAGACATGGAGGAGTATCTGGGACATGTGGAAGAAATGGCCGCGGCGTATCGGAAAGTGATCGAACTTGAGCCGGACGAAGCCAGTGAGGTGATAAGTCGACTGCAAATTTTTTATATGCAGACCTTCAACTCGGGGATCACGGAGTTTAATCATGCGCAGGCGGTAGAGGATGATGATTCCCTGCAGGCCGAGCACTTCCAGAATTCGGCAAGGCACTTCCAGGCCACCTCCATTGCCTTTCCAGATTCGTCAGGATCCTATGTGAACTGGGCCTACGCTTTGCTTGGTGCCGGAGATAGTGATGCGGCAATTGAACCGCTGGAAATGGCACTTGAGTATGGCGGCCCGGATGTTGAGCTGTATAATTTTCTGGCCAGAATCTACCTGACGAGTGAGCTTGCCGAGAAGGCTGTGCCTCTTCTGGAAAAAGCAACCGCCGAGTTTCCGGATAATGCGGAACTGCAGAATTATCTGCTGAATGCGTACTCGGAAACCGGACAGGATGACCGTGCACTGGAAACCTATACCGAGGCCGTCGCCAATAACCCGGAAAATGCAATTTACCGGTACAACTATGGATCCCTGCTGCTTCAGGCGGAACGCTTTGATGAAGCCATTGAAGAACTTCGTGTAGCGACGATGCTGGATGAATCCTATGTGGATGCATACTATAACCTGGGGGCGGCGTATATCAATAAGGCAAATGCCGTGCAGCAGCAGATTTCGGATCTGGATGATGATATGCGTCTGCGCCGGGACGAACTTACCCAGGAAGAAGAAGACGGCATCCTCGCAGACATTGATATCCTTGCCGCAGAGCGCAAAGGCCTGTATCAGGAGTCCATTGGCCCGCTGGAAGATGCCAGAAAGTATGCAGAAATGGAAGAGGGTCGCTCCGTAGACGCAATCTGTGCAGCGCTCTTCCAGGCGTATGCTCAGACCGATCAGGTGGAAAAGGCGGAGTCAGTCCAGGAGTGTGCCGGTATGTAGTGTATGGAGGTGGGAAGCGTAGAGTTCGGCGATGCTGGGCCAGCTGAATTTCGCAGCCGTGTGTTTGTGCGCCATCACCCGCGCTGCCGGGGAAACGGGATAGTTCAGGATCGCGTCCCTGAAAGCGGACGCGTCTCCGCTTGGTATCAGCCGTCCGTTGACCTCATTGGTGATGACATCCCGAATCCCTTCCAGATCCGCGGCAATGGCGGGTGTGCCGGATGCGCCAGCCTCCAGCATCACCACCCCGAATCCTTCCATATCGCCTTCCACCGGCAGGTTCGGCATAATCAGAAGATCTGATTCGCTGTAAAGTTTTACGAGACGCTCGTCCGGGCAGCGGCCAAGCAGGTGTACGCGCCCTTCCAATCCATGCGCCGCTGCAGCCTGTTCGATGGCTTCCGACTCAGGGCCCGTACCGGCAATCCAGTATTCAGTGTGGGCGGGCAGGGCAGGCATCACCTGATCCACAAACCAGGCAAATCCCTTGCGCCTGACCAGGCGGCCAACGCTGAGCAGTTTTCGCACACGGCCCTTGCTGCCGGATCCAACCTTGTACCTTGACAGTGCAACTCCATTCGGAATGACTTGAATACGTGATGGGGGCATGCCCCGTTTTTCACATTCAAGCCCCGTTGCCCGGCTCACAGGCAGAACGTGATCCAGAGCCTTCAAGGTGCGGCGAACCTGCAAGGTCTGGTAGATTCCCGGGAGGGTCACATCCCGGCCGTGCGCAATGGCGGTCAGTTTGATATTTGCGGAGGTGCACTTTTTTCGGATCAGTGTGGAGAGCGCCCCCGTCACCATGGAGGAAAAAAGGATGACATCGGTCTCTTTTTGGGCGGCGATCCGGTACAGGCGTGCCGCGGTGACTGCGAGCCAGGGGGCACACTGTACATGGTGCCATTTCCATGCACTGCGCAGTACCAGCTGCTCAAACTGCAGATCCTTTCGTTTCGCCAGTTCATCGGCAAGTTCTACGGCAACCCGCTGCATGCCCCCGATATTCTCAAGAGGACGGTTCTCTGGGGGGAAGGAGTGAGAAACAAATAACAGGCGCACAGCTAAGCAACCGCTTTCCGGATACGCCGTTCCGCACTGGAGAGGTGAAAAGGATCCGCCTGGTCATCGGGGCGGTCTGCCCAGATTTCCTGATAGTAACTGGCCAGGTGACCCATAATGTTGTTCCACTCAAAAGCCATGGCCCGCTCACGGGCGGCCCGGCTGAACGTTTCGCGGAGTAAATGATCAGAAATAAGCCGGCTCACATGTTCAAGAAATGCCGCCGTATTTCGTGGCGGAGCCAGGTAACCGGTTTTGCCGTCCAGAACAAGAAGGTCACTGCCGCTGGCATTGGCGCATACCGCTGGAAGCCCTGAAGCCATGGCTTCCAGGGTTACGTTACCAAAGGTTTCGGTATCGCTGGGAAACAGGAACACATCGCTGGATGCATAAGCGGCTGCCAGTTCGGTTCCCTCCAGCGGGCCGGTAAAGACCGTGTCCTGGAGGCGCCCGGTGAGCGTGTCTCGCGCCGGGCCGTCCCCAACAACCAGGCTTTTATGGGCAATGCCTGCGGCGCTCAGTTTTTCGATCACCTCGGCAAAAATCGCCAGATTTTTCTCCCAGACCAGCCGTCCGACATAGGAAACGACCACATCCCTGTCTGCGAAGCCGTGGGTGAGACGCCACTCCTGACATCGATGGGCAGGCGAAAATCGTTCTGCATCGACACCGCGGGCCCAGACACGGATCCCGTTCGTGATCCCGTGAGAACGCAATTCGTCGCCAATGCTTGGGGAAGGGACATAGATATGTTCGACTTGGGTATAGAACCAGCGTCCGTACCGCCATGCGGTGTTCTCCAGGAAATCTATCCGGTAGAGCGGGTTATATTCGGCAAAGTACTTCAGGTAGGCCGTGAAGTGCGTATGGAAGGAAGAGACGACCGGGATCTGGCGGGATTTCGCCCATTTCAGCGCCTGTGCACCGGTGTAGTCGGGGGTCGCAATGTGCACAAGGTTTGGCGCAAAGGCTTCCAGACGGGACCACCCTTTTCTGGAAATCCCCACACTCAGGCGGTAATCACTTCGGCCGGGAACCGGGATGGAGGGGACCGAGATCAGGGTTCCGTTATGATCCAGTGCAGGCGGCCTGTTGGTGGTCGGTGCAAAAATGAGCACCTTTGCCCCGCGGCTTTCCAGATATCGGACCAGCCGGTTGAGCGTCAGCGCAACTCCGTCGGAAATATGATTGTAGGCACCGGCAAACAGCGCAATCCGCCGCCCGGCTACCGGCGCATGAACGGGTATATCCGTAAAGGGTGACATGAATTGAGGTCAAGGCGGAAGAAAATTGCATCACAGCCCAGGCCGTTGTCGCAGCCACCCGCAGGAAAGTAACAAAGGCTCAGGCAGGCACCGTCTTCGGGGCAAGCAGCGGGGTCAGAAAACGCCCGGTATGGCTTTCAGGAACGCGGGCGATCTCCTCGGGCGTACCCGAGGCCACAATGCGTCCGCCTTTGGAGCCGCCCTCGGGGCCAAGATCAATGATATGATCCGCACATTTGAGCGTATCCAGATTGTGCTCAATGATGACGACGGTATGTTGCGCATCCGCAAGCTGCTCAAATGCGCGGACGAGCTTCTGTACGTCTACAAAATGCAGTCCGGTAGTGGGCTCATCAAAGATGTAAAAGACATGATAATTCGCCTGCCGGACTAGACAGCTTGCCAGTTTAATACGCTGTGCCTCTCCACCGGACAGGGTGGGGGCCGGCTGGCCCAGTTTCAGGTATCCGAGTCCAATTAACTGGAGCGGCAGGAGCAGTTTGCGCAGACGGGGCTGATCACTGAAAAATTCCAGTGCCTCGTCAACGGTCAGGTTGAGGACATCATGGATATTTTTGCCGTTATAGAGCACATGCAGTGCTTCCTCGCTGTACCGGGTCCCGTTGCATTCTTCGCAGGGAAGATGGAGATCGGCCAGAAACTGCATTTCCACGGTAACCGTCCCCTCCCCGTCACATTCCTCACAGCGTCCGCCGGGGATGTTAAACGAAAAAAATCCAGGCTGATAGTTATGCAGTTTTGATTGGGGCGTTCGTGCAAAGAGATGCCGAATCACATCAAAGGCCTTCACATAAGTGACAGGATTGGAGCGTGAAGACCGCCCAATCGGCGACTGATCAACAATCTGGACCGCATTAATGCTGCGGTGCACCTTCATGGATTGATAGGGTAGGGAATCCTTGTCGGGAAAGTAAGACTCCAGATGCTCCTTCAGCCCTCGGTAAAGAATTTCCTGGACCAGTGTAGATTTTCCGGATCCACTGACTCCCGTCACACAGGTGATCACTTCCAGCGGGATTTTCACATCAAGGTTTTTGAGGTTGTGCAGGTTTGCACCTTTGATTTCGATGTTGCGATTCCAATCCGGCCTGCGGCGTTTTTCAGGGAGGGGGATGGATTCGTGACCATTGAGGTAGGCACCGGTTGTTGAGCCGGTATGCGCAAGCATTTCGTGGATGTCCCCCTGAAACATCAGTTCCCCTCCCCGGCTTCCGGACTCAGGTCCCAGATCAATGATATGGTCTGCACTGCGGATCACATCGGGATCATGCTCCACCACAATTACCGTATTTCCCAGATCCCGCATACGCTTGAGAATATTCACCAGGCGCAAGGTGTCTCTGGGGTGCAGTCCGATCGTTGGCTCATCCAGAACATAAAGGGCGCCGACCAGAGCGCTTCCGAGCGCGGTGGCCAGACGGATACGCTGGCTCTCCCCGCCGCTGAGCGTCTCAGATAACCGCCCTAGTGTGATATACTCAAGGCCAACATCAATCAGGAAGCGGAGGCGTTTGCGGATTTCGTGAAGCAGGACCTCGGAGGCTTCCTGTTCATACCGGGAGAGTTCAAGGTGATCAAAAAACTCTTTTGCCTCCTGGATCGTCATGTCCATCACCTCTCCAATATGCTTCCCGCCGATCCGTACATACAGTGCATCTTTGCAGAGGCGTGCACCGTTACACTGAATGCAGTCCCCGAAGCCCATGAATTTGGCATGATGGAAGCGGTAGGTCTTTTTATAGAGATCACGCTTCAGGCGTTCAAAGAAGCCAAAAATCCCGCCGTAGCCTGCCCCGTCTCCATGCCATAAAACATGCTTGTGTGCTTTAGAAAGATCCTCATAGGGCATATCTGGGTCAATGCGCATCTTTCGTGCAAAGTTGAGCATATCCTTCTTGGAGGATTCCCATTGTGATCCTTCAAGGGGTTTGAAGACTCCCTCGGAGAGGGACAGCGTTGGATCCGGGATGACGAGGTCCTGATCTAGTCCTTTCGAGCGGCCGTACCCGTTGCAGGAGCGGCAGGCACCGAGCGAACTGGTGAACGAGAACAGTTTGGGATGGGGCTCTATGAACTCCATCCCGTCTAATTCAAGCCACTTGGAAAAGTCCAGACGAGATTCCAGTACATCCCGTGACCCTGCCGAAGGGATGAGGATAAAGCAGTCTCCGTTCCCCTCCCGAAATGCCAGCTCAACCGAATCTGCAATGCGGCTGGTGGTCTTGTCATCTTCCTTTTTGACCACAAGACGATCAATCAGAATCAGAGACAAACACGCAAGTTCGGGGAGATCTTGTGGATGGCACTGATTTAGGTCAAGAATCTTGATCTTTTTTTGTTCCGAGCGATCAATGACCCGGTGGAAGCCTTTTTCCTTGAGTACATCGATAAAAAGGGATTTGATCCCGATGTCCGGGGCCGGGCAGGTGAGATAGAAGCGTGTCCCGTCGGGCAGCGTATTCTGGAGGGTATTGGCGACGGATCGAGGGGTGTCCCGGGTGACCTCTCTGCCGCTGACCGGAGAAATGATCTTGCCGATCTGGGCATAGAGCATGCGGAGGTGATCATAGATTTCGGTCTGGGTCGCCACCGTTGAACGTGGATTTTTTGAGAGTACGCGCTGCTCAATGGCGATTGCAGGTGCAAGTCCCGTGATATAATCTACGTCCGGCTTATCCATTCGCTCCAGAAACTGACGCGCATAGGAACTCAGACTTTCTGTATACCGTCGCTGCCCCTCTGCAAAGATTGTATCAAAGGCGAGGCTTGACTTCCCGGAACCGGAGGGACCGGTCACAACGACCAGTTGCCGCTTGGGCAAGGTCAGGTCAAACCCCTTTAAGTTATGCTGACGGGCTCCCCGGACGGTGATGTAATCTCGGGGACTTAAATGAGACATCCGAATTGAGATCAAACCCCCTTCTACGCCTGTCCGGCCGGTTTGATCACGGAACCCGGCGGCAATGCATCTGTAGCAGGGGGATGCCGGTACGAGTGCTCACGTTTTTATATGATTTTTGTTAATCCGCTGGTCCTGATCGGGTTAATTGCAGCGGTTCTTCCCTTACTCGTACATCTGTTTAACTTCCGCCGGCCGAAGCGCCTGGAGTACAGTTCCCTTGCTTTACTGCGGTCAATCCAGCGCGTGGCCGTGCAGCGCGTGCGTATCCGCAACTGGCTGCTTCTTCTTTTGCGGACATTGGCATTATGCGCACTGGTCTTTGTGTTTGCGAGGCCAACGCTGGTTGGGTCGTCGAGTATGCAGTTTTTGGGTCGTTCGAATGTCTCCGCAGTTCTGGCTATTGACGGCTCATTGTCGATGATGCAGCGGGATGCGGAGGGAACACGTCTGGAGCAGGCAAAGGCGATGGCGCAGTCTATCGTGGAGTCCGCTGCCCCGGGAGATGAGCTTTTTATCATGCGCACCGATGAGGAGCAGATGGACGCTGCGAATGATTTGATGGAACTGCCGCCAACGTATGCGACCATTGCGGCCACCTCGGCCATACGGCAGGCCGCGGAATTGCTGGATCAGGAAGCGACGCATCTAAACAAGGTGATCTACTATGTAGGGGATCTCCAGGAGTCCACATTGACGGATTCCGTACAGACACCGCTGAAGGAAGGCGTTCGTGTGATGTTGATTCCCGTTGGTGGAATGGAAGTGAGGGCGAATGTGGGAATTACCGATGTGCGCGTTGTGAGCAGGATTGTGGATCCCGGTACACCGGCTGCAGTGGAGGCAACGGTGGTCAATCATGGTCGCTCTCCCATTGAGGACTATGCGGTGAGCCTATACCTGGAAGACAGGCGGGTCGCACAAACCAGTGTTGCCCTTGTCCCGGATGTGCCGGTCCGTGCAGTACTTCGGGGCGTACCGGAAACGCGTGGATGGACTGCAGGCTATGTGACGACGGAGGATGATGGACTTGCGGAGGATAATCAGCGACACTTTACGCTCAATGTACCGGAGCGAAGAGATATTCTGTTGGTGCAGGGTGCCCGGGCGCGGACGGAGCATGTGGAACTGGCTCTTTCTCTGCGCAATCAGTCGGGTGGATTACAGACAACGAAAATTTCACAGCGCACACTGGCAGCGGCCCCGCTCAGCCGGTATTCGGCAATCTTTCTGGTGGGACCGGATGCACTCAGCAGCGGCGAGGTGGGCAGACTGGATCAGTATGTGCAGGATGGCGGAGGTCTGCTGATCTTTCCGGGCGCAGATCCGGCTCCGGTCAATGCACTCATGGAGATCTTTGAAGCGGGAAAGGTGACGGTTCAGGAATGGGAGACCTCCATCGAGTCGGCAGACTTTGAACATCCGCTGTTTGAAGGAGTCTTTACGGCTTCCGAGCGTACGCAGAGACTGGAGGCGGTGCGTGTGTATCGTGCTGCAAGATATGTGCCTGGAATTGCGGCGGAGCAGACGCTGATCACTCTTCTTGGAGAGGTGCCGCTGTTACAGGAAATCCAGTACGAGGACGGTCATGTCCTCTTTCTGGCGGTTGCGCCGGAGTTGTCATGGAGTGATCTGCCGGTCCGGGGTTTGTTTGTCCCTTTGATGTATCGGGCCGCACATTATCTGTCTGCCGGGGGATCGGTGCAGGGCGAAAAACTCCGGACCGGCCAGGAAACTACAATCAGAATTCCTGCTGTACAGGGTCAAATTACACTGCAGATGCCCGATGGAACGCAGCAGATGCCGATCCAGCGCCAAGTCTTCGGTGCGAATCTGATTACGTTTGAAGCAGATTCTCCGGGGATCACACAGGTGTGGGCGGGAAACCGCCCTGTGCGGCTTGTCAGTGTCGGGCTGGATCCCCGGGAATCCCGTCTCTCCTATGTAGATCCCGAAGCGGCAGGCGATCTGCTGGAAGGGACGTTAGGAGTTCCGGTTGCTGTTCTGGAGGTGGATTCCGAGAATGAGACAGCGATGCGGCAGGCACGTGGAGGGATAGAACTCTGGCGGCACTTTCTGGTGCTGGCACTGGTTCTTCTGGCAGCAGAAATGATGATCGCGTTCCGCTGGCGGGGTCGCTAAGCATGGGACGGAGGCTATCTATTACAGGCGAGCCGCATCAGGAAACGGTCCTGCTGGTCGGTGCGGTGCATTCAAAAGGAAGTGGCGATGACTCGCTTGATGAGTTGGCGCTATTGGCGGAAACCGCCGGTGCATCCGTGGTCGGACGTGTGAAGCAGGTCCTGCAGCGGCCGAATCCTGCAACCTATATCGGATCGGGAAAAGTCGGGGAGATTACAGAGTTCGTGCAGAACGAAAAAATCAACACCGTATTATTTGATGACGAGTTGAGTCCCAACCAGCTTCGGAACCTCGAACGGCTCATTGGCTGCAAACTCATTGACCGCCCCCAGCTTATCCTGGATATTTTTGCGAAGCGGGCCAAAACGGCGGTCGCAAAGACCCAGGTGGAACTGGCGCAGCTGGACTATCTGCGGACGCGGTTAACAAGGCAGTGGACCCACCTTTCAAGGCAGCAGGGAGGGATCGGAACAAGGGGGCCTGGAGAGACCCAGATTGAGACGGATCGCAGACTGATCGGACAGCGTATGGCGACGCTCCGTGAACGTCTGAAGCGCATTGACCGGCAGCGTACAACCCAGAGAAGACGAAGAGAAAAGTATTGTCGAATTGCGCTGGTCGGTTATACAAATGCAGGAAAATCCACCCTGATGAATGCCCTCTCTGAAAGTGGCGTTTTTGCGGAGGACCGGCTCTTTGCCACGCTGGATGCAACCACCCGTCAGTGGCCGCTGTCAAGTTCAACGACTGTGCTTTTGTCGGATACTGTCGGGTTCATCCGTAAACTGCCGCACAAACTGATTGAGAGTTTCAAGAGCACCCTTGACGAAGTGCGTCAGAGTGATCTGCTGCTTCATGTGGTCAGCGCGGCGCACCCAAATTTTGAAAATCAGATGATGGTGGTACGTCAGACCTTGCGGGAGATCGGCGCACTGGAGATCCCGACTCTGCTCATCTTGAACAAGATTGACGCACTGGACGAACCCGCCGAAACTCTGGCGGTTCTGAAACGTGACTATCCCGAGGCAATTCCGATTGCCGCTCTGCGCGGAATTGGCCTGGATATGCTGACCCGCCGTGTGGAAGAGATGGTGCAGGGGACCCAGATGGAAGATTCGGCCCTGATTCCGGTTACGGATGGTCGTACAGTGGCCGAAGTGCAGCGGCTGGGAGAGATTTTGAGCCAGGAATTGGTTCAGGTGAGCCGCCATGGGGAAGTGCTTCAGGAAGAGGCACTCAATGTGCATTATCGCATCGCAAAGGATAAGTCGGACGAACTCAATCGCCTCCTAGCACCTCACAAAGGATTGAAGCGAATCCTGCAGGAGGTTACATGAAAAGATGGGTTGAATGGGGTTCGCAGCACGGTGCCATGAATTATGCTGCCGCCCAAAGGAACAAGTAGGGTGCAGGATGGTTACCCGTATGTTGCCGGTACCTTGGAGAAGATCCACATCTTTGATGGTATCGGCTCATTGTGCAATAGAAATTCAATGCATACAGTTTAGTGGTCTTGAATCGGCAATTCGGGGCTTGTGCAATCGGGGTGCTCGCATTGCGGGTTTTGTCCCGTGATTGGGCGTTACCGCCTGCATCCGGCAAAGAACGGCGGGCAGGTGCAGTGAAGCCCCGGCCCCAGAAAGGTATCCATGAATAAATCAGATTACAGTGCTGGAAATATCCAGGTCCTGGATGGACTGGAGGCGGTGCGGAAACGCCCCGCAATGTATATCGGAGATGTGAATCTCCGCGGACTTCATCACCTCGTTTACGAGGTGGTTGATAATGCAATCGATGAAGCGCTGGCGGGGCACTGCAACCATATAGAGGTCCGTATCTGCGAGGATGGATCCGTTGAAGTCGTAGATAACGGCCGCGGGATTCCGGTAGGGATGCATCCGGAGCAGCAGCGTCCGGCGCTTGAAGTCGTAATGACGGTGTTGCATGCCGGCGGCAAGTTTGATGATAAGACCTACAAAGTGTCGGGAGGGCTTCACGGGGTTGGACTCTCCTGCGTGAATGCACTCTCGCGTCGTCTGGAGGCAAGTGTATGCAGAGATGGATACCTGTGGGAGCAGGCCTATGAATGTGGTCAGCCGGTGGCGGATATGAAAAAGGTGCGGCCGATGAAGCCGGACGAAACAGCCGGAACCCGAATACGGTTCTGGCCGGATGAGAGCATCTTTCTTGACTGTGAATACCGGTTTGATACGATCAGCAAGCGCCTCCGTGAACTGGCATACCTGAATGCCAGGGTAAAAATCAATGTGGAGGATCTTCGCCCGGAGCGGGAAGAGCGGGAAGAGTACTACTTTGAGGGAGGCCTGCGTGAGTTCGTGGAATATCTGGATGAGTCGCGGACCCCGATCCACGAGGAGGTGATCTGCTTTCAGGACGAGGCAGGCACGGTTGAGATCGCTATGCGCTACAACTCGGGATTCTCCTCAAACGTACTGTCCTTTGTCAACAATATCCATACGCACGAGGGGGGCACGCATATTTCGGGGTTCCGGACAGCATTGACGCGGACATTGAAGAGCAGTGCAGAGCGGAACAATCTGTTCAAGAATTTCAAGGGGGATCTGGCGGGGGATGATTTCCGTGAGGGGCTTACGGCGGTCCTTTCTGTAAAAGTCGCCGATCCGCAGTTTGAGGGACAGACGAAGACAAAACTGGGCAACTCCGAGGTGATGGGGCAGGTGCAGAGCATTGTCGGTGAGAAACTGGGGCACTGGCTGGAGGATCATCCGAAAGAGTTGAAGTTGATTGTGGACAAGGTGGTGATTGCGGCAACGGCCCGGCAGGCGGCCCGGCAGGCGCGTGCGCTGGTTCAGCGCAAGAATGCATTCGCTTCCGGCGGATTGCCGGGCAAGCTTGCGGACTGCTCTTCGCGGAAGCCGGAAGAGTGTGAACTCTATCTGGTTGAGGGCGACTCTGCGGGCGGCTCTGCCAAACAGGCACGGGACCGGCACTTCCAGGCAATCCTGCCGCTGCGTGGAAAGATTCTCAATGTTGAAAAAGCCCGATTAGACCGTGTCCTGGAGAACGAGGAGATTCGGAATATTATCACGGCATTGGGGACGGGCATTGCGACTTCGGAGGAGGACTTTGATCTGGAGAAGTTGCGCTACCACAAGATCCTGCTCATGACAGATGCGGATATTGACGGCGCCCATATTCGGACGCTTCTTTTGACCTTCTTCTATCGCCATCTCTGTCCTGTGATTGAAAGCGGGCGGGTCTTCATTGCCCTTCCACCGCTCTACAAAGCCAGGCAGGGAAAAAAAGAGGAATACTGCTGGTCGGATGAAGCATTACGTCAGGCAGTCGAACAAATGCAGGGACAGGCGAGCGGGAAAGTGGTGATCCAGCGTTACAAGGGACTCGGAGAAATGAATCCGAGGCAGCTCTGGGACACAACTATGGATCCGAAAATGCGGCAGTTGAAGCGTGTGACCATTGAGGATGCGGTGCATGCGGATCGGATTTTTTCGACGCTGATGGGAGATCAGGTAGAGCCGCGCCGCCGGTTTATTGAGCGCAATGCACGCTATGCCACCTTGGATGTATAGCCAGTCATGCCTGATGTCGGGGTTGTTGTTCCGGTCTATGAAGAGGCGGCCTCTCTTGCGACTCTTGCAAGGGAGATACGAAGCAGTTGTGAAGCGGGTGAATTGACCTTTGAGGTCTGGTTCATTGATGACGGCTCCCGGGACGGTTCCTGGGCGGAGATTCTGCGGCAATGCGAAGCGGATGAGCGATTCCACGGGGTTCGCCTTCGTCGCAATTACGGCAAGAGTGCGGCACTTGCTGCCGGGTTTGAGCGTGTGAGTGCACGCGTTGTGATCACAATGGATGCGGACCTGCAGGATGATCCGAGTGAAATTCCGTTCCTTGTGGCGGCGGTGGATGCAGGGGCAGATCTTGTAAGCGGCTGGAAAAAGCTTCGAAAAGATCCGTGGACCAAAACCCTGCCTAGCCGCTTCTTCAATCTGGTAACCCGGATTGTATCCGGGATCCCGCTGCACGACTTTAACTGCGGGTTGAAAGCTTACCGGCTTGAGGTCATCAAATCCGTGAAGATTTATGGGGAGATGCACCGGTATATGCCTCTGTTGGCGAAATGGGAGGGCTTTACCCGGATTGGTGAGCGGCAGGTAAATCATCGGAGCCGACGGCATGGCCAGTCAAAGTTCGGGTTTGAGCGGTATGTCCGGGGCTGTCTGGATCTGATGACGGTAATGTTTCTGACCCGCTTTGGCGGGCGTCCCATGCATTTTTTCGGATCAATGGGGCTGCTGGCATTTTTGGGAGGCTTTGTGATCAGCCTATGGATCACGATTGACAAATTTGTTTACGACAACCCGGTCGGGGATCGTCCCTCCCTTTTACTCGGGGCATTGCTCATTATGGTAGGAGTCCAGTTCATGTGCACGGGCTTTTTGGGGGATCTCATTCTGCGTGGGCGCATGAAAGAAAGCCGTCCGTACGAAATCACCGAGGGTACCAAGTGAATCGGCAACTGCTGCTATAGGTATCTCCCCCTGCCTTGATGTCTAGCGTCAACTGAGAAGCCGGATGATGACAACTATGGAGGGCCAATCCGTCATCAGAGAGTCATGTTATGAATCATGTGAACCGGAATACACGCTTTACAGTGCAAAAAAATACCAAGTTCTTCGCGGTTCATGAACCATGCGTAAACAGTTGCATATCGGACTGTCTAACGACAGTAGCTTTTAAGTTCGAAAAACTTCCTGTCTACGGACCCAGGCAGCATCTTGGCTGAGCGTGGACCTTCGGCGATTTATCGTATGCTCCCGTTGCAGGGTTTAGTTCTGGACACCAAGATTGGGGATACCCCGGCTGAAAAGCACCCGCTGAGTTCCACCGCCGACCTTATTGCTGATGGCGGCGATCCGGTGATCGTCCAGAGGATCATAGTTGTTAAGGAAACCTGTGACCTGTCCGGAATCCTGATCCATCACGATTGCCATCGGGGTATTGTGCTCTTTGTCGATTGTGTACGATCCGCCCGGCCCGGAAAGAGTCACGGAATCCAATAATGGGGCCTGCGTCTGCTGCAGTGGTATCACAAAGGCAAAAGAGGAACTGCCATCCCCGTCAGCAATTACTGGCATGGAAAAGGGCAGGCGAAATAATTCATCGCCGCTGGCTGAATGCCCAGCCAGTTGCCATGGCCCTGACTCCCGGGGCAGTGCAGGAGCTGCATCTACCTCAAAGATCGGTTCTAGAAACGGTCTTGCGGCAGCATCCGTTCTGCCCCAGAGAAGGAGAGAAATTTCGGATGGCATGGAGGCAGAGGTCAATGGAGGTTCTTCTATGGTGGAGGACTTGGAAAGATAATATCCCAGCAGTTTGTTGAAGTTATAATCACTAATCCACTCGGGAAGGCAATAACTCATTAGATCTTCGTATATCTGGGGGTCCTTCATGCGGCCATTCAGATAGCCCCAGGATCCAATGGACGCGTTTTTATAGGGGTAGTGCGGGTCTACGCCTTGAATACCATAGCCACACGGCGCATGCACAAGAGACAGGTTGTGCCCAAGTTCGTGGACTATGTCCCACGGACGCGCCACCGCGAACGAGGTAGTTCCAGATATGGTTCCTATGCTTCCTCCCAAAGGGCTAGAATGTAGCCCTATCCAGTAACCGCTGCCACCTTCCATGGCCCGGAGTGAGACGGTGTATTGGTATAGGATGAAGGAATCTCTTGTATCAACGGTCACGGCAGCATGTGCGGTCGCGGATATATCTTTAATTGGTAAAAGTGTACGAACATCCGACAGATTGGCGTGCTCACCAGGGTTCAATGCCATATCTTCGACTGTCGTAACGATACTCTTCCTTTCTGTGAGTCCCGTCGTTACGAAAGGGATGAGCGTAAGGTTGAGGGTGGGGACTGCAACAACATCAATGGACATCCGCCCCGCAGAGGGTATCCGTTTCGTGACTCCTAGATGATCAGGTATTTTGTCATCCGGGTCAATTTCAATAACCATTTCGAGCCCTGGCTGGATTACACTTGCTGGAATATCAGCGCTGAGGGACAGACGCAATTCTTCCGGCCTCACCTCGGTTGGGATTGGACCGGGTTTTCCGGCGATGGTGACTGTATGTTCCACCATGTCGTTCAAGTAGAATGTGGCCACGGCTTTGGGCAGAGGTGTGTTGCCAGGTGTATTTACTGTTGGGAAGACGCGCAGAAATGCTGCTTCTCCGGCGATGAGTGGAACCGTATTGAAGAAAGACAGGATCGCCTGAAATACATACGCATGAGGCGGTGCAGGCGGGGAGTCGCTGTCCACAACCGATACCAGGAATTCTGTGCTCATCCCCCCATAATCTCCACCTGAAGCGGTATGGGTAAGACGCTCATAGTCGGTGGTCCAGTCTAAATCCTCTTTTGATGTCAGCGTGACGGTCTGGGCGGTGTCCCAGTTCTGATCTGTAAAATTCAGCCGTGTCGCATTTAACGTGAGGTCGGTGGATGAATTAGAATTAGAAATGCTCACCGTCACGTTCGCTGTCGGCTGTGTGCTCAGTTGCACGGTGTAACTTTGGGTACCACCTTCGTTCATCTCCAGGCTTGAAACCGACAGATGCAGCCCCGGTGTTGCCGTGTCGGCATCGTTGATCGTCACGGAGACATTTCCACTGACACCATCATAATTGGCACCGGATACCGTATGCAGCAATGTTGCTGATTCGTTTCGGGCATCGTTATCCGTGTCGGCGGTAACCGTGATGGTCAGGGGCTGATTCCAGGTCATAGCGGAGAAGGTCAGGCTCGTCTTATCCAGTTCCAGGTCGGTGTTCGCGTGTCCGGTAATCTCTACAGTGACGGCCGCGGTGGGTGCACTGGAGAGCCGCACGGTGTACGTATTGTTCCCTCCCTCAGGTACTGAGATGGTTTCAGATGAGAATAGCAGTGTTCCCGGTGTGTCATCGTCTTTGACCGTCACCGCTACATTTCCAGTCACACCTCCGTAATTGTCCCCGGATGCGCTATGCGCAAGCGTTGCCGTGTCGTCCATCCCATCTTCATCCGGACCGGCGGTGACCGTGATGGTCTGGTTTTGATTCCAGGTTGCCTGGGTGAAGGTCAGGTTTGTTTTGTTCAGGGTTAGATCCGTATTTGCGTATCCAGTGATCACTACTGTAACATCCGCTGCAGGCATTGACGATAATCGGACCGTGTAACTCTGATTACTCTCTTCGTTGATTTCCAGATTTGAGGCGGATAGATCCAGGTCTGCCGTATCATCATCCATCACGGTGACGGCTACGTTTGCGGTGACATTTTCGTACTCGTCCCCGGATGCGGTGTGCAGCAGCGCTGCGGTATCGTTGTCTGAATCCATGTCATTATCCGCGCTGACGGTTACGGTCTGGCCCTGATTCCAGGTTGCGGCTGTAAAGGTTAAGCTCTCCTTGTCCAATGTTAAGTCCGCATCCGCATGTCGGGTGATTGTGACCGTAATATTCGTTGCGGGTTGAGTGCTTAAGCGCACCGTATATTGGCTGCTGCCTCCTTCATTGATCTCCAGGCTTGAAGTGGACAGGTCCAGTTCTGGTGTATCATCATCCTCAATGGTTACGGCAACATTCCCGCTTATGCCATCGTAATTGGCCCCGGACGTGGTATGAATCAGGGTTGCGGTGTCATTGGTGCCATCGTCATCCGGGCCCGCGGTGACCGTTACCGTCTGACTCTGATTCCAGGTTGTCGGTGTAAAGGTGAGGCTCGTTTTATCCGGAGTCAGGTCTGTGTCTGCGAATCCGGCAATATCTGTGGTGACGGCTGCGGTGGGCGCACGGGAGAGCTGTACGGTGTAGGTATTACGACTTCCTTCGGTCACCGACAGGGTTGCGGAGGAGAATACCAGGGTCCCCGGTGCATCGTCGTCCTTCACGGTCACCTCCACATTGGCAGTCACGCCCGCATAGTCGGCCCCGGATGCGGTGTGCAGCAGCGTTGCATGGTCTTCGTCTGCATCCAGATCGTGTTCCGCACTCACGGTCACCGTCTGGGCCGCATTCCAGGTTGCGGCGGTAAAGATGAGGCTCGTTTTATCCGGTTTTAATTCGGTGTCTTCGTGTCCGGTCGTGGCCGCGGTGACCGTGCCGGCCGGCTCGCTGGAGAGTCGCACCGTATAGGTGTTCTGACTTCCTTCCGGGATGGAGATGCTTCCCGGCGAGACAATCAGCACCCCCGCCGGATCATCATCGGTCACGGTGACCACGAGTTCTGCCCGCACCGTCCCATAGTTGGCCCCGGACGCGGCATGTACAAGGGTAATCGTTTCGTTCACCGCATTTGCGTCCGGGTCGGCGGTCACGGTCACCGTCTGTGCCACATTCCAGGTTACCTGGGTGAAGGTGAGGCTTGCTTTATCCAGTTTGAGCGCGGTGCCGGCATGTCCGGTAATGGCGACGGTGACCGTGCCGGCCGGCTCACTGGCGAGCCGCAGTGTGTAGGTATTGCTGCTTTCCTCGGTGACCGACAGCGCCGACGTGGACAGGTTCAACGTTGCTGCATCCCGGTCGGCAACGGTGACCATGACCGTTGCCTGCACCGCTTCGTAGTTGGCCCCGGATGCGGTATGGAGGAGGGAGATAATTTCGCTGATCGCATTGGCATCCGGGCTGGCGGTGACCGTTACGGTCTGGGCAATGTTCCAGGTTTCCCGGGTGAAGGTCAGCGCTGTCTTATCCAGTTTCAGGCTTGTACCGGCATGTCCGGTAATGGCGACGGTGACCGTGCCGGCCGGCTCACTGGCGAGCCGCAGGGTGTAGGTCGTACTGCTTCCTTCGTCCACCGGCAGCGCCGACGCGGACAGATTCAGGGTCGCCGCATCCCGGTCGGCAACGGTGACGATGAGCGTTGCCTGCACATTCGCGTAGTCGGCCCCGGATGCGGTATGGATGAGGGAGATGGTTTCGCTGGTTGCATTCACATCCGGGCCGGCCGTCACGGTTACGGTCTGCGCAGTATTCCAGGTTGCCGGATCAAAGGTCAGACTTGGCTTGTCGAGTCTGAGGGCGGTGCCGGCATGTCCGGTCATGGCAATGGTCACCGTCCCGGCCGGCTCGCTGGAAAGTTGCGCCGTATAGGTGCTGCTGCCCCCCTCGGTCAC
Source organism: Rhodothermales bacterium (assembly GCA_022821875.1). Lineage (GTDB taxonomy): Bacteria > Bacteroidota > Rhodothermia > Rhodothermales > Bin80 > Bin80. The sequence goes on from JAJECV010000076.1 coordinate 18,108, forward strand.
CGATAGATTGGACACCGACAACTCCAGTGCAGGTTCTGCAGGGGGAGCACACAGGGACAGCGATGAGGTCGTTAATCCATCGTTCCATCTTTGCAATAATGGATTCGCCGGCAGGCATACCCCCGTTCTATCGGCATCAAAGACGCGCAACGCCTCAAGGTTCACAAAACTTGCCGGCACTTCACCCGACAGCCCTTGGTTATCCGCAATCGACAATGTGTGGAGTTCGGAAAGCCTGCCAAGCTCGGACGGCAATGGCCCGGATAACCCGTTGGCGTTCAGAGACAGTTCATTCAGGTTCCCCAGATCGCCCCATGCCGCTGGAATGGCCCCCGCCAAATCGTTGTCCGAAAGATCCAGTTGTTCCAGATTCTCCAGATTGCCGAGTTCCCCAGGAAGGCCCCCGGTGAGTGCTGCCGAATGTGCACGCAGGTGTACGAGGTCTTCCAGCGTTCCCAGATCCGGCGGGATCGGTCCCTCCAGGTTGTTGTCATCCAGGGTCAGGTGAGTCAAATAGGTCAGCGTTGCAATGCTGGAGGGCAGGGTTCCGTCCAATCCCTGTCCCCGCAAATCCAGCCTGGAAACCCTTCCCTGCCCGTCAAGGGTAATTCCCTGCCAATCTTCAAAGGGAGCATTGGTGTTCCAGTTGTCTGCGTTGGCCCATTGCGCTCCGCCCAGCGCTGCATACAAATCTTCCAGCACCTCCCGGTCGGTTGGCGGGGCGCATGACTGACCGGTTCCCCGGTGTACGCTCAGGCCGGTCAGCCAGTTTTCCACGGCGGTCACCTCGGGGACGCACAGCCCTGTTCCATCGTACCGGAACTCGTCCAGGGCATCCAGGCGCGGCAGTGTCACCGGGAGTTCTCCCGTAAGCTGCGCATTCGCGCTCACATCCAGTGTGATCAGGTTGGACAGGTCTCCGATGCGTTCGGGCAGCTCTCCGGTGAGGTCATTCCCGGACAGGTTCAGTACTTCAAGATCTTCAGGCGTTCCCAGTGCAGCAGGGATCGATCCTGAGAGTTGATTGCCGGAAAGCTCCAGACGCACCAATGCGGAGAGGCCGCCCAATTCCGGCGGGATCGGCCCGGCCAGATCGTTGTCCATGAGCCGCAATTCGGTCACGGCTCCCTTTTCGTCTGTACGAACTCCGTACCATTCATTCAGCGGGTGCTCACTCTGCCAGTTGGT
>JAJECV010000145.1 GCA_022821875.1 Rhodothermales bacterium
GCAATGAGAATCACATTGTCCCCATTAACGTCTTCAAGAGTGATACCTAATGCGTCAGACAGTAGGCACGGTGAGGTTATTGTGCAAAGATCGCCGCTACCATTGACTAGGTCCACATAGTAGTCAGCCGTACCCTGTGAAGATGCACTGCGAGGAATGACCAGAACGGTCAGCAGTGCTAGAAGTGTCAGAAGGGAATTATCCCCCCCCCCCCATTTTGTAATGTGTTTCATATGTTTTGGGCCTCGCCCGTTTGGTTTGGCTGGATAATATACGAAAGAGCAGGCAATTAAAATTAGATGACATAAAGTGGAGCGTCAGGCTAACTGGTAAAATATAGCGGGTGAAAGTTCTATGCTATGAAACTATAACCGAGTACATATCTCCGCAAGTCATGCGCGTCTGTTCGTGAGGGCAGATGTGAAATGTTGACAGCGGCATATGTGGCCGGGGCTATCCAGTACCAAAGAGATATTATCGGGAACTGCTGACTTCCCGGCCATACAACGGGAACATCAACTGGGCGGTCAGGGATAATTCTATGGGCTTAGGAGGTAACTGCATCAAATAAGGTATATTTCAGTTCAGGGTCGAGGGAAGGAGCGGAAACACCAGATGCTATATTTGTTCAACGGAGCATCAGCCAAACGGAGATGTTCAGATTTTTCCAGTGCAATTTTCCGGTTACGGGAACCGATGAATATGAAACGCAGACTATTCCAGTCTGAACCCTTGTATTGATTCCAATTTCCGAAAATGATTTTACGGGATATCCATCATTCGTTCAACGACTCTTGCGGATCATGGTGACGATAACAGCAACGGATCGGCTGGCGCGGGCGCGTCATCAGGAATATGATTGGCAGCAGCAGGAAAAAGGGGATCGTACATGGATGACTGCATCCGTCAAAACGCTCAATGCATGGCTGTCCGAGTTGTGGGAAGAAGGGATGTATGCGGCTTCCAATTCGACACTCCTTCGTCCGCTTCGCCCCGCCGAAGAGCAAATTATTTGGGAGAATATTCTGCGCTCAGATATCCGGAATCCCCCCCTTGATGTGTCTGCAACTGCTGAACTGGCGCGTACATCATGGAAACTTCTCTGTGATTGGCATCTGCCGTTGGAGGGACCGGAATGGGCTGTTTCCGAGGATGCGCGTGCCTTCCAGAAGTGGGCGGCGGAATTTCGTGGACGATGTAAAAAGAAGGGGTGGTTCTCGGCTTCCGAACTGTCCCGTCAGGTGATCCGCCTGATCCGTGAAGGGCAGGTGGAGGTCCCGGATCAAATGGAACTTGTCGGATTTTTGGAGCAGACCCCCGCGGAGAAGCACTTCTTTGAAACGCTGCAAATGCACGGTACACGCATCCAGGAAACGCCTCCCCCGAATCACCAGGGGCAGGTGTTCCGTTTACCGGTCATTGATGTCCTCCAGGAGATGCGTGTTGCTGCAGGGTGGGCCCGCCAGATTATGGAGACCGATCCAGGGGCGGAGCACAAGTCCTTTCGTATTGGGGTTATTGTGCCAGGAATCGTCAATCTGCGCAGTCAGATTGAGCGGATATTTTCAGAGGTTTTTCATCCGCAATCAAGGCTTCAGCCGGATCATGATTCGAAACGTCTCTTCAACATTTCCCAGGGACTCCCGGCAGGGGACTATCCGATCATTCAATCGGCATTGCAGATTCTTTCAATAGATCCCCGAGAGATTCCTGTAGAAGAGGCCGGCCGTCTCCTTTTATCACCTTTTCTGCCAGCATTCCATGAGGAACGATCTTCACGTGCCCTTCTTGATGTAGATTTGCGTGGGCGGGGCGAGCAGTATGTGACCTTGAAAGATCTGATTTATCTGGCAACAAAGAGGAAGGACTGTCCGGTACTTGTTTCGATTCTTGTTGCATGGCAGGCGCAGTATTCAGATCTTCAGGGGAGGAAACTTCCTAGCGAATGGGCGAAGTCCTTCTCACGGCTATTGCAGTCAGGGAAATCAAACATACCGCCGGATAACGGGGATACGTCGGACCATGCCGTCAGCATTGGCTGGCCGGGATACTGGAAACAAACCAGTACGGAGTATCAGACCTACACCGTCTGGGAAGAACTAATGTCGGCGCTGGTGGAGTTGGATGGGGTATGCGGGCGCATTACCTCCGGTAAAGCCGTCACCGTACTTCGCCGGATGGCCTCCGGTAAGGTGTTCCAGCCCGAACATGAACCTGCACCAGTACAGATATTAAGCGTGGGCGAAGCGGTTGGCATCTCCTTTGATCATCTCTGGGTGATGGGGATGCATGACGATATCTGGCCGCCTCCTTGTGCGCCAGCCCCGTTTGTACCGATCCTGCTGCAGCGCAGGAAAGGATTGTGGCGTTCCACGCCGGAGGGGATGCTGCTGCACGCCAGAGAACTTGCGGATCGACTATTGAAGAGTGCGCCATTGGTCATCGTCAGTCACCCCCTGCGGGAGGGGGATGCGGATCGGAGAATTAGTCCAATGTTTGCCGGACTGCCAGAAGTTTCTGAGGAGGATCTGGGCATTGAACCCCCTCAAACCCTCGGTGAGCAGGTTCAATCCTCCTCAAAGCTGGAAATCATCCGAGATGACGAGGGACTACCCTGTGGCGAAGGGGAAACTCGCGGAGGGACCTATCTATTCAAGTTGCAGGCGGCATGCCCATTCCGGGCATTCGCAGAGCTGCGCCTTGGTGCGGTTCCACTTGCTAGTGCCCAGTCGGGGCTGCATGCAATGGACCGGGGCAGAATGATGCACCACATATTAGACATCCTCTGGCAGCAGTTGGGGACGCAGGCGGCATTGAACGTCCTGTCAGAGCAGGAGGAAGATCAACTTGTGCGGATAATTGTGGAGGAGCAGCTTGTCAACAGGGTACCATTTCGGCGGGTCCTTCAAAGCGAACGGTTTTTTGAAATTGAGCGGGATCGACTGGTGCGAATCACGCGGGAATGGCTTGCCCTTGAGCGGAACCGCCGCCCCTTTACGGTTCTTGAGCAGGAGGAGAGACAGCATGTCATTGCAGGGGGGCTTGAAATTCGTATTCAGGAGGATCGCGTGGATCAGCTTGAAAATGGGGAGCGGTTTATCCTTGACTATAAGACGGGCAATTGCAGTCCTAATCATTGGAACGGGGAACGTCCGGATGACCCTCAGTTACCGATTTATGCGGCTGTCACGGATTCGCCGGTTGCGGGCATCGCCTTTGGCAGCCTGCGGAAAGGGAGTATGCGGATGAAAGGGGTCGCAAATCAGGATGTCGGCAATAGCGGGGTGAAAAACCCCCGGAAACCTCTGCCGGAACTTATTCATGACTGGCGGGAAATGCTCAATAAACTGGGACAGGATTACAAAGCGGGCCATGCACTGGTGGATCCCAAAAACCCGATGCAGACATGTAGGTATTGCAGACTGACTTCGCTTTGTCGAGTCGGGAGTGATCCCGCAGCCCCACAGGATTCAGATGAGTAATCAGGTTCCAGACCACGCCCAGCGGCTCCAGGCATTGGACCCGAATGCCTCATTTATTGTGCAGGCCCCGGCGGGTTCAGGCAAGACCGAACTTCTGATCCAGCGATTCCTTGTTTTATTAGCCCGGGTAAAACTCCCTGAGGAGATTGTTGCGATCACGTTTACACGCAAGGCGGCGGCCGAAATGCGCCACCGAATTATTCGTGCGCTCCAGAGAGCTGCAGGACAGGCACCGACTGTCCCGCACGAAAAGCATACATGGGATCTGGCTCGATTGGCCCTGGAACGCAACGACAGGCGGGCTTGGAATCTTCTGGATAACCCGCTCCGGCTTCGGATTCAGACCATTGACTCCCTTTGTTCGCTACTGGTCCGAAGGATGCCCTGGGTTTCCCGCATGGGTGCACTGCTCAGGCCGGAAGAGGATGCACGCCATCTGCATCAAAAAGCTGCGCGCCGCACACTGGAGTTTTTATACTCGGTTCAGGCACATCCGAATGTGGTCCAGTCGATTGCAGTTTTACTGAGGCATCTGGATAACGATATGAGAAGGGTGGAGCAACTGCTGGGCGCAATGCTGGGCAGTCGGGATCAGTGGATCCGTCATGTGGATGGCATGGAACATGAACCGGCGAAGACACGGGCGGCACTGGAGTCCGCGTTAACGCATATTGTTGAATGTACGCTGGAACGGATGGTCGCAGAGTTTCCAGAGAATCACGCAGAAGATGTGGTTGAATTGGCCCGGTTTGCCGCTGAAAATCTACGTAATGAAGGAAAGGAAAGTGGAATTGGTGTCTGCGCAGACCTTCGGGGCCTCCCAGGCTCCTCGGTGGCGGATCTTCCCTGTTGGCTGGGGATTACAGAGTTGTTTCTGACGGGTGCAGGAACGCGTCGCAGGAGGTATTCAGTCCGTGAAGGATTCCCGGCCGGAGAGCGGGATGCGAAAGAGCGCATCCAAGGTCTCCATCTTGCAGAGGAAACGATCACACAGCTGAAGGAACTGAGACAGTTACCGTCATCCTCCTATGAAGAGAGCCAGTGGGAGGTTTTGGCCGCCCTGATGTATCTTCTGCCCGCGGCAGTTGCACAGCTTCGTAAAGTCTTTCAGGAGGATGGGAGTGTGGATTTTACAGAGATCGGGATCGCCGCACAGGAAGCCGCAAAGGCGCATATGCAGTCCGATAGCCAGGGGGGGATGCTCGATATCGCGACTCGACATCTACTGGTTGATGAATTCCAGGATACGTCCCAGAGCCAGTACGAGTTGTTTGAACGGCTCATCCATGACTGGAAGGAGAGTGGCAGGACGCTGTTTCTGGTCGGTGATCCCATGCAGTCAATCTATGGTTTTCGGGAGGCAGATGTGAGCCTGTTCTCACGAACCCGAACAAGTGGAATCGGCCCCATTCGTCCCCGGTCACTTGTATTAGAGACAAATTTTCGCTCCAGTACAGAGATTGTAAGTTGGGTCAATGAAGCCTTAGGGGCGGCCTTTCCGGAAGTGGAGGACATGGTAACCGGTTCCGTCGTATACAGCCCTTCCACTGCATTCAGGACAGACCTCAAACAGAGCAAGGTTATGATCCATCCGTTCTTTTCCAATGATCTGGATGGGCAGGCCGAAAAGGTGGCACAGATCATTGCCGAAACCCAATCCCGACAGCCGGATGCGACCATTGCCGTGCTGGTTCAGGCACGCAGGCATTTACTGCAAATCATTTCCGTGCTTCGTGAGCGCGGGATTGCGTTTCGGTCGGTAGATATTGATCCACTTGGCGAGCGTCCGGTGGTCCGTGATCTGATCGCATTGACGCAGGCGCTCCTTCATCCAGGAAACCGCATTGCATGGTTGTCGATCCTGCGAGCCCCGTGGTGCGGGCTTCAACTGGCCGATTTACAGAGATTGGTGGGCAATGATCTAAAAACTCCCATGATGGATCTTCTTGCCAGACATGCGACAAGGATGTCCACGGATGGCAGGCAGCGGGTTGAGCGGATCCTTCCGACGCTTCAGGATGCGTATGCGTTGACGGGCAGGCTTCCGGTGCGCCGGTGGGTTGAAGGCGTATGGCTGGCACTGGGCGGGCCTGCGTGTCTTGAAAAATCGGCACACCTAAATGATGCCATGGCATATCTGGATCTTCTGGAGGAGTCGGTAGAGGGGGTTGACTTGCGGGATGAGCGCAAATTCATGGAGGATGTGGAACGCCTGTTTGCCCCCTCGGATCTAGAAGCGGGTGCAGAACTGCAGTTACTCACTACCCATAAAGCCAAAGGACTTGAATTTGATACGGTTATACTGCCTGGTCTGGGGTACCGCACCAGAGGAGATGCGCAGCGCCTGTTAATGTGGCGAGAGTATAATGATGGTGATCAGCCCCATTTACTGCTGGCACCAATCCGGGAGACGGGAGGCAAAGAAGACCTTGCCTATAATTACTTGTATAATGTTGAGCGAAAGCGACGAGATCACGAGGGAACCCGTCTTCTGTATGTGGCAGCCACAAGAGCCCGAAAGGATTTGCATCTAATCGGTCATATTTCTCAAAACGCTGAAGATCCAGAGTTAAAACCGCCGGATCCGCGAACCCTTTTGTCCAAAATCTGGAAAGTGGCAGAACCGGAATTTTCAAAGGCATGGGAGAACCATCCGCAGGAAGAGAATGCAGAAGATGTTCATGAGCAGGCAGGAGTCGGTGTCCCTTTACTTCGTTTGTCCACGCAGTGGAAACCCGTAGATCTGCAGGATGAGTTAATTTGGAAGGCGAACAAGGATCGGTCTGAAGACGAGAAAGAAGATCGTGAGCCGGTGTTTAAGTGGGTGGGGGATCTGCAGCGGCGGGTCGGGATTGTGATCCATCGGATGTTACAGGGGATGCGGTTTCCAGACCGGGTGGGTTTTAGCGAGAACATTCTTCGCAATGCACTTGCTCACGAGGGTTTGGATGGAGATAATCTGGAGGAGGCCCTGATCCAGGTGAAGCAGATCCTTAAGAGTGTGGTGGAGGATCGTCGGGGTCGCTGGGTTCTGTCAAAGCATGAAGAGGATGCATGGGAGTATGCACTCACTGCAGTGACTGGAGCGGGGGTGCGCCGATTTATTCTTGACCGAACGTTTGTCGAGGATGGCAGGCGCTGGATCGTTGATTACAAGACGAGTACGCACCTAGGGAGTGATGTAGACGATTTTTTAGATCAGGAAAAAAAGAGATATCAAGCCAAAATGGAACTCTATGCACGGGCGATGCGGGCCATAGATTCCAAGAGGCCGATTTTTCTGGGGTTGTATTTCCCTGCCCTGAAGGGGTGGCGGCAATGGGAATACATTGATGCGAAGTCGGATGATCGGTCATGACGGACCTCGGAGTAATTTCCGTCTCCATGCCGTTCTGCCTCTATTTCCATTGGACGTGAAAGAAGAGAATGTAAAAATTTTAGACTTCCTGTTTTTAGATGGTATAAAGTCATTTAATCAGATGAAATTCACAAATTCGATTAAATTTATTTTAAAAAATTCTATTTTTAAGGTTTATTAAACATTAAAATTGGCCTTAAATGAAATTTCACGAATTTCTCTGAAGCGTTCGTTAGTGGAATAATTTTTCAAGCGCCTTGCGCTGCCTTGTATGCTTTTCGCGGTTCATGAATTTAAGTTTTTTCAAGTTAAAGGCTTTCCAGCGAACCGCAGGAAGGTCTTCCGCTTCGGGGAGCCCAATCAATTGAAAATCCGGATCGCCGTTATGAAGGGAGAGAAGAAAGGTTGCAATTGAACCTGAAAGCCGTGATGCAATATCTGAATGCAGGCGCTGAGCGGTTTCAATAAGTGTTTCAATCGGGATGGTTTTCCCGGTCATTCCTTGAAAGCAGAGATTATACAATTCCTTCAGGATATAATTTGATGGGGACAGTATTTTGTGTATCGGTTGGTTTGAACTGGCAACATAGACCAGAAATACGCGGAACAATTCATCTGTGATCTCCCCGTTCTTGTAGAATGTCATCAGATCGAATAGATCCCGCGGATATTTACGTCGGAGGGCAGTATAGATTTTGCCCGCGTACGTATCCGCAAAAGAGGCAACATTCATCCGTATTGCTCCAAATTGTCTGGTTGCGGCATTGGAGGTTACCATTGAATCCGGAGGCAGTACGGTGCCCCGTTTAACCATAGATGTTTCAATCTTTATCCATGTATCTCCCTGAAACACAATGATCCGGGGGCAGGCAATCCTTTTTTGCGGCAAGTACTGCGCATAGACCCCGGAATGATTATCCATGATTGCGTCAGCGATGCGGCGGAGGGCATCCTCAGTATTCCTGACCGCAATCTTTCGCTCCTCAACCGGTAACCATATGAGTTCAATACTCGCAGGTAACCTTGGCATATCCTGATGGAATATATTGATGGCGGTGCCTCCCCTGAGGGCAAAGTCTGATTCTTTGGCGACTTTGGGCAGTACCCGCATCAGCAGGGTAGTTCTCTCAAGATAATCACGAGACACACTCATCACAGTTCGGTAGAGGATGTCGATAGACTCCATAGATAATCCGCACCAGCCCCATGATTTACATAATCGTAATCAGAGTTTAAGTTTTGTCCTTGCCAGATCCCATACATGGAGGTCTCTCAGAGATGATGCATTTGGTTTCTACCAGAGTAGTTCCATCACTGAATTCGTTGGGCAGTGCCAACAATCCGTGGTTTTGACCAGATGGATAAGCGTTGATTCTATCTGGCGCATTGCATAAACTTGTCTTATTGAAACAACCGCCGGATTGCCTCCCGCTGCTGTGCATGTTTTTTTGGTTGCTCCTTTTTGAGCCTTCCCAGATTCAGCAGTTTCCAGCGAACCGCGGGCAAATTTACAGCATCGGGGAATCCAATCAATCCGAAGTCCGGCTCCACATCATGGAGTGAAATCAGGAAGGTTTCAACTTCATCTGTAAATCTTGATCGAATATCTTCATGTAGCCGAAGGCCAGTTTCCGTCAGCGCTTTTAGCGAAACATTTCGAAGATCCATCCCCCTGAATTCCTCGTTGTAATATTCTTCTGCGACCGGTCGAGTTGGTGATATCGATTCATGTATTGTTTTTCTTGAGGATGCGACATATACAAGAAGTACTCGGAAGAGCTGATCGGATATCCCTTCGTTCTCATAAAGCACCATGACATCAAACAGGTCTCGCGGATGTTTACGTTCAAGTGCTGCGCAGATCTTTCCACCATATACATCTTCAAAGGATACCAACTTCATGGTCACCGAGTTGAACTGTTCATTTGCAGCATTCGTCGTCTTCATTAGACGAAATGGCCTCACGGTGCCTCGTGCTATAGTGGATGTCTCAATTTTTATATCCACCTCGTCGCGTATTACATAGATTTGAGGGAGTCCAGTTCTTTGATTTGGATATCGTTTTGCAATGATTCCAGCATGCCTGCCCAGAATGGCGCTCGTAATGCGGTTAAATGCATGATCAATGTTTTTTAGCGCCGGTGCACGGTCCGTGATTGGCAGCCATGTGAGATCAATATCCACGGAATATCTTGGCATATCCTGATAAAACATATTGATGGCAGTGCCCCCCTTGAGTGCAAGGTCTGATTCCTCTGCGACGGTTGGTAGAACCTCCATCAGCAACTGAACCTGTTTTCTGTAGTAGTCAAAAGATGCAGTCATCTACGTAGGATGTATCCACGATAAAGTCTGGAAGGGAGATGTGATAGGTGGAATGAAATTTTCCGCCTGGTACAAGTATGCGTGGCCCACTACCAAAATCAATCTGTTTGGGGTCAAGAAATTTTAACCAGTCAAAATTTTTCCGTTCGGCATAAACGAAAAACAGCCGCCGAACCTTAACACTGCGGCAAACCTTTAAGAGTCTCATGAGTAGTTGTGGTCTTAAATCCATCAGATTCTCAAAGATCAGGTCCACATATTCAAAACTTAGGTTGTCTGGTAATTGGGCAATCATCTCAAGGATAGCACGTTCTGGACAGGATGCCTTTATTGGCCAACTCCATATACCTGATGTCCAAATTTCTTTGTAGGTGACAGGATGACTGTTAACAATCCCAACCGGATTTTTGCCAAATAGAGTAGACTTATGCGATACGATCTTGTCTGTTGTAGGAAGACGTTTTAGCCAAGAGGGTACGTCTCCGTACAAATGAATCCTCTGTCCCTCTCCTATCCACCCATAATGGGCATGGCCGGCATGGTTTAGAGCATTTCTGTGACCTAAGTGTACATTATACCTCATCAGTTGTTGGAGCGATACAAGGACGGTCGGCCAGGACAGCCTTGGATCATCATGTGCATTTTGTGGCAGTGTGCGACGATACACGCCGTGTATGACCCGCTCAAGCCATCCCTGATGGACATAGCGGTGTATAGAACTTGAGTCCGCCCCCCTTGCTTTCAACCATGCCGTATCCACGATGAACCCTGGGGGGATGTCATCAACAAGATTTTTTAATCTTGGTGTTATTTGTCGCTTATTGTTCATGGAATCTATTAGATTTTAAAATTTTTTATGAAAATCCATTAAAAAATTCCCTGAAAAGTGTCTTCTGTCCATTAAAATCATTTAAAATCAAAATTGTTCCAGATTCAAGTCAAGATGGTGATCGAGCTAAGACAAACGGCCAGTGGCCTGGCTCTACAGGTCGGATAGAGCATATCAATGATCGTATGACTCTATGTGTATGCATGAACTCCCTCTGATGGTTGCGAGCGTCTCCAGCATCCGCTGAACTGGACTGAAATCTTTAGAATTCACATTCATCTTCGTAGGAAGTATCTACGAAGAGCTCTGGAAGGGAGATATGATAAGTGGGGTGAAATTTTCCACCCGGAACCAATGCACGCGGTCCGCTGCCCAGATCAAATTGATCAACGTCCAGATCTTCGCGCCAGGGGTGTTGATATAGATCTGCAAAGACAAAGAACAGCCTGCGCACCTTCACACTGCGGCATGCTTTCAGGAGTGCGATGAGAAGGTGTGGACGCAGTCCATCCAGTCTTCCGAAAACATATTCGATAAACTCAAAATCGGGGTTACCTCCCAGTTCATACATCAATTCAAAGAGGGCACGTTCCCTGCATGACACTTTCATTGGCCACCCCCAAACCCGAACCGTCCAGGTGATTTCCCGTTGTGGGGAAGTACGGTCAACAATCCCCACCGGGTCATCCCCAAATAGTGTAGACTTATGCAAGATGATTTTATCAATTGTAGGGAGGCGCTTCAGCCAGGATGGTGCATTGCCGTAGAAATGGATGCGCTGTGATATTCCCATCCATTCATACGGGATGCGTCCGGCGTATTTGAGGGCACTGATTCCACCAAGGTGTACGCTATGTCCCATGAGTTGTTGAAGCGACACGAGTACTGCCTCCCAGGATAGCTTGCGGCGGTTCGGAAGATCTTTTGGCACTGGGCGAAGATAAACCCCGCGAATAATGCGCTCAAGCCATCCTTGACCGACATAGTAATGGATAGACTTTGAGTCAATCCCTCTTGCACTCAGCCACGCCGTATCTATGATGAATCCCGGCGGGAGGTCATTCAGGAGATATTTCAGTCTTGGTGTTCGGGTTTGTTTTTTATCCATCTAATTAGACGAAAACAAAAATAATTCTCGGCAATTTATTGGAAAATTCTCGAAAAAATGTCGTATATCCATTAATATAAGAAAAAATCAAAATAGTTTCAGTTTCCGTGATACACTCCCTTCGTTTTAGCGACAACCCCGATGAACGTCAGTCGCTCCCCCGTGGCTGGAAATTATCTCTTTATGGTAGCCCCGGTTACACTCAATACCCTGGATGCAGGAGGTGTCGGAGGGGGCAATCATGGAGCCTGTTGCGGTGAGATCAATAGGGTATGCATGCACGGAGCAATAATAGGTCGCAGAATCCGTGATATTGAATCTGTCTGGACTACCATGATCGGTGTGCTGAGACACTGTGGAATTTCTCTTTTGCGCAATCAGGGCTCAGTGATTGCGTCCTGCAGTGGGATCCACGGCCGGGAAGCTAACGCCTGAATGGCTAGGTCAGAAGGTCATGGACAACATTCCCGAAAACATCCGTCAGGCGGTAGCGCCGTCCTTGATGCCGGAAGGTTAGACGCTCATGGTCAACCCCAAGAAGATGCAGAATGGTTGCCTGAAAATCATGTACATGCACGGGGTCCCGCGCAATATTGTATCCGAGTTCGTCGGTCTCGCCGTAGGAGAACCCTTTCTTGATTCCGCCGCCCGTCATCCACAATGTAAAACAGCGCGGATGGTGATCCCGCCCAAACCCTTCTCTGGTCAAGCGTCCCTGTGAGTAATTGGTCCGCCCAAATTCGCCGCCCCAGATAACGAGCGTATCCTCCAGCAGTCCGCGCTGCTTCAGATCCAGAACCAGTGCGGCCGAGGCCTGGTCCGTTTCTCTGGCCTGATTCTGGATCGCACCATAGAGGCCGCCATGGTGGTCCCATCCCTGGTGGTAGAGCTGGATAAAGCGAACTCCGCGCTCGGCCAGTCGCCGAGCCAGAAGGCAGTTGGCGGCAAAGGTGCCCGCCTCTCTGGCATCCTCCCCGTAGAGCGTAAAGGTTGAATCGGTCTCATCCTCAATGGCCGTAACTTCCGGTACGGAGGTCTGCATACGGAAGGCCATCTCGTACTGTGCGATCTTGGTTTCAATCTCAGGATCCTGGAGCTTCTCCAGTTGTAATTCCTGGAGTTCACGCAATGCACGCATATGCCGCTCACGATCCCCCTGGGTAATCCCGGGAGGATTGCTCAGATAAAGCACGGGGTCTTTTCCGGCACGGAACTGGACTCCCTGATGTCTTGAGGGCAAAAACCCGTTCCCCCATAGTCTGGAGTACAGCGGCTGTCCCATCTTGTCTTTGGTGACCAGTACCACGAACGAGGGTAAGTTGGCATTCTCGCTCCCCAGACCATAGCTCAGCCATGAACCCATTGAAGGCCGGCCGGGCTGCTGTGCACCGCTTTGCAGGAAGGTGATTGCAGGGTCATGATTGATCGCATCCGTATACATGGAATGAACAAAACAGAGTTCATCCACCACCTGAGAGGTGTAGGGCATCAGATCACTGATCCAGACACCGCTATCCCCGTGCTGTGCAAAGGAGAAAGGGGATTGCACCATCGGGAAGCTCTTCTGGCCCGCTGTCATGCCGGTCAGTCGCTGCATGCCCCGCACCGATGGTGGCAATTCCTCCCCATGCTGAGATTCCAGAGCAGGCTTATAGTCAAAGAGATCCAATTGTGAGGGTGCCCCGCTTTGCAGCAGGTAAATCACGCGCTTGACCCGTGCGGGAAAATGTGTAGTTCCAAGGATTCCCGGTACGGGATCCCCGCTGATCTGTGCACCGGTGGCCGATACTGGATTGAGAAGTGAAGTCAGTGCTGCCGCACCCAGCCCGAGCGTCGTTCGCGTCAGAAAATCCCGGCGGGTATACTGCTGATCATAATTGTGACATTCGTGCATGGCGGTTTTTAACGTTTGGTATAGGCTTCATCATGGTTCAGGATAAGCTGTGCAACCATGGTTAATGCAGCCGTATTCGTGCGATCAAGGGATGCATCTGCAACCAGTTCCCCAACAGCAAAAAGGGAGTCGATGTCGGAAGGACGTTCACGAAAGCGTTCCTGCTCCTCTGTGTACAGGTCGGTCATGAGTTTGACTTCCTTGCCACTGGGACGGCGCCCGGTCGCAAGCCGGAAACCATGCTCCACCTGGAGGGCTGGATCCCCGGGGAGCTCACGCTGGACACGTTCGGCCAGTGCGCGTGATGCTTCAACAAATTGTGGATCATTCAGGAGGACCAGTGCCTGAAGCGGGGTGTTGGTGTTCTGACGCCGTACAAAACAGGTGGACCGGTCTGGTGCATCGAAAACCAGCATGGTTGGCGGCGGGGAGGTCCGCCGGATAAACGTATACAGACTGCGGCGATAGAGTGCCTCGCCCTCGTCCTGCTGATAGCGAAGCAGAAATTGCGAAAAATTTCCTTTCTCAATCCATAACCCTGGGGGCTGATAGGGTTTCACACTTGGGCCGCCGACCTGATGGACCAGCAGGCCGCTCGCAGCCAAGGCATTATCCCGGATCATTTCCGCACTCAGTCGATGGCGGGGGCCTCTGGCAAGAAGTGCATTCGCCGGATCCAGTTCCTGTAGCCCGGGGGATGCAAGGCTGGATTGACGATAGGTGGAACTCATGACCATTGATTTGACGAGCGCCTTGAGATCGTAGCCGTCGTTTACAAACGAGACGGCCAGATAATCCAGTAGTGCCGGGTGTGAGGGCAGTGCACCCTGATACCCGAAGTCTTCCGGCGTAGATACGAGTCCCTGTTCAAAGAACATCATCCAGTACCGATTCACTGTGACGCGTGCAGTCAGTGGTTGTTCAGGCCTGAAAAGCCACTCGGCGAATCCGAGGCGGGTAGGAGGCACATGATCCGGCAGGCTGCCAAGGACGGACGGGGTTCCCGGGGAAACCAGTTCACGAGGTTGATCATAGAGACCGCGCTCAAGGACATGGGTGGCCCTTGGCTCATCCATCTCTTCCATCACCATGACCTCCATTATTTCGTTGACTGCCGCCTCCTCATCTGCCCGCGCTTCCCTGAGTTTCTGCAGCAGTCTCTGGTAGGGATGATCGTAGTAATTTAAAAATACAGATAACTCATCCCCTTGTACGGAGGTATGGGCCAGCGTTGCGATGTCAGAGTCTGTGAGTTGCCGGGCATAGATTCTTAACTCATCCATGTCTCCCAGAAAGATGCCGTCATCGCCCCCGAATGCCCGGTAACTCCGCCCGATACGCAGTGGCCGGCTGGTGAGACGATAGAGTCCATCTACCGGCAGGATGCTCTTATAGAGATGATCATATTCAATCCTGACCGGAACCTGCTGTCCCTGCAAATAAAGTTGAACACCGCTCGCCTGACTTGATCCGTCATACGTGAATGCGACATGTGTCCAGTCGTCAACTGCAACCGGTGTTTCGGAACGGATGTGGAGGTAATTATGTGGAAGTGCGTGAATGAGCCGGACGGACAGATGATTCAGACCGTCAAGGTATACCTCCCAGCCGCGCCAGTAGGTATTCTTGTGGAATGCATTGCCCACAATTCTTGTATAGGCCCCCAATGTGTCGGGGCGGATCCAGACGGTGACGGAAAATGGATCAATCCGCTCAAAATTTCCTGCTTCTGCAACCTCAAGGAAATCGTAGTCGCTGTCAAAATTCACGGCATTGCCTGACAGGCCGTCAACCAAAGTCAGAGTGCCCCCTCCGATTTTGCCCTCTTTACCGTTCGGTGCCCTGTTTGGGGTTGCATCGCTTGACACCTGGTCAAACGGGAAATACGTAGCCAGTTTGACATCAAGTGCATTTGCAGGCATTTGCACCTCTAAATGCAGCGCTTTCCGGCGAATTTCCCTGGATCTTGTGCCCAACGCGGTCTCCAGTTCGTGAATTCGGTCACGCTTTTCCTGAAGTATGGCTTCCTCATCAGGGGTGGGAATCATGAGCAGTGGTCCTGCATTGCCATCATCCCCCGTCATCCCCAGTTCATTTATGTTGTTGAAGAATGCAGAGAGCTGAAAGTATTCTGCCTGAGATACAGGATCAAATTTATGATCATGACAGCGTGCACATTCCATGGTGAGTCCCAGGAATGCCCGTGACGTTGTATTTGTACGGTCGGCGACATATTCCAGTCGATACTCTTCGTCAATGACACCGCCTTCAGCGGTCATGGGGTGGTTCCGATGAAATCCGGTCGCCAGAATCTGTTCGCGGGATGCATTCGGCAGCAGATCACCGGCCAGCTGCCAGATCACGAACTGGTCGTAAGGCATATTTTCGTTGAAAGCCTGGATGACCCAGTCTCTCCAGGGCCACATCGTCCGGATCCCGTCTGCATGGTAGCCGTGGCTGTCGGCATATCGGGAAAGATCCATCCATTCGGTAGCCATACGTTCTCCGTAGGCATCCGAGCCCAGGAGGCGATCTACGACACGCTCATAACCACCCGGTGCAGGATCGTTCAGAAAACTGTCTATTTCTTCAAGTGTTGGAGGCAGTCCGGTCAGGTCAAGGGTTACCCGGCGTAACAGTCGTTCACGATCTGCTTCTCGGGAAGGATTGAGGCTTTCCCTCTCAATGCGCGCCAGTACGAAACGGTCAATGTCATTTCTGGGCCATGTTGCATTTTGCACCGAAGGGAGTGGAGGCAGTGTGGGTGGAATGAATGCCCAGTGAGGCTTCCATTCGGCACCCTGCTTGATCCAGCGATCAATCAGGGCGATTTCGTAATCGGACAGGGTCAGATTAGATTCAGGCGGGGGCATAACGGTTTCGGGATCACGGGATGTGATACGGCGCATCAGTTCACTGCGTCCCGGCCTCTTCGGTACAACTGCACGACCGCCGGATTGCAGTTCAGTTACGAGTACCCCTTCTTCGGTATGCAGATGCAGGTCCGCTTCCCGTGCGTTGTCATCCGGGCCATGGCAGGCGTAGCATCGATCCGACAATAGCGGTTGAATATGAAAATTGTAATCCACATGATCGGGGAGTTGGGTATGCAGATCAGGATATGATTCAAGTCTGGAGGAGCAGGCTCCAACCAACAGCAGGAGGCAGATCAGGATGACATGTACTGGGGATTCACCACCTGTCCGTGCGGGCAAATGGCGGGCATTAGTGAGGCCTGATCGCATATTCGCAGAAAAATCGTAGGGTATAGGCATGATCTTCTGCAATAATATAAGATCAAGACGGCATTGATGTAGAATTGAAGGGAGAATTGTGTTCAGTGCGGCCGCTGCAACCTCGCATGCAGGATATTTTTGTCATGCCTGAACTTGTCCTCTGGTGAGGATTGCAGGAGGGAAGTTCAGAGATAAGACACCAATACATCCATTTTGTTTTGCCCGGTTGCCCCGATAACTCACCGGTCATTTTGGTTGCCTTCTGGCTTCAACGGTTTGACGACCGGTTGTTTCTGAACCCATCGTTTTGGCGTTCAATAGTTCGATGTTTATCCGTCTTGCTGGTCTGCACTGCATCAAAGCCGGGCGAACATGACACACAGATCTGAATCCCAACGGAAACCTGTGTGCAGATTCTCCTGGTGGTAAGCGCCCCGTAACGTTGCCATATGTGTCTAGCGTCATTGTTTACGTCCTATTGAAGCGCATCCAGCGGAATGCGTTCAAATGCAATTCCGTAGTAGCTATGCTGATGGTCTGGTCCGGCTTCGTAGAGCAGCCCAATCCGATCATCAGGCAGCCGTACGATATCCGAATACGCGCTCATGCTCTCATGGACTACAAGTGAGACCGGCCAGGAGACCCCGTCATCAAAGCTGGCCCGGAGGGTCATGCGTTCGCGTCTGGTTTGGCTGGCAGGATTGGAGAACAGCAGTACATTCTGTCCTTCCTCTGCAAAGGAGTAGCGCTGCAGGCTGGCCTGACAAATTGGCTCAACCAGCATGGAGTCTGCAACCAGGTCATTCCAGGTCATTCCACCGTCACTGCTGTGAGAAATCTTTCGATAGCGTTCGCTGGGAGTGTAGTTGCGCATATTCAGTAAGATGCGGCCATCACTTAATTCGGCAACCTCAGATTCATTCACCTGATGTTGCGGAGTCGTTCCGCCAAGTTCCCAGGTTTTCCCATGATCATCAGAGTAGATAACATGGGAGTAGTAGTGTTTGGTTGCCGCTTCTATGTGATCACATGCAACCATTAACCGCCCTTTATGAGGTCCGCGTGTAAGTTGTATGCCGGATCCGGGGCCGGTAGCGTACCAGGTCCAATCCGGTTTCTTGATATCCTGTGTAATTTCCCTGGGGTCCGTCCATGTATGGCCGCTATCCATAGATGAGAGGACGAAGACGCGGCGCGTGTCCTCGGAGGTCTGATTGATGATGTCCGGCTCAGTATCTGTTCCCAGATTGTGCGTTGTCAGAAGAAAAAGCCCGCCGGTCTCCTGATCAACGACCGGTGCAGGGTTTCCAACGGTATACCCTTCTTTGTGCCAAAGGAGCTGGATCGGCCCCCATGTACGTCCCTGATCAATGGATCTTCGAAATACAAGGTCAATATTGCCCGTGTCCGAGCAACTGTTTTTGCGCCCTTCGGCAAATGCCAGTACATCACCACTGGGGGCGACAACGACTGCGGGAATTCTATAGCAGGCGTATCCTCCTTGCCCGCCGACAAAAATATAATCAGGAAAAGGAAACCAGAGTTTCGTCAGGAATATCAGGATAAGGAGCATGAGATGATGATCTGTGTGAATTCTGAAATCAGCATAAAAAGCGAATTAACCGAAACTGCAGCCCAAGATGAGACTGTTTTCCGGTCAGACGTATAGAACGGAGGCAATCGGGACACAGGATCGCTATCCCCAATTACCTGCGCAGCATCCTTCGCCTGATGCCATGCCCGTCAGGGATTGTAAGACAGAGTACGCCGAGGGTTCAGTGACACGGCAGTATGTAGACATCTGCTTTCTTCTGCGAGGCGACAAGATGCCCCCGCTTCGTTCCGGAATAAACTGGCGGGAGCCAACTGGTATCTCTGGAATGCTGCGCTGGCACAGGCAAAGACGTTCACAGTGAAACGGGGAAATCCTGAACTTCCCAGTTTGATCTCTGCAAGTGGTATAAAACGCACAGGGATACGGTTGCGGCATGGCTAAAGGAGTATTCGCCCGCTTTGACACATGCCGTAGTAAAGGGGTTTCAGATGCCTATAAGTAGTTCTTCAGAAGAAACATGGAAGCCCCAATCTGAAGAGGAAGCGCAGGTGAGAAAGAGTTTTTCCGCGGATGTATCGGCTGGATCAAGGTTCATCAAGAATATTTTTTGCAGTAAGGTGTCTCTCGGCTGGAATGGAATTTGTATCTTGGGCTGTACCTCAATGGGAATATCGCAGACGGATCCTGAATGATTCGGATTCGTGCGGTGCGCAGGCCTCGGTCAAATACAAAATCCATGAAGGAAAATCTTAACACAAGTGTAGCATACCCATCTAAGTCTTTGGGCTATCCTGTTGTTTGCAGAGCATTGAATAATGAATCATGAGCGAGATCGTCTTTAAGGGCAAGGAGTTTGTCTACAATCACCATCTAGCAGTACCATTCAGACCACTTGAAATTCATCCTGACAAAGGAGTTGGAGAACCTAGTCTGACCGGGAATCTCATCATCCATGGCGATAATCTTCATGCATTAAAGGCACTTCTGCCCCAGTACGCCGGAAAGGTAGACTGTATCTACATTGATCCGCCCTATAATACCGGGCGTGAGAATTGGTGCTACAATGATAATGTAAATGCGCCCATGGTTCGTGAATGGCTGGATGCGAATCCTGTCGGCGTTGAAGATGGATTGCGACATGAGAAATGGTGTTGTATTATGTGGCCGCGTCTTAGGCTGTTGAACGAATTGCTTTCTGAAACCGGCGCGATTTTTGTTTCAATTGACGATCACGAACAGCATCGGCTGCGTGCGATGATGGATGAGATCTTTGGGGGTGATCAGTTCGTAAGCAATATCATCTGGCAAAAGAAATACTCGCCGTCCAATGACGCAAAGGGATTTTCGGATGATCACGATTTTGTCGTCTGCTACGCCAGGCCCGGGTGGTCACGCCGCCTGCTGCCGCGGGGTGAAAAACAGAACAAGGCTTATGGTCACGATGACCAAGATGGGCGTGGCCCTTGGCAATCCGGAGATTTAAGCGTTAAGACCTATTCGGCGGCCTATGACTATGAGATTGAGAATCCAGAGACCGGGGAAAGGCATCGTCCACCGGCCGGTAGATGTTGGGTAACGAGTAAAGAAACTGTGAAGGAGTGGATACGGCAAAATCGCATTTACTTTCCTTCAGGCGGAAATAGTGTGCCGCGATTAAAACGTTATCTAAGCGATGTTCAGCAAGGCGTAGTTCCACGTACAGTCTGGCCCTACACAGAAGTTGGGCACACTGACGGAGCAAGGAAACTGCTCAAAGAAATTTTTCATGATCAGGAAGTCCTGTTTGATAATCCCAAGGCACTCGGACTCCTGGAGCGGATCATTAGCATCGGGGCGGACAAGAATGCACTTATCCTTGATTCTTTCGCAGGATCTGGAACGACGGGCCATGCAGTCCTGTCCCTAAATAAAAAGGATGGAGGAGACCGCAGGTTTATTCTCGTGGAATGCGAAGACTATGCGAACCGAACGACGGCTGAACGTATTCGAAGGGTGATTCATGGATATGACTACACCGGTGTACAGAAGACGGAGTTGATGCGGGAAAACATTACATGGACAAAGTTGAAGAATTCAAGTAAGCTGATTGACCGGGTTGCATCAATTGAAGATATGCACCATCATGAATATGATCGTATCGGTAAGAAGGTGATTGGAAGGGAACTCATCGTGGTCGGTGAGAAAGAGATTGAGGGGCATAGTGAAGGATTGGGAGGCATGTTTACTTTTTGCAGGCTCGGTGATTCTTTGAGTGTAGAGAAACTGTTAACCGGAGAAATACTGCCCACCTTTGTGGGAATTGGTTCAGTATTGTTCCATATGGCTACGAACCAAGTTCTAGATGTAGGGGGAGTGCAGGAAAAAGAATTTTATCTTGGAACCACCGGTGATCAACATGTCTGGTTACTATACAGACCTGATCTGGATTGGCTGAAGTCCCCGGAAGCCGCACTCACACTTTCCCGCGCCAGAGGATTTGCATCTCACGACCAAGATAAACGACATCTAGTTTTTGCTCCTGCTAAATATGTGAGTCAGAAAATGTTGACAGAGCAAAAGATTCCGGTTGAATTCGTGCCGTTGCCATTTTCACTTTATGAAGTTCCGCAGAATTGAATAAAAATGAGATTTCGCCATTTGGAATATCAGGACCGGGTGCTTAATGTACTTGACACGCATCTCCGTTACCTGAAGGAGGAGAAGCAGGAGACGGACAAGACTGCGAAAGTTGCGGCCGAAAATCCAGATGTGAGAATTTCTGTTCCGGATTTTACCCGGCAGGCTTGGCAGAGGATGGAAAAGGCGGGCAGCCTGCCCACTTCCCGCACACACATCCCCTATTCAGAGCGGAAAGATGGATGTGGGAATGCAGTTCCAAATGTGGTACTCAAGGTGCCAACAGGAGGTGGCAAGACGTTTCTGGCTGTATCTGGTGTGTCCAAAATTATGGGCCAATATCTTTCATCGAATTCTGGATTTGTATTGTGGATCGTCCCCAATGAGGCGATTTATACGCAGACGCTGAAGGCATTTAAGAATCGTCAGCATCCATATCGGCAAATGCTTGATCGCGCCGCCGCTGGACGCGTCAAAATCATGGAGAAGATGTCTCCTCTCAATGCACGGGATTTAGAAGGTAATCTTTGTGTTATGCTCCTGATGCTGCCATCCGCAAATCGAAGGAACAGGGAGTTATTGAAGATTTTTCGGGATCGGGGAGATGTGCATGGATTTTTCCCGCCAGAAGGCGAAGAGCAGGCGCATAGACAACTTAAAGTTGAGATCCCAAATCTCGAAACCTACGGCGGGGATATTTTTCTGCGAGTGAAAGACTCACTTGGGAATGCACTGCGGATCATTCGTCCCGTGGTGGTTGTGGACGAAGGGCATAGAGCAATTTCTGAACTTGCCTTTGAAACCTTATATGGGTTTAATCCGTGTTTTGTGCTTGAACTCACGGCAACCCCGAAGGACGTAAAGCCGCGTGGTGGGCGAAATCCAAGATCTGGGCGATATGCCAATCTTTTGGTTGAGGTTACCGGGCGTGATCTGGATCGTGAAGATATGATCAAGATGCCGCTTACTCTCAATCCATGTCAAGGTAATGACTGGCGTAGCACGTTGAATGTGGCATTAACCAAACTCAAAGAACTTCAGGTTCATGCTGACCAATTTCAGGCAGATACGAACCGCTATATCCGACCAATTTTGCTTGTTCAGGTGGAACGCACAGGGAAAGATCAGCGGGAGACCAACTATGTTCACAGTAATGAAGTGAAAGAGTGGCTTCTGACAACCGGCTTTGATGAGGCCGAGATCGCGATCAAGACATCTGAGCAGAATGACCTGAGTAAGCCGGAGAATCAGGATCTGTTATCTCCGGCAAATCAGACTCGAATCATTATCACAAAGCAGGCCCTGCAAGAGGGATGGGACTGCCCCTTTGCCTATATCCTGTGTACCCTTGCTGCGAGTTCTAACCAGAATGCGTTAACACAACTGGTTGGCCGTATCCTTCGCCAGCCGGATGCAGTGAAGACGGGAAACCAAGCACTGGATGAATGCTATGTGGTTACGCATTATGCGAAGACCGCCGAAGTCATCAGTGCGATCAAGAAGGGGTTGGAGAAAGATGGACTGGGGGATCTTTCCATTCAGGTAAGTCAGGATCATAATGACAGTTCAGAGACTGGACTGAGACGGATTGGTCGCCGTCCCAAGTTTCAATCCATGGAAATATTTTTGCCGAAGGTTATGGCAGTGGACAGAGGTGAGGTACGCGAACTTGACTATGAGGCAGATGTACTGGCGCAAATTAACTGGCATGGATATAGCCCTGATTCTATTGCAAGGGCCATTCCAAAGAATGCACAACCTGTTGATGCGCAACTGCAACGGATAAGTTTAACGGATGATGAAGAACTAATTCGATCCGAGGGGATCACTTCAAGTTCTGGATATACGGCCCTTGATCCAGTTTATGCAGTTCAGAGAATTTTGGATATTGTCTGGAATCCCTTCGTGGGACGTGAGATTATAGGCCGATTACTTGACGGTCTTCGCAGCCGGAATTTCGATAACGAAATGCTTGGGGGGATCTCCGCACTGATTATTGAAGAATTGCGTCGGGAGTTAGAAAAGGAACGTGATCTGCAGGCAGAATCAATCTTTAAGAGGCGGGTTAGGGATGGGGAGATTCAGTTTCGTTTGCGCCTTGACGGGCATAACTGGAAAATGCCCCGAAAAATTCCCGCAAGCCTGTCAGGTGGTAAGAAGTTACTTGCCAACAAACATGGTGGGCTTCTGGAAAGGAGTCTGTTTGAACCGGTGTATGAGTCAGAATTCAACCAGGAGGAGAAAGATGTCGCCGTATATCTTGATGGAGAAACAGCATTAACATGGTGGCATCGCAATGTTGCCCGCTCGGATTACGGACTTCAAGGGTGGAAGAAAGGCAAGGTGTATCCTGACTTTATTTTTGCTGTTCAGAGTGGAGGCCATGATTCACGCATTACTGCTATCGAGACCAAAGGAGATCACCTTGACAACCTTGATACAGACTACAAACGGGAATTGCTGAATTTCCTGTCCAGCAGTTATGCCTGGGAAAATAGTACGCCCGCAGGCGAACTGGAGCTGGTTACAGACAGCGGGCAGACAATGCATTGCGAACTGGTCATGATGAGTGAATGGAAGACCCGGTTGCCATCTATGCTGGGCAGTACTGCGAAGGAACCCTGATCCGAATGAGTGGCCAATTACAATACACTATGCACAGGATGGTATTGAATCAAAGCCTGCATATGGCGCAGCGGGCAGAGAAGGATGTGTTCTACATGCAACGCAGTAATACTGAAAGCAAATTCTGCCACAATAGGCCGCATCTCAAGAAACATGACCTGATTAAGGGCAGTGCGGTGAATAGAATGCCGAAGCAGGTTCGGATCAATACTCACGATAAAACATGAAGATCACAGCAGGGAAAATCTCTGTTCAGAATTGGGCAGCGGGTCATGGAAAGGGCGGGGAAGGCCGGGCGGGAATTCCCCAGGCGATGAGAGGTGCCAGTCTGAATTCGTGTCATGGCGGGGTACCATCCGTTGCGGTTTTGCAAAGCACCTTGCTCCTCCATACAGACAGAAACCAAAGAAATAAACTTGCCAGCGCAGTGCTGACTAAGTTGGAGTCAACTACAGAATCAATACATCAGATACATTATGTCTAACCCCAAATCCGAACCCCCGGCCGATCTCTATCCCCCCTCTGCTGATTTCAGTAGAAGGGCGCATGTGCGTTCCCAGGATACATATTTGGCAAAATATAAAGCGTCAATTGCCGATCCCGAGCGATTCTGGAGCGCAGAGGCGCGTGCGCGAATTGATTGGTTCAAGCCGTTTACCCGCGTACGGGATGTATCCTATGCATCCTCGGATGTCCATATCCAATGGTTTGAAGATGGCGAGTTAAATGCATCCTATAATTGTCTGGATCGTCATCTAGCGGATCGGGGAGGGCAGGTGGCCCTGATTTGGGAGCCGGATAATCCTGAGGAGGATCCGCGGTATTTGACGTATCACGAACTTCACAGCGAGGTGTGCAGACTCAGTAATGTTCTGAGTTCTATGGGAGTTAAGCGAGGGGACCGCATCACAATTTATATGCCGATGATTCCCGAAGCGGCCGTGGCGATGTTGGCCTGCAGCAGAGTCGGGGCGGTACACTCGGTCGTCTTTGCAGGGTTTTCGCCAGAATCGCTGGCAGATCGAATTCTGGACTGCGATTCCACCTTTGTGATTACGGCGGATGAGGGATTACGGGGAGGGAAGCGGGTACCTCTGAAGAAAAATGTGGACGCGGCATTAAAACGCTGCCCGGAAGTGGAATCTGTCCTCGTCGTGCAGCGGACGGGGGGCAAAATTTCGTGGGAGGCCGGCCGGGATCACTGGTATCACGAACATGTGCCCGCGGCAAGCACAGAGTATGTGGCGCAATCCATGAAGGCGGAAGATCCTCTGTTTATCCTCTACACGTCTGGATCCACCGGAAAACCAAAGGGGCTGCTTCATACGACAGGCGGCTATTTGGTGTATACATCCATGACCCATGAACTTGTATTTGACTATCACGCCGGGGATGTCTTCTGGTGTTCGGCGGATGTAGGATGGATTACAGGTCACTCCTATATTGTGTACGGGCCGCTCCTCAACGGAGCAACACAGGTGTTCTTTGAGGGCATACCGACCTATCCAGATGCGTCCCGCTTCTGGCAGGTCGTAGACAAGTATCAGGTAAATCAGTTTTACACGGCCCCCACGGCCATCCGCGCACTCATGAGCAAAGGGAATTCATTTGTAGAACAGACAAGCCGATCCTCCCTGCGTCTTCTGGGATCAGTCGGT
The DNA here is from genome assembly GCA_022821875.1 of Rhodothermales bacterium. Lineage (GTDB taxonomy): Bacteria > Bacteroidota > Rhodothermia > Rhodothermales > Bin80 > Bin80. The sequence continues at coordinate 24,687 of JAJECV010000145.1, forward strand.
GAACCGATCAATCCCGAGGCCTGGCGCTGGTACCACGAGGTTGTCGGGAATGGGCAGTGTCCGATTGTGGATACCTGGTGGCAGACCGAAACCGGCGGGATCATGATTACGCCGCTGCCCGGTGCAATTCCCACGAAGCCAGGCTCCGCTACCGTTCCCTTCTTTGGGATTCAGCCGGAAATTCTGGATAACGCCGGTACGGTGCTGAAGGGGGAAGCCGCAGGCGTTCTGGCAATTAAAGACTCATGGCCGAGTCAGGCCCGTACGGTGTATCGGGATCATGACCGGTTTGTGCAGACCTATTTTTCCACATTCGAAGGAAAATACTTTACCGGCGATGGCTGCAGACGGGACACGGATGGATATTACTGGATCACCGGCAGAATTGACGATGTGTTAAATGTAAGTGGCCACCGAATGGGGACGGCGGAGATTGAAAGTGCACTGGTTTCGCATAAAAGTGTCGCCGAGGCGGCCGTGGTTGGTTTTCCGCACTCGATCAAAGGACAGGGAATTTATGCCTATGTTACGCTCAATGCAAGTGATGCCCCCTCGGATGCATTGCACAAGGAATTGGTTGCGCATGTTCGTACTCAGATTGGCCCGATTGCAAAACCGGATTTTATTCAGTTTGCACCGTCGTTACCCAAGACGAGAAGTGGAAAGATCATGCGTCGTATCCTTCGTAAAATTGCGGAGAATGATTACAGCCAGTTAGGAGATACTTCTACACTGGCAGACCCTACGGTGGTTGACTCCCTGATTGAAGAGCGCCAGAATCGGTAGATTGCCGCATGGCAATCTGAACTGCGCCCTCTGCAGGGGTGGCCTGGGGAGCAGCAAACTTTGCGATAGGCCAGATCGTTTGCATGGCTGCAGAGAGATGCTCTACGTAAAAATCGTTGTTACTCAGTCCCCCAATGACTGTGTATCGGGGAGGCAGGGCTGGATGTCTCATGAGCATCCACTTTGCCTGTCGGGCTAGCCGTTCGGTTTCCTGTTGCACAATCGAAGTGGCCACATGATCTCCATGTTCGGCCGCCTCCAGGGTAAGGGGAGCCACCTTTTGGAATTTCCAGTCCGACCGGCCGATTGTATACAGAAGAGAATGTCGGTCATAAATGTTCAGATGCTGCTTGACGAATTGGGTGAGCAGGGTTTGAGGGCCGCCATCCAATGCATGTCCAATGGCGGCCAATGCACACCTGCCAATGGAATGTCCGCTGCCCTCATCCCCAATTACATGTCCCCAGCCTCCGATATGGTCAAAGTCCGAGCCCCCGGGGCCCGTCCGGGCCATCACCCCACTTCCTGTGCCGGCAATGAACAGAAGGCCGTTTTGTCCGGCGAAAGCCCCCTCTAGTGCAATCACACCATCATGGGATATGGTCAGATAAAAAGAATGCTCAGACTGGATGAGCGGGCGGATACGATAAACCAGATCTTTCTGGATTGCTGGATCACTGGCACCGGCAATTCCGGCATGAACTGCTCGCAAGGTTCCCCCGGAGAGCCTGTTCATGGCATCATTAATAAGCAAAGACAGAACGGAAGCGGTCTGTTCTGCGCCTTGCCGAAGAACATTGGCCGCACCTCCGAGGAGTTCCAGGGTTTCGTCACCTGCACTTGAACAGGCGCAGAGACGTGTTTTGGTTGCACCCGCGTCAATTCCAAAATACCAGTCATTCAGTATCATCCGGCACGAGAACTGTGGAGTCTAGATGCGGGGCGGGTAGCGAAAATACAGAATAATCAGCATGATCAAAAAGATACCGTCCAAACGGCTGATGCAGGTTCAGGCGCTGCCTGCGTATAAAATAAGGGGTGCCAGATTCATCCCGTGTCCAGCCTTCCCAGATGGCCGGTGCAGCGGCAGCACGATTCCCGCCCCAGTGCATCGTTGATTGGTGCCCGATCAGGGGGAAGGTCAGCGGTGCATGTATCCTGCTGCCGGAACGGCCATGAAGCGTGAACAGATAGTGACCGGTGTGCACGCGCTCCCAGCGCCACTGGCTTTGATCGGTTCCAAACCTTTGTGCCAACTGATCTACAGCACGATAGAACGCAATTTCCCGCGTTGATCCCTCAGAGATACTCCACTGGTTATAAATGGTCGCGCCAATACTTTGCCCTTCAAACGTATGGTTCCAGTTTTTAAGATAGACCAGCGCAGACTGAACCAGAGGCGGTGCATTTTCGGGAATGCGCAGAGAATCCAGTTCTTCGGATAAGGTGTTTTCGACCCATGCGCTCCAGGTGTCGGTAATCCAGTCCGATGGGTCGGTTAAGTCGGGATCTGTCTGATTGAGGTAGTAGGCACTGTATGCAGCGGAAGAGTCATTGCTGATCACGAAGCCGGAACGATGGAGAGGAAACACGAAATTTGGCGCACCGAGCACCGTCCAGGAACTGTCTGAAGACATGAGAATCCCGTCTCCACGCCAGAGTTGAAAACCGGCCGGCTGATTGCGAAACAGCGCAAACCAAGTTTGAGCATCCGTTCCGGTTCCAAATCCACTCCAGGCCAATTCTTTCGGTGCGCCATCTATGCGAAGGGTACTGTCAGATTTCTGGTAGTATACGATTTCTTCTCGATCACGAAAAGAGAAACGTCGTTCACGTTTCAATCCAGAACCAGCAGGTTGAATTGTTTTCGGGGAATGCAGGAGAATGGACCAAGCACGGGTTCCCATCTTTCCCGCAGGGAAAAACGGGGTTCCAATCAGTGAAGCACCGTACACCTCCGGTTCATTGGCAATCTTCAGAGCAACATCCTGAAAAACCGGTGCAGTCGAGTTGCCGAGTACATGGCGCTGATAAAATACTGCCCCCCGTGAAGTGGGAAGAAGCCAGGCACTGCTGGATGCCAGGCCATGCACAAGAATCATAGAGTCAAGCCTGGCGGTGCCGGCGCAGATGGGTTCTCCAAGTAGACACAGAGAGTCAGGAGAGGTACTCATCCAGGCAATCAACCGTTCGACCACCAGCGCATGCCACGGCTCCCAGGGTTCAGGACGGATGTTCTGTAAAAAAAAGTTGTGCATAGAATCGGTATCCTGCCATGCAAGATCAATCCCTTTTCCGAATGAGGCCATCAGGCCTGCTTCCTCAGGGGGCAGATGTCGGCTGGCATTCTGTGCATTTCCCGATAGATCCAGAAGCTGAACCAGCCGGTCCGCTTCAATTGCATCCGCCCCATACCAGTCACTTAATTTTCCCAGAGCCGCCTGTCTCCACAGGGCAATCGTCCAGCCGTTCAGTCGTCCCTGCACATAGCCAAGTCCTACCAGTGCATCCGAGAGTGAATTCGCCTGAATTTGAGCAGTGTCAAATTCGCCCCATTGAATTTCCACGGGAGATTCCAGACCGGCGATTTCCAGTTGATCGGGGAAGCGTGATTTCCAGTCATACATTTTTCGCCATACTCCACCGATAACGGCAAAGAAGATAATACCCCAGAAGAAGATCCAGCCGACCAGTCTCATACAGATAAGAGGTTCTTGCAAAATTAATAATCCAGACTAAAAGCGCTCTTGGGTGAACAAAAAACCATAAAGATTGAGAATTTTGCAAGAGGCCAGATCATTGTCTGGAATAATCACGTAGCAGGCAAGACAGGCAGATGTATCTGCATATTGCTCGGTTGCAGGTTCCCGACCGGCAAAAACCTGGCAATTCACCGGATTCACGGTTATTTGGCGATGGATTCTCTTCGGGTCTGTCATCTAAGTCATAGCAGTACGGATACAAATTTCAGAAAACTATGTCTGTATATGATAACGGGTGATCTGCTTGTCCGTTCATCGGGGGCAAGGCTTCTTTTCCAATCCTTGCCCTTACCGGGTGCGTCCGGTGGCCGAAAGGGAACCTTACGCGGTGATCTATCGGAGTACAAGACATGTCAAATTCTTCCTGCAGTATCGGCTTGGAGGGTTGATGTATAGGGTACATGCGGCCTTCAGGAGCGGTCACGCGTCTCGGCGCACCAGTCCGGTATCCAACGGAGATTGTGTCCCCGGCGGTTATGGGGGAATCTCTCGGCCACGGCCATACTCGTCCGCGAACCAGCTACGCATGAATGGGATCGAAACAGGCAAACTCCCTTGCGCATGTCCAGTATTTCACGGCGGAGGGCGGTCTGGACGACCGTCTCTGTCTTGCCCTGATCCTTAAGGTGAACCGTGATTGTTTTCACCAGATCATTCCATACAAAGTCAGTTTTCGCTCGGATTAGGTTAAGAAAATGCGTGATGGCTGCCCGCTGCAGCAATACATTCGTATGCCAAAAGGCGCGTGATTTGATACGGGCGGTCTGCCATTGTTTTGCCTCCGCAATGCGGCGACATTCGGCAGGCAGTGCGGTCTTGCCGGAACGGAGCACACCCAGAATCAGGAAGATCGCACCCCCATTTGTCCCCGTAGCTTCGTTCATCCTGTCAGCAGACTTTTGCAATTCCTCTGTACGTCCGTGAAAATATTTGGCGGCATCCCGGTCAGATATAGGTGACAGGGAGCGGAAACATCGGATTGCGTGCTCATGGGACGGTGACATGCGGCTACGGATCGGGTTAGACAATGTTAGGACGTACGGGTTCCCCTCCCTAACCCGTGGTTACGCACAGACATAGTTTCCCGATTTTATGGATTCCCCCGCGAATGGATCGTTCCAAATAGAATTTTCCGGTTTATCTTATGCGGACTGGATCCATTTTCCCGCACAGCGGTTGCAGGGTCCGGTTACCTCCATGACCTTATCGCAGACAAGATAAAATCCTTATGAATACGCACACGAAAATAGTGTTTGGTGTCCTGGTGTTGGCTGCCGGTGTACTGCTGGGCATGCAGTTGGAGTCCAGTTCGTCAGACGATACGAGGGATGCGTTGAAAAAACTTGAACATGCATTCCTTGTGATTAGTGAACGCTATGTAGAGGATGTAGATTCGGGGGCACTTGCCGAACATGCTTTGAAAGGAATGCTCGACGAACTGGATCCGCATTCGGTCTATATTGATGCCGAGACGATGCGTCGTGTGGAGGAAGATTTCAGCGGTGGCTTTGAGGGAATCGGAATCTCGTTTGAGTTTATTGAGGGAGTGGGCGGTCAGGATACGTTGATTGTGCTCAGTGTGGTTCCAGAGGGGCCAAGCGAGGAGGTGGGACTCCATTCAGGAGATCGAATCATTGAAGTGGATGGACAGAGCACGATAGGCTTTGAGACGGAGGATGTGCAGCGCACACTGAAAGGGCCGCGCGGCACCTCGGTAGATATTGTGGTGATCCGGCCCGGGTACCCCGATCCAATCCATTTCACCATTGTACGTGACCGCATACCGCTGTATGCGGTGGATGTGGCGTATATGATTGATGATATCACAGGATTTATTAAGATTAACCGCTTTTCTGGAACAACACACCGAGAATTTCGCCAGGCGGTCCATCGCCTCAAGTCTCAGGGGATGCAGCGCCTGATGCTGGATCTGCGTGGAAATTCGGGCGGATACATGGAGATGGCGGTGAGACTCTCCGATGAATTTCTTCCAGACGATGCACTGATCGTGTCTCAGAAAGGGCGCATTCGAGATGCCAATCATTCATTTTATGGTACGGACGAAGGGCTTCTTGAAGATGCGCCGATTATGGTCCTGGTGAACGAGGGGTCAGCATCGGCCAGTGAAATTGTCGCCGGGGCCCTGCAGGATCATGATCGTGGATTGATTGTCGGGCGGAGGACATTCGGGAAAGGACTTGTACAACAACAGCACCTTTTGCCGGACGGGAGTGCAATGCGTGTAACCATTGCCAGATATTATACGCCGTCGGGAAGATTAATCCAAACCCCGTATGCAGGTGGTGACCGCGAAGAGTATTTGACTTCAAAGCGTGAGATGCAGGCGAACACTGCGCTATTGAGTGCGCAGGAGATCATGGAGAGTATTCCAGATTCCCTGATCTACGAAACGGTCAGCGGACGGGCTGTGATGGGAGGCGGGGGCATTCTGCCGGATTTTATCGTGGATGTGGATACCGCATCGCTTTTTGTGCGTGAGGTTTTGAGCCGTGATGTTGCGAATACGTATGCCCGTATGTGGTATGACCGTGAAGGGGAGGCACTGGCGGATCGCTGGGGAAGTCAGCGGGATGCCTTTTTTGAGTCGTTTGAAATTCCAGAGGCCGAATATCAGGGCTTTCTGGAGTATGCACGAGTACGGGGAATTTCTATCGGTACACAGGAAGATGCGTTTGATAATGCGGAAATAGAACTGGATAGGCCGTATATTGAGGCGCGGATAAAAGCCAGACTGGCGGTGCGTCTTTTTGATCTTGAAGCATTTTACCCTGTGATGCATCCAGAAGACCGTACCTTGCAGGAGGCCTTGAAACTTTGGTTCGAAGCGGAAAGTCTTGCACAGAAATAACGGAGGTGTATTGAAAATTCCGTTGAAAACATTAACTTTAGTGAAAATCCTTGATGGATCTGCCCTGCATGCAACTGTCTGGTTTCGAAAATCGTTTGGCAGGATTGTTGAATAGGTAGTATATTAGGGAACGTTTGCACTTAACACTTAAAACTCTAATCAATTTTCTGGAGGATTAGTCCATGAAGCTTTTCGGGAATGTCATGTTGGCTCAGGATGCAGCAGCTGCTGCAGATGAGGGCATGATTAATGTACTGGTAAACTATTTCAATCAGGGGGGCGAGTTTATGTGGCCCGTACTGATCATTCTGATCATCGGCCTTGCGATTGCATTTGAGCGGGTGATTCAGTTAATTCTTGCCGATGTGAACACGCGCAAATTCATTGTAAGTGTCAAGGAGGCATTGCAGGAGGGCGGGGTATCCGCTGCGGAGGAGATCTGCTCTGCGACACGCGGACCGGTCGCTGCGGTGTTTCAGGCCGGTTTAATGCGCTCGGATGAAGGGATTGAAGCGGTAGAGAAGGCTGTCGTTGCCTATGGCTCTATTGAGATGAGTTTTCTGGAGCGCGGTCTGGTGTGGCTGTCCCTCTTTATTGCATTAGCCCCCATGTTTGGGTTCCTGGGAACCGTGATCGGGATGGTTGCGGCGTTTGATGCGATTGAGGCGGCCGGAGATATCTCCCCCAGCCTAGTGGCCCGAGGCATCAAAATCGCACTCTTAACCACCGTATTCGGCCTGATTGTTGCCATTATTCTTCAGTTCTTCTACAATTACGCGGTATCCAAAATTGACCGGATCGTTGTTGAGATGGAAGAGGCATCCATTGAGTTGATTGACTCTCTTGTTATGAAGGAGTCATCCTCTTAAGAGGGATCATTAATCGGGGGCTTGATCCCCAAAAACCAAGAATTCATGCTTAACATTGCCCTCTATATCGTTTTTGCACTGATCGGCCTCGGTTTGCTGGTCATGCTGGCATCTGGAGTCCGCAGTTTGATGTTTGGTAAGGTGAAGATGACATCGCTTGCGTTTATTGCGGTCCCGCCGGTATTATTCCTGATTCTGGGGCTTGCATTGCCGACCTGGACGGATGCAGGCATTATGACCATCGTCATTTCGCTTGTACTGACACTTGTTGCACTTCTGGTCTCAGGAGTAAAGAACCTTGTTTCCTGATCTTTAGACGCGTATCGCAATGAGTATACTTGCCAAGAAAAAGAAGCGACAGGGTGCGGAAATCCCCACATCATCAATGGCGGATATCGCCTTTTTGCTTCTCATCTTTTTCCTGGTCACCACGACGATTGACGTAGATACCGGGATTGGAATGACCTTGCCGCCGGAACCGGATGAGACGACACCGCCGCCGCCGGTGAGTGACCGGAACATGCTGAAGATTCTCATTAATGCACAGGGGCAGGTTCTTCTGGAGGATTTACCCTCGTCGGTTGCACAGATCCGCAGTGAGGTGCTGACCCACGTTCAAAATAATGGCGCGGATGCACGCTATTCGGACTCTCCCTCCAAGGCGGTCGTGTCGATCAAAACGGACCGTTTAACCCCGTACAATCTCTATATCCAGACACTTGATGAGGTATGGATGGCATATTTCGAGATTTGGGATACGGAGGCCCGATCCATGGGGCATGCCAATTATGTTGAGTACCGGTCTAATCTGGAGGGCGGTACGGAAAACGAGATCCGTGAGAAGTGGCCGGCACAGGTTTCGCTGGCCGAACCGGATCCTGGAAACTGAACCTGAAGAGTATCATGGCTCATTTTGCAAAAAAATCTAAAGCTAAGCCCGAGATTTCTACGGCATCACTGCCGGACATTATCTTTATGCTGTTGATCTTTTTCATGGTCACAACCGTGTTGCGGGAGCAGGAGGTTCAGGTGCGAACCATTCTGCCGCAGGCGGAAGCCCTGACGAAGATTGAACAAAAACGCTACGTATCCTATGTATGGATGGGGCCGGAGAAATTGCCGGGAAACCGGGTTGGTGAAACGAAGGTGCAGATTGATGATGCCGTCATTGAAGATATGACCAACGTACGGTCCATCATGTACCGGAAATTGAGTGAGCAGCCGAGACTGATCGTGTCGCTCCGTGTGGATGAGGAATCAGAGATGGGGGTGGTAACGGATGTGCAGGGCGAACTCCGAAAGGCCGGAACGCTCCGGATCAGTTACTCATCCAGACGGGATATATCGAATATTTAAATCGCCAGGTGTTCATATCTACAGGCTGGATATGTCGGTTGGCTGGAGTCTTCAGGGTAGCGGTGCAAGTGTGTGCCGCTACCCTTTTTCTTTGTGTTTCATTGTCAGCAGTGCCACCTAATCAACAGTTTTATTTGAGATGTACACAATCACCCTGGTGCCTGGAGACGGAATTGGCCCCGAAGTCACGGAAGCTACCTGTAAAGTGATTGCGGCAGCAGGAGTGAATATACGCTGGGAGCGGTTTGAAGAAGTGGGCTATGCCGGGATCGAGAAACAAGGGCAGCCCCTGCCGGACGAGGTGCTGAATTCCATTCACAGGAATCGCCTTGCATTAAAAGGGCCTGTCACGACTCCGGTGGGCGGGGGATTCCGCAGTGTCAATGTATCACTCCGCCAGAAGCTGGATCTGTTCGTCAATCTGCGCCCGTGCAAGCGGCTGCCCGGGATTAAAACTCCGTTCCCGGACACAGATCTTGTGATCTTTCGCGAAAATACCGAGGGACTCTATTCGGGAATTGAGAGTTACGACGAACGTCTTGAAATTGCAGATTCAATTGCAAGGATTACCCGCAGGGGATCGCAGCGTATCCTGCGCTATGCATTTGAGTGGGTGACGGCCAATCAGCGCAGGCGGCTGACGGCAGTCCATAAGGCAAATGTGCTGAAACTTTCCACAGGCCTCTTCCTGGAGGAAGCCCGCAGTATTGCACAAGACTACCCGGGGGTTCAGTTTGATCATCTGATTGTGGATAACATGGCCATGCAACTGGTCATACAGCCGGATACATTTGACTGTATCGTAACAACGAATCTTTTCGGGGATATTTTGAGTGACCTTTGTGCGGGTCTAGTTGGAGGGTTAGGGATTGTTCCGGGTGCGAATATTGGAGAGGACGCGGCTGTATTTGAGGCGGTTCATGGCAGCGCTCCAGATATTGCGGGGCAGTCCAAAGCCAATCCTACGGCACTCATTCGCACCTCCGCGCTTTTATTGCATCACATGGGGGAGGCGGAGGCGGCAATGCGAATTGAACGGGCAGTATGGCGCGCCTATGCAGAGGGGACGAGTCTGACCCCGGATGTTGGAGGCACGGCATCCACCGAAGGTATGACAGATGAAATCGTACGGCTAGTTACCGATCATTGTGCATGACGTATTCGCAGTTGACTGCCCGGTGATGCTTCGGGGAGCGTCAATTCAGTCTGCCATTTAGGAGATGGAGGCCGTCTACAGGAACATGCCAATCTATTCTGGCGCGGCGTTACTGCGGTGATCGTCTGTTGGTACCGTGACCTCCGGTTTGGTATGTTCAAAGGAATGGGTGAATTGGCTGGATTCATCTCCCCAGGGGACTTTGACGACCTTGATTCCTGTGGGGGATTTAATTCGTGGAATCTGACAATGGATAAAGCATTTGTATTCCCACAGATCTACATGTTGCCATATACGCTCCAGGGTATGATCATGCGGCCCTACTTTCTGGCCGGTCTCAGGGCATGTCAGTAATTTGCCGGAATGCGAAATGTATAAGAGGACAGACTGCTGTTCAATATTGAACAGTACCTGATCAATAATCCAGTCGCTCCCTAAATTTAGGCTATCCTGGATTTGGGGAATTAAAATGTCCATGGATGTGGATGTCTCTCGCTGGTCTGTTTACAGAACTCCCGGGCTGGCAAGTTTGTGTTTCCGTAGGCCTGTAGATTGCATGGCCGGCTGATACAGCGGGATGTGAACTAGGTTGCAGATCAGGCTTTGACTGGAAGATGAATCGGATGGATAATGGAAAATATTCATGGCGGCAGGCCGTCAACAGGGATCTGAATGGAAACAGATTGCCTGCGTTTTGGGTAGACAGCGAAAATGTCTGCAATTCCACGCAACTTCGAACCAACCGATTTAATGGACCCCTTTGCCGGATCGCTTCAAACCGTGATTTTACAGGGGGACCGGGAATGAGATTAAAATTTTCGTGATCTGATGGGACATACCCACACAGTTTTTCTGGTTTTATCTGCACTGGCCTTTTCGATTCTGTTTTTTGATCCTTCCACATCTTCTGGCGATACGGTTCAAGTGGTTGAAATCGGGTTGATGCTGATGGCTCCCGTTCTTCTGACAAGCCTTCTGTTTCATGGGAGCCCCGGGAGACAGGCAGGCGTTCTCAAAATCGTACGGATCCTGATTGTGCTGCTCTTGATCCTCTACTATTATCTGCTGTGGAATGCGGGAGCACTGCGGGGATGGTCGGATCAGGATGGACAGTCTTTGGAATCCATTTTGTTCAGGTTTTCGCCGATGCTGGGGTATATTTTTCTCACCTTATCCGTACGTGTACTGGCTCAAAACCTCAAGCGACTGCGTCAAATGGATCGCTTACGCGGCTGATGCAAGGTCTGACGGAGCGGATAGATGTCATTTCTTTGGATGCTGTGTCATTGGTTGGGCGGTATCTGACGGTTACGGCGGTGGTGCGACAGGGCAGGCGAAGAACGTGTTCAGACAGCGGAGCAATGGGAGAGGATTTCAGGGCAGCCGCCATGGAGCGGGTTCATCGGGAAATGGAATGCTCAAATTTTTCCGGAGGCAGATCGGAGAAGCGGCGGCGCCTCATGAGCAGGTAATCCAGAAGAATTCGCCCCCGGTAGGAGGGACGTGCTGTTACGTGGGCTGGCGGAGAATACTGACACTTCATTTTATGTGCGTCAAGGTAGCCTCGGAGGACGGCTAGTGCCTGTGGCCATTTCCCGGTCAGCAGCCAGACAAGCCCGATGGAATAGTCCAGAATAATTCTTTGAAAGAATACGGTTCTGAACTGTGCGGGGGAGAGATTCTTGTACAGCATGAGGATGCTGTTACGAATGTTGTAGTAGAGTTTGCGATGGCTGGTTCTTGCCAGGGTGGCGCCGCCGATATGAAAAACTTTGCTTTCGGGAACGACTCCAATTTCGTACCCTGCCCGGCGGAGTCGCCAGCAGAGATCTATCTCTTCCATATGGAGTCCAAAAAACTCATCCAGGAGCCCCACTTTATCCAGTGCACTTCGTCGTAACAAAAGGGCGGCCCCGCTGGCCCAGTCAATCTTTGCCGGGGTATCGTATTGCCCCGAATCCTCTTCGGTGTGCTCAAAAATACGGCCGCGTGCAAGGGGGTATCCAAGCCGGTCAAGAAATCCGCCACAGGCTCCGGCGTACTCAAAATGCTCTCTGCGCTTAAACTGTAAAATTTTTGGCTGAAGTGCTGCAACGCGGGAAGAGGCTTCGGCATACATGATCAGAGGGGCCAGCCAGTCGTCCGAAACGGCGACATCATTGTTCAGCAGAACCACATAGTCGCATTCAATTTGGCGGATCGCTTCATTGTTGGCACGGCTGAACAGCCAGTTGTCCGGGTTTGAGATGACTTGAATATCGGAGAACTGCTCGTTTACCCAGGCAGCAGAATCGTCCGAGGAGTGATTGTCTACAAAGACAATTTGCAGATTGTCCCATTTCGTTTGCACAACGGATGGAAGACATTCCTGTACAATGGGGAGTCCGTTGTAGGAGACGATGATGACGGCGACCCGTGGTGTCTTCATGTGGTCTGGATCGGATTGTGCTAATATCCGGAGACCAGCCGGGCATCCTGTCCGATGCGCTCGGTTACCTTATTCAAGACGGCCAGATAAGTGTCGGGATGATCGGTATAGAAGGTGATCCGGTGGTCGTAGTCCTTTCGGGAAAGGCCATGTCGGGCAATGATTGTATCCAGCGGCAGTTCACGGCCTCCATATCCTAGTTCAGCACGTGCATTGATCAGATGAATATCCACCATAATCTCAATCATCAGGCTGTCGGCCGGCAACGTTCCCAGTTCTTTCGGCGCGGGAGAACAACTGCTCATACCCCCGAGGACAATGAGGGTAAGGGAGCGGCTAACCACGCTCATCTTCCTGCTCTTCAAGGGTGCGGAACGTATATGCAATGACCTCCATCTGTCGCATAAATTCACGCTTGGGGAAGTTCGGCGCAAACACCATCCCGTCAATGAGATAAAGTCGCCGGCTGGATTCATCATAGAAGGCATAGGTTACGAAGGGGCCTCCCATCCCGAAGGGAAATTTACGTCCATTCTCCTCGCCGACCATGTGCCAGAGTCCGCGCAGTTCAATGGCAAATCGTTCCTTGAAGTTGATTTCCTGCGCCGTCAGCGGCCGGCGGCCGTCCACTTCGATCCATCCTCCTGCGGTACCGCCTATATAGCGCTGTGTCAGTGCATCCCGGGCGGAAACGATCCATTCTGCATTCAGTTTTGATGGATCGGCATTCTCCTCGTAATAGACAAACAGGCTTCGCCATGTATCGGTAAGGGAGCGGCGAAGCCATACAAATTGCGTGGTGTCAATGGCAATAAAATAATCATGTTGCCCATGGACCGCAAATCCATGCCGATTCATCAGGGTCTGTTCAATACTGTGTTGACGGCCAATATCAAACATGTCCCGATGAAGACGAGAGCGGGAGACCAGATTGTAATGATATCTGAGATCGTCCGAATTTGTCTCGATGGATCGAATCAGGTCCTCTTCGGACCCGGCCACCAGGTAGTAGACAAGCTGGTTTCTGCGCCAGTGATTCGGTCTGGCAACCAGAGCAGGGGAGCCCGCCATGATCGTCTGCCGCAGAGAGTCATTCTGAAACAGGATGTTCAGATATTCGCTTTCAGGAGTATTCTGCTCAGAGGTTGAGTCCGTAATCAATCCCACGAAAAGCACATTCTTGCGGTCTTGGGCCATATCCAGAGCGGTCTGCGAGGCGAGCCTGACCGGTTCCAGATCAAATTCCGGTTCTATGGACGGAAGCGTTTCAATTGCACCGCCCACATGATTCCGGAGCGCCTCACCAGTCGGGCCACTCCACAGAGAGGAATCAATCACAACGGTAATCTGCCCTTCAAGGCCGGTCGCATCAGGCCGGTAGTCTCCTCCAAGGAGTCCACCATCCCCACAGCCCAGTAATGCGAGAATCGGGGCAATCAGCAGAATGGAGCGGTGCATAATATTTATGGTTTCAGATTATTTGAGGGAGCGCACAAACCGTGCCGGAAGTCGATTGCGCCTGATTCGTAAGAGGGCGAGAATAATCCAGAGTTGTTTCATCCGCCTGATCACCTCGGGTTCAACGATAAGCCTAACCGGATGTTTTGACAGATGTCGTGCATCTGTCAACGACAATAATAACTTTATTTTTCCGACTGCTTAAGCCAGCCCCCGGCCGAGCATTCTGAATGATCTCCTTCCTCCAGACTGGTTCCAATATCCCTACCTGAATCAGGGCAATCACAAATACATCCCCGTCCGCTGTCCATGATCAAAACCATTTATTTGAGGGAATGCACAAATTGGGCAAGAAGTCTGCCCCGCTCGGTTAATGAGAGGTCAGGGCGTGCCCAGAGTTGTTCAATTTGCTTGATTACGGCAGACCCGACAATAAAGCCATCCGTATGTTTTGACAGACGCTGCGCATCCTCCTGTGTCTGAATCCCGAACCCCACCAGAAGCGGGT
>JAJECV010000125.1 GCA_022821875.1 Rhodothermales bacterium
ATTTTCTTCGCTGGGTGAACTCTTTGACTTACGTCGTCTCATTTCAAGACGAGCCGCGCGTTTCTTGGATGGATCAGACAGTAACACATCTACATACTCTGATGGATCGTCCACCATCTGTGCAAAAATGACCGCACGAGCTACCGAAAGTGGCTTTCGAGACCACCAGAGGTGTAATGTGGATGGATGACTGTGGCGGATAGATTTTTCTCGTGCACCAGCCTCATTGATAGATTCAAGTGGTAATGCAGTTTCAATTAATTTCTTACGGTTTTTCTCCAATTGCATGAGATATACAGGGGGTGACGGTCAATCCGTAGAGACGATCTACATTTTGACCTTTCATGATTTTATTTTGACCAAAGCTGACAGCAAAAAGATCGTCCGCATGATTGCGGATGATCTTTCTCGCTGGATAGCATTCTTCGAAAGTACTCTGAAGACTGGAAGTACCAAAAGATGCGAATATTACCCGATTATCAAGGGACGGATGAAATGTGGCCAAATAGACACTCAGAGAATCTTTTTTAGGTTCAAAATGAAGGCCTATCTGAGCATTAAGAGGACAGTTGCAGTTAGACATGTCGGGACCTGACGCAATACCGGTGACGCACTCCTGTTCGCCTCCCTAATATAAAGCTTGGCCATAAAATAGTTGCAATAGAGAAGCCATTGAATGGTGTTTCGTGTCATTTTCCACAGTTTAGTACGGCTCCTATAGCAGTTCCGATCCGTTCCGCTGCTTCCTCTGTTTCACGGTCACAGACATGTGCATAACGTAAGGTCATGTGCTCCCGACTATGCCCAAGCAGACGTGCTACAACGGGCAGGGGGACCTTACTGATGACTGCATGGCTGGCAAATGTATGCCGGAGGTCGTGTAGACGGACATCCTCAAGCTGAGCAACTCGCTTCACTTTTCGCCACAGAGATAACTCACTGGAGCGTGGTTTAGAAGTATCATGATGGGACGGAAAGATATAGATGTCACTAACTCTGGGCTGGCGGGCTAGAATTTCTTGGGATTGGGTGTTAAGGTGAACCGTACGTGATCCAGTTTTACTATCATGCAAATATAGCCTATCTCCATGATATTCAGACCACCGCAAATGTATGATCTCCCCCTTGCGGCAGCCGGTAAACAATAGAAGTCGGATAATATCAACTTGCTGTTGACCGGAATCCCGCCCACAATGGGAATCTAAAATTTTGTGTAACTGATGAATCTCTGCACGAGAAAGAAATCGAGTCAGCTTAAGGCGCGGATTTCGTTTCAGACCATTCGTAGGATTATTTTGAATAAAACCACACTCAATTGCATAATTAAAAATCTGCTTTAATATATCGAGGGCACGATTTGCCCCTCCAGGGGCTGTCAGGCTATAGCGCTCAAACCAATTCAAAACGTCTACCGATTCAATGTGATCAAGACGCTTGATTCCAAACTCGGGGAGTAGTTGAGTTCGTAAAGCACTGTCTATGCGTGTGCGAGTTGATTTTTTGCATGGGCTATAACAAATTTTTTTCCAAGCACCAGCTATAAACTCATTTAATGTTGGGGAGCACATTGGTCAACATCAAGAGCTTTACCAATGGTTTCGACAGCACTGCGTTCCATTGAATCAGAAAAATGAGTGTACTTGAGTGTCGTACTTGGGTCTAAATGCCCGAGTAAACGCCCAATTGTAAGTAGCGACTCCCCTTCTCGAAGAGCGAAACTGGCATAATTATGCCTGAGATCATGTAAACGCACATCAGATATTCCAGCCTCATTTCGTACACTTCTCCAGCATCGATATAGCGTCTCTACAGACAAAGGAGCGGTTTTTCCATTGGCAGGAAACATCCACCTACTTCTGCGTGGTAACGTATCAAGTAGGGAGCGGGCAGAAGAAGAAAGCCAGACTGTGCGAGGGCCTGTTTTACTGTCCCGTAGAAACAGGTGACCCTCTCGATATTCTGACCAGAGCAATGTGCGAACTTCACTTTGGCGGCAACCGGTCAAAAGTAACAATCGGATTATCGTAACTGGAAGAGGCGAGCGTGATTCATGAGTGTCCAATATATTGCCGAGCTTGTGAATTTCGTCGAAGGTTAAAAAACGCTCACGACCAGAGCATGGATAGCGCCGGATTCTAGAGCATGGATTACTATTGAATGTCCGATAACCGTGAATTTCTGCCTGACGCATGATCAGGGATAGGATGGATAGAGAGCGGTTAGCAGCAGCGGGTTTTTCATGTAGATTCGTGAACCACTGTTGTACATCTTGTCGGGTTATCTCACTGACAGATTGTCTTTGGAATGCCGGTAGAATCTGATTGCGAAGGTGTGACCGGTTCACTTTTAGAGTACTCGGCTTCCAAATGCGCTGATGATGGCGAAATACCATCTCGGTGAATACCTCGAAGCAAGTATTCTCAGGATTTTTTTTGGATTCAGCGATCACGTAGAAGACTATTTTGATTCAAATCCTTGTTTCTCAAAGCCCAATGTTCGGCAGTTTTCCAGTACTGTCCTTTCGGTATCAATAGGTGTTCCGTTTGGTATATGAGCAGTAATCTCTAAAGATACGGATACATCAGCATTTTCAAGTTTTATTAGATGAGATATCACCTCCTCTACGATTTGTCCAGCGTCGCTACCGGCTCGAGTGGTATCAAGGGCTTTAGATCCATAAAATCGCTTATTGAGTTTTTGTTGATCTGGCGGAGGCTTGATAATTGGAGGCTTAGGTGGTTTTGTCCCTCCATCTCCGCCATTGATCAACTGCTGTTGAATTGCCGTACTGGATTTTACCAGTAAACTTGTTGTGTAAATGTCGGAAATGGCAATTGCCTCCTGTGTTCTCAGTCCGAAATACTTACCTGTTCCTTCGTCAAAACTGTCGGCATACGCGAAACTTTCATTATCTCCGCCGATCAGACTCAAGCCATTCTCAATAGATTGGAGCAATACTGTTGAGTCCCGAAGTCTCTGTAGATAGGGGTACTTAGCAAAGTATTCAACTAATTGCCGAATTTCTACATGGTTGCCGTTCCATAAGGGTACTCGGTCAAGTTCCATTTTGAGACGTGTACCAGCAAAGCTCGCCACCATATACTCCTCCCTCTGCAAACGCTGAGAAACACGTTCGGCCAGCCCTCCATGTCCCCGCAAACGCATTGCTTCCCATGTAATGGGTTCGGTAGGGTCTGATTGGACAGGTACAAGCAGCCAGTGATAGGTTTCCGGTATTTGGACAGTTACTGCTTCTGCGGATGAGTCCCGTCGTTGTTTTGCTTGCTTAAGTTGCTGCCCAGACAAATTAAGTTCTTCACCTTCCTCCACGATGGACTTCCACGCAAGATAGCGACGAGTAGCTTCTTGCAGATCCTGTAATCGGGTTTGATCAGGGGCAAGAAAGATAAGCGCATTGCGATATTGGCGAGGAGAAGTGCCACGACTCTCTAAAATCTCTTTTGCGTGGATTTCTGCTTTCGAGTCACCATCTTTGTGATAGACATGGTCAATTCCCAGTACCACTAACCTAGTTTCAAGGGTATCTTGTACGTCATGTCCAGTTTTCGGAGCAACATGGATACTCCCGAAACCACCTCTGTTAGTGAGTGCACTACGTAACTGTGATTCTATCTCAGATTGTACCCGATCAGGTTCCCGTGCAAACTGTTCTGCACGATCAGCGGCAAGTTTTCCTACTGTTGGCCTCGTATCATACCAGTAATTTTGTCCATCTTGGTAAAGATATGTGGAATCTGCCGCCAATCTTCTCAGTGCATCACCAAAAACAGCCTGCTGTTCACCCGGCAGGATACAACCCAACTTAATACGACGATCTTCAATTCCCCGGTGTGCTGATCCAGCGATTGGAGCTGAACCAAGGTAAATCGTTCTGGCAACACGACGACAAGCCGAATATTTGCCTAGACCCGATACCTCGGAATCAATTTTAGAGGGAAGTGATTGAGGCCCGTCTACATCTTTTTCAATGATCGGTGTCCAGTTATCGGACAGGTAACGAGTTAGTTCCGAAAGCACCTGATGTTCGTCAATTGCAATAGAAGCAGGTAGTATAAGAGGACTCTGATCCCCCCTTTCCCAGAGATTGTGGATAACAGCTGCCATCAACCGAAGGACTCCACGTGTCCGTTGAAATCGTACAAGTGTTGACCAGTCGTTGTATAGTCGGTCAAACACCTCAGGATGGATTGGGTATGCGTCCCGAATGCGCTTTTCATAGTCGGATTCTCGGCATTCAAGGGGAAAATCTTTGGAATTTCGGCGATAGAGTTCGACAAATTCACGAGCGACTAAATCCCTGTCTTTAGACTGATCCGGATCTGTAAACGGTTGAAACAGTCGTCGTCGTACGATTTCAAATCCCTCGTCCGCACTTGCAGGCCTCCACGAGGATTCTATACGCCCAACTACATTACAGAGTCGATCCAGCGCTTCTCGACCACGCTGCCCTCCAACCTCAAGGTCATCCGCCTGCTGAAATGGGGATGTTGAGGAATCTGATGCAGGTAGGCTCACAACTAGGAGGCAATTTTTAACTCCTTTTGCTGCTTCAGTGAGCGCCTGAGCAAATGTAAACTGAGTTTCAAAGCTACCAGCAGGCAAGTCACTCTGATCATGGAGTTGGCGCGCGTAAGCAACCCACTCGTCAATAAGAATGAGGCAAGGACCATAATCTGTTAGCAAATGGCGTAGCCTATCCCCAGGGCTCGTTGCAAGTTCGTCGTCTTTGGCAATCAACTGATATGCTTCCGCTCCTCCAAGCTGCCATGCAAGTTCTCCCCACAGAGTTCGTACAATTGTACCGTCGGATTTAGATACGGGGTTACCTGGAGAAATTTTATTGCCGACTAGAACCACACGCTTAACAGTCGGGAGTGCGGAAATATCAAGATTCCGCAGAATCACATCAACTCCTTCAAGCTGGTTCAGTCCAGTACCAGAAAACAGATGGTAGAGGGCTAGCATAGAGTGAGTCTTTCCACCACCAAAATTAGTCTGGAGCTGCACAACGGGATCCCCGCCCTTGCCAGTTATACGGAGGACAGAGCCGGATAGAATATCCCTGAGGCTATCCGTTAAGTATGTACGGCGGAAGAACTCAACTGGATCAAGGTATTCATTACTCCCTTCTCCCATATGAACTTGCCAGAGATCTGCGGCGAATTCTGCTTGTTGATAGTGTCCATTTGCTACATCTTTGTGAGGCGTGGCCACTAAACGCCATGGCTTCAGAGAAGAAGATGCTTTCCCAACAGCAGATGTGATTTTGCGTCGTTCACTTCGCATCTGTTGGTCAAAGCGAGTACGGAGAAGTTCTAGTCGGAGTTTTTCAATTTCTGCAGATTGAGGTGCGGAAATTGAGGTTAATAGCCGTCCAGTTGTGTCAAGAACCCGGAGCGCATCATCACCTGAAAATTGTTCTTGATGTGCCCACTTATTACGATGCTCAAGTAATTCACTTACAAAACTACGTTCTGCTGGTCCGAGAGTTACACGGAATACATCACGCCAGGTTGCCATCATAATTTTGAGCAATGCCGCTACATCCCATTCATTAACAGGATGGTCGCCAATCTGAGGGTCCTCGACAAACCGGCGTAGAGTAGAGGTGTCTACCTTGTTTGATTTGATTGCAGCATGGATTTCGCGATCCACGAAGGGACCGAGTCCATCTTTTAGAAGGGTAAGCGCTTTTCCAACGCGCTCGTAATTCGTTAACGCCATTTTAGGAATAACTCAGTGCCTGAGGGTAAAATCGAAGTGTTGTTAGGCCGTGATATGCTGTTCTTTAAGAGGGTCGCTGGCTTTACTCAGCAATGTTTTCAAGTTATACTTAACACTCGTGACCCCAAAATCAGGTTCGCACCGGAAAGGAGTCCTAATGTAAGAGATTTTCGGAGTTTCGTCATGGTAAAACTGGACGATTGCAAGGATGAACTGGTCTGGCTTATTCAGAGAATAGAGGATCTCATTGTGCGTCACGGTGATATCCTCAGCATCACTTCTTCGCCCTTTGACTTCAATAAACCTAAGTTCCCCCGTCTTGGGATCACGGCTCTCAATATCGTAGCCAAGTTTTTCAAACTCACGGTCAGTCGGTTGGAAGCCAAGCTTACGCTCGGTTTCCATGATGATCTCCCTTGCTTTTGCAGCAACGACTAGAGTATCAACCCTTTTAGGTCTGATCTGCCCGGTCATTTTATCAATCAGGCCTTGAGGGATCACTAACAATCCTCCGAGTACAACTGGCGGAAGTGATGAAATTTGAGAATCTCGATCTAGCTGCTCCATCCGATTTTTCAATCTTGCGTATAACTTGTCGGCTCGTTGCCGTGCCTCGCTCCAATGCAGTCGCGCATTCACCTTACCAGCTTTTTCATCCAACTTAAGTTGTTCAGATCTATTATCCCAGAAGCCGATCTCTCTAGTCAGTCGCTCCTTAACCGCGCTTCTGGTTTTTTCAACAAGTTCCAATTTAGCCGCCTTAACCTCACCAAGATGGACTGGGACTATATTTTCTATGGCATGTATCTGAGCTTTCTTCTCTAGATCCCGGTTGATCCACGAACATTCAGGTCTCTTGAGGATTTTGTGAACAGTTGGATCTTCTTCAGTCAGTGGGCGATAGTCAAGATATGGTGCGTATTGCAGGTGGCGCGGCTTGTTCTCTGTGTCAATTTCGACATAAAGCACTTTTTCCGAGATTGTTTGGCGCTCACGATCATTAATCTGGTTTCCATCCTGAATCACATGCCTAATGGAGAAAAGGACACGAGGTGTGGTGCTGGAATCTTTATCGTCAACAAGTATCGCTCCCCTTTTTAATAAATTGCGATCTCGCTCAAGAGTTAAATCCATGACAGCATTGAGCAACGGATGTCCGGGACTGACAAATGCTGCAGGAGGCTTCCCCTGTGGCTTGGATACTAACGATTTTTCAAATGCAATTCGCTCGTAGCGGCGTAATACCGGACTTCCCGTCCCAATTTGCCGATCACGATTTCTCACGGATTCTGGTACATGCTTTACTTCATAGCGATGGGGCTCACGTTGCTGTATGCGTCCTCCAAGCCTTTTGAATGCTTCAAGGAAAAACGATTCAATGTAATGCGGCTGGAGGCGGCGGGCTTCTGCACGCTCCATTTCGTCACGAACTCGTTGCACTCGGGAGACATCCATTGCATCAACCACCAACTGGTGCTCATCCAGCAATGCTTGAATCCTGTTGGAATCAAAAGTTTGATCAATGATCTTCGTAAGGCGTGCACGGACATCCGGCTGCTCTCCGTACCGAATTGCTTGCAGAAGCAGATCACGAAGAGGCTGTCCTTCAAATTCAAGTTTCCCCAAAACATCAAATACCCGCCCCCCGAGTGCTTTTCGTGCTTGATCTAGTTTCTCCAGTAGCCTCCGATATACATCCCCCTCCCGGGTATCGTCTGCGACTAAATTCCATAGATGACATACTTCTGTTTGTCCAATTCGGTGAATGCGGCCAAATCGCTGCTCTAATCGGTTCGGATTCCATGGAAGATCGTAGTTGACCATAAGATGTGCTCGCTGTAGATTGATACCTTCGCCGGCGGCATCAGTGGCCAATAAAATCTGGACTTCTGGGTTGTGCCGAAATGCTTCCTGTATGGCTAGCCTTTCTTCTCGCCCTACACTTCCATGAATCACTTTTATAGCTTCTGGGCGTCCGATTCGCGTAGTGATTCGCTGATGTAGGTAATTGAGGGTGTCTCGGTGTTCAGTGAAGACAACCATCTTCCTTCCTCGAACGTCTCCCGAATGACCGTGGGACAAACTTTCGTGCCCAGTTTCTCGTCCATTGATGTCAGTCGATGGAACTGCGAAAATTTCATCCAGGATGGATGCCAACTCGTTCCATTTTGTGTCTTTACCAGAGCGGCGTACGTTCAATGCGTGTGATTCCAAGTCTTTGAGGGTATTGATTTCTGATTCAAGTTCCCTGATCGATTGTGCAGCAGTTGCCAGATCAAGGATGTCTGATTCAACATCTTCAAACTCCTGCTCAGGTATGTCCTCAAGATCCTCAATCTGATCTGAATCCAGATCCTTAGTTTTCCAATCAATACTTACTTGGCTTCCTCTTTGTATCAGTCGTAATTCTCCAATTCGACTTTCAAGACGTTGCCGACGTCTTTGAAGAGACCGATATATGGCCTCTGGTGAGGATGCGAGGCGTCTCTGAAGCATAGTGAGTGCAAATCCAACCGTTCCAGCTCTTTTATCATTTCCAAGTGCATCTATCCGGGAAAATTCTTCGCGCACATAAAACGTTACGGCTTTATACAGATAGGCTTCCTCATCTGATAGTTGGTAGGTCACAGTATAAGCTCGGCGTTCTGGAAAAAGAGGCTTACCGTCGAATTTCAGAAGTTTTTCTTTAACCATTCTACGCATCAGATCTGACACATCCGATGTATGGACACCATCCCGGAAGCGGCCTTCAAATCGGTCACCATCAAGCAAAGCCATAAAGAGTTGAAAGTCCGTTTCTTTCCCATTATGCGGGGTGGCGGTCATGAGTAAGAGGTTGCGAGTCAGACCAGAAAGGAGTTGACCAAGGCGATAGCGTTTGGTGTACTTGATTTCGCCACCCCAGAATGTTGCGGACATTTTGTGGGCTTCATCGCAGACGACCAAATCCCACTCAGCATCAGGGGCTTTTAGTTTTTCCTGAACTTTTTCGTCGCGAGAAAGCTTGTCAAGTCGGGCGATTACTAAATTCGCCTCAAGGAACCAGTTGTGGGTATGTGCAGCTTCAAGCTTGTCATTCGTCAGGATGTTAAAATGGAGATGGAACCGTTGGTATAATTCATCCTGCCACTGCTCAGCTAAGCTACCAGGGCAAACTATGAGACATCGTTCCAGATCACCGCGAGCAATCAACTCCCTGATTAGAAGTCCAGCCATAATGGTTTTACCCGCGCCTGGATCATCTGCGAGAAGAAATCTCAGCGGCTGGCGTGGAAGCATTTCTTCATAGACTGCCGTGATTTGGTGAGGTAGAGGATCTACGACAGATGTATGAATTGCCATTAATGGGTCAAACAAATGAGCGAGACGGATGCGCTGAGCCTCGGAGACTAAGCGGAATTTCGCTCCATCTCCATCGAAACTCCATGGCCGTCCCTGTGTGACGATTTTCAGTCGTTTTTCGTCATCACGACAGAGCAATTCATTTGCAACGTCACCCGAAGCAGATTTATAAGTCAGTTCTATTGCACTTGAACCGTACCATTCGACACTAATGACCGTGACGGGAGCATCGGGTAGTATTCCCGATACCGTACAGGCCGATTTTAGATCTTCAAGACGCACATTACACTCCATTGTTGGCACAAATATACAACGAACTTACCACACAACTGTCAAGCCCGCTGAAGGTGATGATGAAACTGCAGTATCTGATCGGGCTCCAATCCGCTCAGTGCTTTGTCTATCACGGTACTCAGACAGCGTTGTGCCCAGACGCATATTCCCCAAAAGCAGGGTACCGCTGTGTAGAGAGCCACATTCTCAGGAATCGTCACCATCATGGCGGAACCGAGTCCGCGACTCCTCAAATCATCCAGAACCGCTTTCATTCAGGATCCA
Source organism: Rhodothermales bacterium (assembly GCA_022821875.1). Lineage (GTDB taxonomy): Bacteria > Bacteroidota > Rhodothermia > Rhodothermales > Bin80 > Bin80. Next base: position 9,646 of record JAJECV010000125.1, read on the forward strand.
TCTTGCGGGCCGCACTTGGTCATCGTCACAGTGCGGTGATGCCTCTAAGATTGACATCGACTCCAATTAAAACATGCAATCCCAGTACATACGCGGGCTAGTGCCACAAATAGACAATGGTCTCGGTATGTCAGTCCTGATTCTGCAGTATAGCTGCCGCAGATTCTAAAGAAGAAGCGGGATCTAACGGCGCTTCAACGATATTGAGAAACTGACCGGGCTCCGCGGGAGCAGGCAGATCCAGAGTAGATGCCGCAGGTACGACAGAAGTGTGCTCGGTCAGCATGCGAAGGACATCCGCATAATGCCGAGGCCAGTTCTAAATGTAGTTCCTGAGAAGTTGGATTCTCTTGAAATGGCGGAGATGGGGGGTGTTGTAAGTGCATAATTTTAAGTGAATAGGATTACACTTCCAAACTTCAACTAACAATGGTGCATCTCCGATCTTGCATTGGCAGGTAACCCGACGTATTGGAGTTATATCTAAATGATAATGCAGTATAAGTGACAGCATCTGAAACTAATCATTGCAAGTGTCATTATAGGTCATGTAATACTTGACAGTTCTATTTTGAACTTGGCTCTAAGGGGGCGGGTTGTCGGAGATTTGCTTATCTTGTTTGCCAGACTGAAGCACAGATCATGAATGATCAAACTCCAAATACTACACGCATGTTTTCACTCTTCCGTAAGCTGGTCAAGGACGGCAAGCAGTCTGCGGAGGAAACTCACGAACTTGTAGAACTTATTGAAACCATGGCAGGAACAAATGTAATTGAGCGGCTGGAGTCGAAGATGGACGCTAAGATGGACGCGCTAAACACGAAGTACACGGTCCTAATCTGGGCAATTGGCTTTGCTGGATTGGTTATTTCACTTGCAATAATTTTTCAAGGATAAGTTTGCCGAAGGGGCCCTGCTCTTGATTGGGATTACGGTCATATAAACAGGTGGAGTGTGGGATGTTGCTAAGAGGCAGATTGATATGGAGTCAAAACTGGTGCAGCAGCTTCCGAGCTCTCTGGTGGAGTGTGGGATGTTGCTAAGAGGCAGATTGATATGGAGTCTCTTATCTTTGGGTCTTATAGTTGGTATGATGCACCATTTTCTTGATCTTAAAAGATGACTTTGCAATCCTACAGTTTCTTGTTTCCCTGATTATGGATCCCCCGAAACAGATCCCGCAGTATCAAAGTCGGCATTATCCTTGTTCTCAGAGGAATTGACAACCAAGTAGAATCACAATCCCAGCAGTTGCTATCAGAGATAAAGATACGGTGGTGGAGATAGTGATTCTTCGTCCGGTGATTCCTGTCTTCTGCTTAACTGCAGGTTCTAACGAAATTTAACCATTCCATACAGATCACGATAGAACCGGTGAGGTATATACTTGGACTGTTGAAACTATCTCCACAATTGATCATTATACGCTACGACATGCAAAATCATGACATCGGAATGTCCCTCCGGAATGGGCTAAAGGGCTTCCGATTGATTGCATCCTCGGAATGTCCATCCGGAATGGGCTAAAGGGCTTCCGACTGATTGCACCCTCGGAATGTCCCTCCGGAATGGGCCAAAGGGCTTCCGACTGATCAGCCCCCAAGGATATCTATAGTGTCCTTGGGGTTTTTTGTACTTAAAAGAAGCCAATTATGCCAGATATTGAGTTTGTGTTTTTCTTGATTAATGGGGGATATAGATGTTCATATTGCCCGGGATCTGGAGTTTTCTGCTGACTGGAAAGATGCAGAAATTACTCGTCCATGTCGTATCAGAAGTACCTAAGACTTCAAGACCGGTTGAGTTTCGGTGTCTAGCGTCAACTGAGAAGGCGGATGATGACAACTAAGAAAGGATTTCGTCCACAGGGGAAACAGAGAACGAGGGAACGGTGATTGTGGGAGAAAGCCTAGTTACTGTGACGGGCTTCTTACGACGTTGGTACATCCATATAATTTTAAAGAGATACGTTTATACGTAAGTTATCATTGAAGGTATTCTGGGGGATGTCAGGCCATGAGATATCTGAAGTCCGTGCAAACGTAGTCCCGGCCTCCCTCCAAGAACCCAACACTCAACCAGCAGCCGTATGGGAAGCACCTCCGTTACGGCTCCAAAATCAGGAGCAAGGAAGGATGTTCCTTGGTTTTTGGACCGAATAGTCTCAGTTCTCTCCCGGAAAATGGACGATAACGTCGCTCCGAGGATTCACCTGAATACACAAAAGTCACTGTGAGGCCGGTTTTCTTTGAAACATTTTTGCATAATTGATCGTAATTGCCTATACTAGTATTGATCTAACCCTCGGGTTGCCCTCCGAACTGGAATCAAAGGGCCCCGAATAATCTAACCCTCGGGTTACCCTCCGAACTGGAATCAAAGGGCCCCGAATAATCTAAGGACGCTTTGAGCGTCCTTTTTTGTATGAGATTGTCAGACATATCACATTGCCGTATTCGTATTTTCCTTGACTATTGGAATTTTGAACTTTCAATGCGTGCCATGGACAATAAATTTAATACCGATTGGGAAAAGATCGGACCTGTCCTTGTTCAGGCAACATCCGAAGTCATTCAAACATCACAGCCGGTGGAATTTCAGGGGCTTAAATTCTATGGATCCTATGGTCCTACAGAGCAGGGGTATAAGCGTAAAGAGTGGGTAAATAAGTTAGTTGCTATGCTACCGGGGGTGACCGCTCATATGTTTGCCAGACATCGGAAGAAAAATTATCCAGAATGTCCGCGGTGTAACGCTAAGGTGAAGGCCTGCCCAAAATGTAGGGCTGATATGCGGGGAACTCAAGAAAAAGGAGTCGACGTACGGATTGCGACAGATATGATTACATTGGCGTGGGCCGATGATTATGACGTAGCCGTACTCGTCTCTTCAGATGCAGACTTTGTACCTGTAGCCGAATTCCTGGAGACGAGAGGAATCAAGGTGATCCATGGATCTTTCCCTGGACAGGGGCACCATCTGAGTTCTCGCTGCTGGGCACGAATTGACCTGTTTCAGCTACGCAACAAATTCCGTTTTCAAAAATAACGAAACTGATTGCAGTTGCATCTTTGCGGAATTTGATGTCACACAGCATGAATTGACGGTTGTTAATCTATACATTTCAGAAAAACCTGGCCTGCTCCTTGCCAAGGCACGCATCAGGAAGTCAGAGGATTCAGGATGTGATGCATTTTGCCGGCCAAATTCAAATCAATTCATTTACCGATGACCGAGATCCCCCCCTCCGTCGGGAAATTCTCCGGTACCGGCAATGTTACCGCACCTGCTGCCAGCCATTCGGTGCTACGTTGGAGCAGTGTCCGGAATCCCACGCATCGGAGTGCGCGGTCATCCTCCTGCCCATCCCATAGATGACCAGGCAGGAAAGTCAATACCTTACCCTCACCAAATTTGGTCCACCAGACCATGAGTTCATGCCTTCCAGTCCCGCCAGACTCCGTGTCACTCCACGCAGTGGCAAGGACATTCAATCCCTCCGCCGGACCACGCTGACCATGATAGAGTTCATCATGAGGGTGTAGCCATGTTTCCGGTAATCCAGCCATGATCGGGTGTTCAGAATCCCGGGTTGTGATGGTCCAGTCGTGCAGCCGCCCGTGGCCGGCACCGTGATCTTCGTCAGGGGCCATACGGATTACCCCCTGCTCCTCATCCCAATAGGCGCCATATCCCGTGTCCTGATCTCTCCATAACAGTCCAACCATTGTCTCATAAGCCTCCCACTCCGGAAAGGGGTTGTTTGCCGCATGCTGAACCAGAACGCTTCCGCCTTTTGAAACATACTCCTCAAAACTTTTTCGTATACGCTCCGGCCACAACTCTCCGTTGTAGGCCAGCAGAACCACATCATAGGAGCCAAAATCGGGGTTCCAGTCCTCCCAGGCATCTGGATCAGCGTCCTTGCCAGGAGTCAAGGTCACATCAACAGAAAATATCTCTGCGTCCAGAAGCGTGCGCTCAAGATGGACGATAGTGCGCTCCCAATCGTGATTGTTCTGCCCCGACACAATCAGCACCGAGGATTGATCGGGAATCACGAGGATTAGTGCCAGTCCCCAAAGTAGGTGTAACATGATAATCGTTCGTATCTTGGTGACAAGGGATGTCGTAGATTCCCATTATACGAAACTGACACTTTATCATTGCGTGACCTGGAAAATATGGTTCCTGGAGTTTCGCAGTAGAATGCAGTATGAAAAAGCAAATACTGCGAATGTACAATTCAGCCGGTTCCCGGAATGTTCACGCTTATAGGGTCTTTGGTGCACCAAGTCCAATCCAACCCCCAGGTTATCAGGGCGGTATTCCAGGATATCTGATGTGCCCGCTGGATGAGGCAGAGAATATGCGTTTCGGAACACGCCGGGAAGCGTTCACATGAGATAGAACGTCAGTTAGAACCAATAAATCTCCTCAAAGATCAAGATGGAATGGACAGGGCTGCAGCCCGAAATGATTCGAAGTGAACTCGCAGAAATCGTCGGCGAGTCAAATGTATCCACCGACGAAGCAGATCGGCTTGTGTATTCCACGGACTGGTTCTGGCTGCCCCAGATGTGGCTTGACCGCGGAGAAACCCCGCGCAAGCCAGACTACATCGTCCGCCCGGGGAATGCAGAAGAGATTTCAGAAATCCTCAAGATTGCCAACAGTTATCGCATTCCAGTCATTCCATGGGGAGGCGGGTCCGGGTCTCAAGGTGGTGCCTTACCCGTATTTGGAGGCATCATTCTGGATACAAAACGGATGAACCGGGTTCTTGAGATTGATGAAAAATCTCTCACGGTTACCGCAGAGGCAGGGATCAACGGGAAGCAGCTGGAATGGGCGGTAAACGAGAAAGGGCTCATGCTTCCACACTACCCCGCATCGGCAAATTGTGCGACGCTTGGGGGATATTTAGCACCACGCGGCACAGGAACCATCAGCAATAAGTACGGGAAAGCCGAGGACCTTGTGCTGCGGATGCAGGTGGTATTGCCCGATGGTCACATTTTGCGTACACCGATTGTGCCCCAACACGCGGCAGGGCCTGATTTTTATCGTCTCTTCCTAGGATCTGAGGGCACATTCGGCGTAATCACCGAAGCAACAATGCAACTGGACTATCTGCCCAGCTGTCGCCTTCTTCGTGCAGTACTCTTTGATGACTTGACGAAAGCACTTGAAGCCGGTCGCCAGATCATGACACGGCGACTGGATCCTTTTGTGATTCGCCTGTATGATCCTAGATCAACTGCCTCACGGGTAAAGAAAATTCTGGGATATGAATTGGAAGGTGCCTACATGGTCATTGGGTTTGACGGGGATGAAGAGATTGCGGCACTGCAGGAGCAGAAAGCCATGGAGATCATTCATAGTTTTGGGGCGAGAGATCTTGGGCGCGAACCGGGAGAAGCCTGGTGGAATCAGCGGTACGATTTTTACTATCCACCCCAAAGTCTGAAACTGCCCTGGATGTACGGAACCACAGAAACCGTGACCACCTATGATAAAATCGAAAAGCTCTACTTTGCAGAAAAGAAAGCGGTGGAAGAAGGGTTCAAGGAGTGGGATATTGACTTCATCGGACATTTTTCCCACTGGTTTCACTGGGGTGTGATGGTCTATACACGGTTCATTATCCAGAATCCTCCCGAAGATGCCCGTGAAGCCGTAAAACTGCATAATCAGGTTTGGAATACGGCAATGACCGCAGTACTGGAAAACGGTGGAATGGTGAATGAGCATCACGGGGTCGGACTGAAGCTCTCCCGCTTCATGCGCCGCCAGTATGGAGACGCATGGCCATTATTAGAGAAGATCAAAAAAACACTGGATCCAAACGGGATCATGAATCCTGGCAAAGTTGGGTTTGGATATTAGTCTGCATTCATGAATACAGTGATCAATGCTATAGAGAATTGCCGATTCTGTCTGATGTGCCGTCATGTGGCACCCGTGGGGTATGTGACGCATAATGAGTCATTCACACCGCATGGCATTGCGCTGGTTGCCTCCATGCAGCGTCGTGGAAAGATTGCATGGAATGCCAGTACTCTGGATGTCCTCTATGCAGAACCTGATGGAGGCAATTGCCGGGCACACTGTGTGACGGATCAGCCCCTGCCTGCTGCGATTGCTGCCATTCGTGCAGAAGTAGCGGCGGAGGGACTCGCTCCTGCCGCAATCACACAGGTGCATGACCAGATCGTCCGTAATCATTCTGCCTTTGGAAATTATCAGCCGTCCGCGTTGAAAGGGGAGTACGGGCTGTTTGTCGGAGATGCCGGCTTCCACCTTTCGCAAAGCACCATGGAGGCTGCTGCAGGATTGCTTGGTGCCTCCGGGGTGGATGCGGTTCCTGTAGGCTGCGGGCTTGACAGCGGGTTTATTCCGTGCTCCCTTGGGTATCCTGATACGGCGCGTAAGCAGGCGCAATTATGCATTCATGAATTGCAAAAGGTCGGTGTGAAGAAACTGTTTGTCCTTTCACCGCAGGATCTTTTTTCCTTTCGGCAGATGTATAAAGAGCGATTAGGCATCTCCTGGCCGAAAGAAATCGTTTTGATTGATCTAGTTGATTTTCTGTCGGAACAGGTTCAGAAAGATCGTCTCAGAATTAGGCCGCTGTCAGAAGCCGCACAGAATAATACCGCCTATGTAGATCCGACACATGCGGTTCGGCTTCCTGCCCGATTCGATAGCGCACGCAGGCTTTGCGAAGCTATCCTGGAAAAATCACCGATTGAATTATTCTGGCACAGAGAGCGTGCACATCCGGCTGGAAGTACGGCAATCCAGTTTACCCGGCCGGATATCGGCACTCAACTGACCGAGGCGAGGTTGGAGGATGCAAGGAGCCGCGGGGCAAAAATTCTGCTGTGCGATGACCCCGCAACCCTCCATGAACTCCGCCTCCGTAATCAGCACTCCCTGCAGATTCAGGACCTCTATAAAACGCTACTTGGACAATTAGAGGTCTGACGATGAAGAAGACCGTTGTACTGATTGGTACGCTGGACACGAAAGGCCCCGAAATGGCCTACCTGCGTGATCGTCTCCAGGAGCTGGGGTTATCCACTGTCGTGATCGATTCTGGAATTCTTGGGGAGCCGCTGGACATCGTGCCCGATATACCCCACGAAAAATCAGCCACATACGCCGGTTCAAACCTTGATGCCATGCGCTCGGCAGGCAGCCGGGGAAAGGCGGTTGCCCTGATGCGGGAATCACTCCGTAACCTCATGTTGGAGTTGTACCAAAGTGGAAATCTGCATGCAGCAGTGAGCATGGGCGGCGCAGAGGGGGCCGTCATGGGAGCGGCCGCAATGATGGTTCTTCCAGTTGGGGTACCGAAAGTATTGGTCTCTCCGATTGCCTCAGGGTACCATTTTTTCGAGCCGCTAGTTGGTACGCGTGATATGATGATTGTCCACTCTGTGGTGGATATTCTAGGACTCAATCCCATTGCCTGCAGCGTGTTTGATAATGTGGCGGCAGCACTGTACGGGATGGTCACGCACGGACGGGGGCTTGCTGAGCCGAAGGGCCGTAATGTTGCCATCACGATGTTAGGCAATACCACCACAGCGGTCATGGCCGCAAAAACCCGTCTGGAAAGCGCCGGGTACGAGGCCGTGATTTTTCATTCCAATGGTGTAGGCGGCCCCGCCATGGAAGAACTGGCAGCACAAAACCAGTTTGTTGGAGTGGTGGATTTCACTACCAACGAAGTGTACGATCCGCTTGTGGGCGGAATTCATGACGGCGGGCCGGAGCGATTAGAGGTGGTCGGCCGCCTCGGGTTGCCGCAGGTGGTTGTTCCTGGATGTATAGATTTCAGTGTCTGGAACGCGGGGACCGTGCCCGCTGCGCTGCGTGATCGTCCCATGTATGATCATAACCCGGAATACGTGCTCGTTCGCGCTTCCAGCGACGAAATGGCAGAACTGGGAAGAATCTTTGCCCGAAAACTCAATCCAGCCAAGGGGCCTGTTAAAATGGCAGTCCCTACTCAGGGGTTATCCATTCCCAATGTTCCGGGTGGCGTATTTTGGGATCCTGATGCCGATGCCAGATTCGTCGGCGAATTGAAACAGCACTTACGGACGGATATTCCCGTCGAACTTTACGAATGCCATGTTAATGATCCTCTTTTTGGAGAAGCCGTGGCAGACTTATTCATTCAGCTCATAGAATCATGATTGCATCATCACCAAACGATCTCAGTCACCTGCCCAGACTTACAGAGGGAGACGATGACTTCCGGGCACAATTTCTGTCATGGGATTTAGGAGATCTGACCATCACAGACATCCGGGCCTATCTCAAACAAAAGGATATAATTTTGGTCCCTGTAGCAAGTCTGGAGCAGCATGGATCCCATTTACCGCTTTATACGGATACCGTCACCGCGGTCCATATCTCCCAGCGAATTTCGCATCTGATTGGTGTCCTGCATGCTCCGCCCATCTGGATGGGATATTCTCCTCAGCACATGCACGAGCCGGGAGAAGGGCGCGGCACCATCACAGTGCGCAGTACCACATTACTGGCCGTGATGCATGATGTTGCCCGCAGCCTGATCCATCACGGATTCAACCGGATCATCTTCATTAATGGTCACGGTTCAAATATCAAGGTAGTGGATCCAGTTCTGCGGAAACTCCGCTACGAAACAGGTGCTCTGATCAGTTTTGTAAAACCATACATGGAGCGCTACACAGGTATCCTCAAGGGGCTCATGGAGAATCCGCCTGAGGAGACACCGGGCTGGCATGCGAGTGAGTTGGAGACATCACAGGATCTTGCGTGGAATGAGGACCTGGTTCGAATGGAGCGTGCCGCCTATACCAAGGCGCATATTCCTGATTTTCTGCCACGCTCGTTTGCCAAGAAGGACGGAATGCCGGATGTGGAGTTTGAGGGCTATACGTATTTCAACTTCCCGATGGATCACCATGAGTTTATTGAGAGCGGAGTCATCGGCAATCCGCTGCGTGCGACCAAAGAAAAGGGAGAAGAAGCGTTCCGGCGCTTATCGGAGCATGTGGCCCGCGGCATTCTGGAACTCATGGAGGTTCCGGTAACGGTCCATAATCGTGAGTTTGTTGATCGGGTGATGTAACCCGCAGTCGCGGCAAACACGGCGCAAGCCGCATCTTCCTCACACCATTTGACCGAATCAGATCAGTGGCAGCAGGGTTTCGGCGGAGCGCCGGACATGCATTTCGTAGAAGTCCGTGCTGAAGACACTGCTCCCGTGATCTTCTAAAAACTTGCGCTCCGACTCCGAGATTCCTTCGGGGTTCAGGTCAACGCTGTCTGGAAATCTATTGGCCGGGGTTCGGTCCAGAGGGGGACAGAACTCAACGGACAGGGCACCGTCATAGCCGGTCTCTTTGAGTGCCTGAATAATTGCCGGCCAGTCAAAGGAGCCCATCCCGCATGCCATCCGGTTATTGTCCGCAACATGAAAATTGACTAAGCGGCTGCCGGCCTCATGGATTGCAGCAATCGGATCGTCTTCCTCCAGGTTCATGTGGAAGATGTCCAGACAGACCCCACAGTCAGGGGCCACGGCTTCCGCAAGTGCCAGCGCCTGTGCTCCGCGGTTGATGAAATAGGTTTCGAAGCGGTTGATCGGCTCAATTCCAATCTTTACATTCCATTCGCGTCCGCAGGTGTTGATTTCTTTCAGTGCGGCCACGCACCAGTCCCATTCGTTTTCCGGTGTTGAGTCCGGGACAACTTTGCCGACCGTGCCGGGAACCACCGAAATCACCTGCCCGCCCAGTTCGCCTACCATCCGGATACAGTCTTTTACATAGGTCACCGACTGTGCACGCCGCCCCTCATCTTCTGCCAGCAGGTTGCGCTCGTCCAGCATCAGGGTCACACTTCCCCAGCATCGCGCTCCATGATTATCCAGAAGCTTCTTGACGGCAGTTGTATCATACTTATAGGGTTCGCCCTGGATTTCCAGGGCTTTATAGCCATATTTGACCAACCGCTTGACAGTGACTTCAAGCGGTTCTACTTTCATCCAGTTATGAATTGCAAGGTACATAAGTCAGCGTACGTGTATTGGTTACTTGAATCTTGTAACTCTGCCGCAACCATGTCACCATCTTTCTGCAAACGCAGATATTATGGTAGTACAGCACCTGCGAGGCGGGTTGATCTTAACCTGCCCATCATAGTTGCGGCAGCACTTTGCAATGAAGAGGGTGCTTACTATAAGTGTCCTCAATGCTTACCGGCATCAATATACACATAGCACGAAGAAACATTATGCGCTACTTGACAGAGTAGCGACGGGAGGCGGGATTTTAAGGAATAGCCGTGTCCTCAATATCCCCGGTTATTCTCAGGCATCCGTCGCCGTGGGCAATTTGTTTTAACCAGTGGCAGGCTTATGATGGATGAAAAGCAAAATCGTGGCTCGTGAATCGTTAAACTGTCGGCTTCGGTTGGTATTTTGTCCAAGTCTCCTTACATTAGTTCCTGATACACTTGGTTGGGTCTGTAGATTCAGGGAACTGATCTCCAGATGACCCAATGGCCATCACCACGCGTGCCTTCACCTTACTTCGTAGGATAGGTGAGGGAAAGACGTTAAAACCAGACCAAGTCCACGAACTGTTAGAGCTTTTGAAGACCATGTTAGGATCAAACGTAACCACTATACTTGACTCTTTTCGTGCGGAGATGAACAGCAAACTTGCTGCCATTGACTCTTTTCGTGCGGAGATGAACAGCAAGATTAATTCTATTCGGTGGCTAATTGGAATTGTCGGTGGTGCCATGACGATCCTGTTTGCCGCAATGACGGTGTTTGTTGCGATCCTTGCACTCGGCGGGTAGAGTCCTGCAAACATGCTTTTATACTGCGTAGCTGCGGTGTCTGTCATCGCTATTCCCTGTGAACTTCCGTCAAGATCTCCGTGCAATCAGGTTTTTGGAGTTTATCATCTGGATTTTGAAGCAAACGTGTCTGATGGAAGATGTGTCTGTGCCTTGAACGGACAGTAGTAGGATCAGACGATGTGGACACGATTGTTTGCGAAACTGTATTAAAATCTTCAGACTTGTTATTGTGGGCAGAAGTGTAGTTGCCTGAAGAAACTCGTTACTTGCAGTTATCCCCCCGTTGTTTCATCAGTCCTGACTTCGACGGTCACACTCCAAATGGAGGTGTGCAGATCGGGATTTTCGGGAAAATGAACACTGCATGTTCCCTTCTCAGGGGAGAGCCTTCAATCAGCAAACACGCTCTGGATGTATGGATGTAGTTTTTCGGGGATTATTCTTTCCTTGAAGAACACGGTCTGGCGCTATAGGATTTTGTGGAGCAGTAGAGATACGGAATACATGCCAGATCCCCCAGAGTTCTGAACACTACAAACAGGTGAAATAAAAAATCCGTCTATAAAACTTGGAAATGGGGATTTTTACAAATAGACGGCCGTTGGACCGTTGAAGTCATGATCATCCAGAAGCTTTTTGACGGCAGTTGATAACCACTCACTATATCAGTTCTCGGTACACTTGGGTCTATGGATTCAGGGAACGGATCTCCAGATTACAGGCATGAAGGGATCATTGCATGGCTAGATTCATCAACATGTCAGAACCCGTCAGCCCGATGATATAACGTTCATCACCATGTGTGCCTTTACCTTACTGCACAGGATAAGTGAGGGAAAAGACGTTAAAATCAGACCAAGTCCATGAACTGTTAGAGCTTTCGAAGACCATGTCAGGATCAAACGTAACCACCATACTTGACTCTTTTCGTGCGGAGATGAACAATAAACTTGCTGCCATTGACTCTTTTCGTGTGGAGATGAACAGTAAGATTAATTCTATTCGGTGGCTAATTGGAATTTTCGGTGGTGCCATGACGATCCTGTTTGCCGCAATAACGGTGTTTGTTGTGATCCTTGCACTCGACGGGTAGAGTCCTGCAAACATGCTTTCATGCTGCGTAGCTGCAGTGTCAGGGCTGCCCCCTGTGAACTTGCGCAAGATCTTTGTGCAATCAGGTTTTTAGATTCCTGCCATCTGCGAGAATTTTGAAGCAAAGGCATCTGAGGAGAAGTGGGTCCGGCCTTGAATGGTGGTAGGCTCAGATGATGAAGACACGATTGTTTGCGAAACTGTATCAAAGACACCAGACTTATCATTGCGGGCAGAAGTGTAGAGACAGTTGAAAAGACATGACCGGCAACTCTCCTGTGTCCGCTCGGAATAAAGTTACTGACACTAGACCGATTGCACAGGAGACGCAGCCGGTTCCCCAATGAAATCTGAACAGGCGATCTTGCCGCCAGCCCCCTCAGACAGGACAAATTTAGAAGAATCGTTGCCGAAAACAGGTTAGCACTTATGCCCGTTTAGCGGCATTCTGTTCCCCGCTGGTCGTATTCATCGGAGACGCGAATCCGATATGGAACCTGTGCGCATATAAGAATCCCGGAAACAGACATCCCGGATTGTCTGCCCCCTTCAACAGCGAAAATCTGATGCAACAGTTACACTGTTCTTTTATGAAAGAACCTCAATGCAACCAGAGGTTGGTACTCTATATCAGGCGTGTGCCATCGAAACAGTCCTCATCAAACAAAATTTTTCAAGATGAATTATCAGGAAGTCAGAGAGATGAGGCGATTTGATGTTGTTATTGTTGGAGCTGGTGCAGCAGGGATAGGGATTGCTGCGATGCTTAAAGAGTTAGGAGTAGAGCGGATGGTTGTTCTTGAGCGGGGAGAAGTCGGTGCGACATTCAATAAATGGCCGAAGGAGATGCAACTCATAACTCCTTCATTTACAACTAATTTTTATGGCCATCTCGACCTTAATGCAGTTGTAGCCAGTACCTCGCCGGCATATATGCTTCGAAAGGAACATCCTACCGGCAGGGAGTATGCGCAGTATCTGAAAGATGTAGCCGAGTATTTTGATTTGCCGGTGATTGAACAGGTAAATGTGGAGAAGGTGCTTCATGCTGGAGGCTCGTTCAAGGTTCAGATTACAAACGAAACCCCGATAGAATCTCGTTTTGTAGTTTGGGCGGCCGGAGAATTTCAATATCCGAATACAAATTCTTTTGCAGGTGCTGAATTTTGCCTGCATAATAGCCTGGTAAAAAGCTGGAAGTATGTTAAAGGGGATGAAATTTATATTATCGGAGGTTATGAGAGCGGCATTGATGCCGCCATCCATTTGAGCCGGTCAGGTAAAAAGGTTCGCGTATTGGACCGCGACAGGGTTTGGAGCAAAAGGACAACCGACCCAAGTGAAAACTTATCGCCATTTACGTTTGAGAGACTGGAGAAGGAAATGAATCATAAGAGGATTGAGCTTTTTGGTCAGTCTGTCGTCAGAGAAGTAAGGATGGAGCAGGGCAGGTATTTGATCTATGTTAAAGGCAAATCATTGCCTTACCAAAGTCCCACATCCCCCATTTTAGCCACAGGATTCAAAAGTAGTTTGACCCTTGTCAAAGAGTTGTTTGATTGGGAAAAAGAGAAATCCTACTGCCTGCTGAATGAGGAGGATGAATCAATCAAAACCCCCGGCTTGTTTCTCGTTGGACCACAAGTCCGCCATGATGATCTTATTTTCTGCTTCATTTACAAGTATCGGCAGAGATTTGGGGTGGTTGCGAATGCAATCGGAAACCGACTGGGGCTGGAGACAGAACTACTTGAGTCCTATCGTGATGAGGGCCTCTATCTGGACGATTTGAGTTGTTGCGGAGCAGAGTGTGTATGCTGATGCAAAAAGAACTGGTTCAGAAAGAAATGAAAGCCGGTAACGGCATGAGTATACCATGGTTATGCCAGCTGGTTGCCAGTTTGTCCTGGATGGCTTCCGTGATTGTTTACGGATCATTTGAGCTGGGCGATTGCCTGCAACTGCTGGCTGCATCCGCATGGACGGTATCTAACATTATGAGTTATCTAGAGAGATTATATCCGTGAATAACCCCGCAATACACAGCAGTCCAGATCAGTTTCAAATCATTGGAATCCTTGTGGAACCGCCCCTGCTTACCGTGTAGCAGCACCAATGCTGAACGTCGAAGGCAGGTATGGCCAAGGGGTGCCCTGCGCCGGGAATGCCTCCATGTTGTACGGCGACTCACCGGTATAATTTTGCCCTTAGGTTAGTTCAGAAAAAGGGGGTTCCGGCCGGTGAGCAAAACTTGGTCAAGGGAGCGCCATGGTTATCGGAAAACAGCAGGATCAACGATGCGTGAAGCCATCACGGACGGACGGGGAATAACTGCGACACTGAAAATTGGCGGGAGCATAGTTTTGGTCTTTTTCAGTGCTCATATCCGATAGCACAAACAATATGTTGTACCGCATGATTGAATCGTGGCGGGATACGAGGCTTTGAGGGGGATGTATCCTGCTCTGCCGCTGCTTGCAGGAACAATTCTATTTTCGGCCTGTTCGCCCCCCAATCACTGAATATTCAATCATCCACTGGCACAATGCTGTGAACCTATGATCCACCTGTCCAAGCGTCCCCGACCGGTAGATGACCGGGGCGTAGCCGTGTGCTTCCGCGGGCGTGAAGATATCTTGAAGCGTTTCAAGGCCCGTTTGCTCCAGGCGGCGAGGGATCAATCCGGTACTACGATCCTGCTCCAGTCGGCCACTGGTGCGGGCAAGACCGCACTGCTTGCCGAATTTGCGGGGGCGGCTGCCGAGCGAGGGTGGGCTGTCGCAAGTATTTACCCGAGGGTTCTTACGGATCCTTATCTGCTCTCTGATGCCGTGGAGAACGGGTGGAAGCAGTGGCGGCGGAGGCTCCGGCGGATGTTTCGGGATATCTATCTGGCGGACCACGATATGGGGAAGGAACTGGGGGACGGTTCACGGGCAGCCCTGGATGTGCTTCGCACCGGGAGGGCTCCCCTGCTGCTGCTTCTGGACGAGGCGCAACGTCTAGGAGATCTCACCGAACTGCAATGCGGGGAATTCCGAGTTGTACGGCCCCTGCTCCATGCGATCCATCATGGCACGCTGGGACGGCCCGTGATTCTGGTTGCGTCGGGGCTGGAAACTACCGAACGGGTCCTGGCACGGGCGCAGATTACGGAATTCGAGGAAGATTGCCGGATCTATCTGGGTGCATTGGATGATCAATCCGGGTGGTGGCTCCTGGAGGACTGGTTCTGCCCGGAACACGCCGAAGGTGATCCCGATGAATGGATTGATTACATCCTGCAGGCCACACGCGGCTGGCCTCAGTTCATGATGGCCCATATCGGGGTGGCATTCCGGCAGATCAGGGACGATGGCGAGGTCATGACCCTGGAGGGGCTCGGAGCCGTGTTGGAAAAAGGGCGGGAGAAGCGGCGAACGCGACTGCATGAGCGGACCGGCAGCTTCTCCACGGATGAACTCCACTGTTTTGCGCGGGTGCTGGAGGGGCTGGAACCAGGCATTAGTGTGCCCCAGGGGGAGATCCGGGGGTCCCTGTCACTGGAGTTCACTGCAGAGGAGGTAGAGGAGCAGATCCTGTTTGCCATCCATAAGGGAGTACTAGGCGAGCGGGGGAACCGCTTTGTGATCCCGATCCCCACGATGCATGAATGGCTGGTAGACGGGTATGCTGACCACAGGATTCGCCGCCCCGCGCGGAAGGCCAGGCACTACCGTCCCAGCGGGTTCCCGGTCTGATCCGACAGGCGGGGCAGGGACCGTGCAGGTGCAAAGCGAAGCAGATGTACTTCGCATCCTGCAGTAATGAGGGATTCGGCGGGTTGTTTGGGAATTAGATCCGTGCGTCCCTGAAGACACGAAAGTGAAATCCTTTTTGTGGAGGCCAGATATCCCTGCCCGTTCATTCTCTGATGTGGCAGGGCGAAAAGATGTGTACGCATCGGCCGAAATGAATCATTCCGGATCGGATTCTCGGATGAATCCCATCTGGAAAAGGTTGGAAACAAGGGGGATGCTTTGAAGCATCCGTTCAATGGGATTCCCTGAGTGCACCGCGTCTGCAGGCTCACGATAAAATTCCCTGGATGATATTCCCGCCCACATCCGTAAGACGTATATCGCGTCCACTGAACCGGTAGGTCAGATGCTCATGCTCGAGTCCGAGCAGGTGCAGCATGGTTGCATGCAGGTCGTGGATGGTGGTCTCCTTGTCGGTGACACGGTAACCATACTCATCGGTCGCTCCGTAGATGGTTCCTCCTTTGATCCCCGCTCCGGCAAGCCAGATACTGAATGCAGACGGGTTATGGTCTCTCCCGTTTGTGCCCTGGGCAAACGGGGTTCGTCCAAATTCTCCCGCCCAGACAATGAGTGTATCCTCAAAGAGCCCACGGCCTTTCAGATCTCTGATTAAGCCTGCAATCGGCTGATCTACCGCGTGGGCATTCAGTTCATGCCCTTCCTTGAGGTTGGAATGCTGATCCCATCGATCCGCTGCCACATTGGGGCAGGTAAGTTCAATGAACCGGACCCCGCGTTCGACCAGACGCCTTGCCAGAAGACACTCGGCCGCATAAATACGCGTATTGGGATCAGAGGAATCCATCCCATAGAGTTTCTTGGTGGCCTCTGTTTCACCGGAAAGATCCGTCAGTTCGGGAACCGAGGCCTGCATCCGGTAGGCCAGTTCATAATTCGTGATTGCAGACTCCACATGATCGGCATGACCAATCCGGCCGAGCAAATGCCTGTCGGTTCGGCTCATGAGATTCAGTTTTCTGCGCTGCAGATCAGAGGTCGGCTCCTGAGGCTCAATATTCGGAAGCGGCAGATCCCCCGATCTGAAAATGGACCCCTGATAGGCAGCAGGCAAAAACCCGCTGTTGAAATTATCCAGTCCACCAGGCGGGATCAATCCGCCATCCAGAACCACATATCCCGGCAGATCCTGATTTTCGCTGCCGAGGCCATAATTGATCCAGGCCCCCATAGAGGGGCGGCCCTGAATACCAATCCCTGTATGAAGGAAGTAATTTGCGTTCGTATGTTCGGGAAAGTCCGCCACCATGGACCGGACCACCGCAAGATCGTCCACACATTGACCGACATGAGGAAACAGATCGCTTACCTCAATCCCGCTCTCCCCATAGCGCCGGAACTCCCAGGGGCTTTGCAGGATCTTGCCGATACTGTTGAACTGTGTGGCATCCACCGCAAACTTGTCATACGGATTTTCCCCGTTCTCTCTGGCGAGACGCGGTTTTGGGTCAAAGCTGTCCACCTGTGATACGCCTCCGTCCATGTACAGGAAGATGATGCTCCGCGCCTTCGGAATTAATCCTCCCGGCCTGGGGTGTAAAGGGTTCGTCTCAGGCGGGGCCACCTGTGCCACCATATTGCCGAAGGTGGAACTTCCCATCAGCCCGAGAAGGGCGACCCCTCCAAAGCCGTTCCGGCACATGGTCAGCATTTCGCGACGCGTCATTCGGCAGGTTAACCGGTGTGGACCACTCATCAGATCAGGTAGATAAATTCCTTCTGGTTAAAAATTACATGGCAATAGGCCGCCCAGATCTCCACTGAATCCATGACCTCCTCCGGCTTCAAACCGGATTCTTCTGCTTCCGTGTTGAGAAAGGACTCCGCTTCCATCAGTTCGTTTGAATCTGGAAGTCGGGCAAATGCCTTTAAGTAAATATGCACAATTCGATCCTTAAGTTCAAGGTGCTGCTGGTTTACCAAATGTTCTGCCCAGTGTCTGGCCTGCTCCGCAATAAAGGAATCGTTGAGCATTGTAAGGGATTGTGCGGGGACATTACTGGAATTGCGAGCCCCGAATGCAGAGAATGGAATGGGCATATCAAAGGAGAGCATCATTGGCGAGAGAAAATTGCGGCGGATCGCAATATAAAGACTTCGCCTCCCGTCTCCATCCAGAGGGCCGCTGGCGGCAGGACGGCCCCGTCCCTTCATGAAGTCCGTCAGATGAACAGGGACCGGGGGGCCGTACATCGCAGGGTTCAACTTCCCGGATACGGCCAGAATCCCGTCGCGAATTGCCTCTGCCTCCAGTCTGCGGACCGGATAATGGGATAGAAGCAGATTGGACGGGTCCACCTGAAGAATGCCCGCGGGGGGTCCGGAAGATCGCTGAAATGCATCGGAGAGGAGGATTTCCCGGAGGCTTGACTTGATCGACCAGCCAGACTCCATAAAGCGCAGCGCCAGTTCGTCCAGTAGTTCGGGATGAGTCGGCAGGCTTCCCTGTGCGCCAAAATTATCCACCGTTTCAACGATTCCTCTGCCGAATGCATGATGCCAAAGCCGATTCACCATGACGCGTGCAGTGAGCGGGTTGGCAGGATCTATGATCGCCTCCGCAAATTCCAGCCGACCGCTGGAGGTCTTCGTAAACGGGGTGCCGGCAGTGTCCAGCGCGGTAAAGAATCCGTGAGGAACGGGCTCCCCGACGGGAGTTTTGTAGTTACCGCGTCCAAAGACAGCACTCCTTACCTGATCCCCTTCGGTCATGCCGGTTACAAATTCTGCAAGGTGCATGCGCTGTCTGACTTGCTGTCTCCGATGGATTGATGCCCCGACCGGAGGGCGCTGGAGCTGTCCGGATTCCAAGGCATCATTGATTGCCGCAATCTGTGCCGTGCCGGCCTTTTCTGCTGCCCAGGCATTGATGGCAGGGCCAAGCGGAGCGTTCTGATGGTCCGTGTCTGGCAAAGAGGGAGCGGTGTCATTATGGGCCACCGCATAGGCGATTTCAAAGTAGGACGAATCACGGACGGTGAGCATGTGCTGATCCGTCACAAAGCGGTTCTTATCATAGGTCCCGACCAGTAACTCCAGATATGCTTTATGGCCCTTCCATAAACTCACATCAAATTGATAGGGCCGCAGTGCATCACTGCTGAGTTCCTGATCAAGTGCTCCGTGAATGGGTGCACGGATTAACTGGAAATTATCAATCACCAGCCGCAATGCGGATTTGTATCCTTTGGCCATGACCGTAATAGAGTCATGGTCAAGTTTAAAGGTTGGCGAGCGAAGTGCGCCGGGAAGCCCTTCCGAAATCTGCCGACTGCTTGCGACACCTTGTGTGAGCTGGAGCAAGCGCTCTTCCATGATCAGGGGTGCACCGTGCAGGGGGGCATCCCGAAATGCAACACCATCGGGAATCCATCCACTCCGTGTACCATGCCGGAAATCCCCCAGAAATTTCCAGTCTCCGGTGGTGGCCGGTACGATTGGCAAAGAAGCGTTCACCTGACTCACAGCAACGGCCGGGTTTAGGCCCATGGATGACTGCCAGTTGCGGGCTATCTCTGAGCGCAGGGTCTGATTGAGATGGATGAGCGCTTCCACACCTTCAATATAGTCATCCGAGAGAATAGGAACCGGAGTAAAGCGTGCACTTTCTATTATGCCATAGAGCGAGTAGTAGTCACGAGTTGGGATTGGATCAAACTTATGATCATGGCAGCGGGCACAGGCGACGGTTAAGCCCTGGAAGGTTTTTGTGGTTACATCAATGATGTTGTCAATACGGTCTGCCTCCTCAATGCGCGTGTCCACCGGGCTGTGCTTTCCTTCTCCAAGAGCGAAGTGTGCTGTGCCGATTACCGACTCATTGAATCCGTAATCGGGATTACGCCGGGGATTTTTCAGAAGATCACCCGCAAGGTGCTCCAGAATAAATTGATCGTATGGGACATCTTCATTAAATGCCCGGATAAGGTAGTCACGGTACTGCCATGCCCCTTGAATTGTAAAATCAAATTCATGCCCTCTGGACTCTGAATATCGGACAAGGTCCATCCAGTGACGTGCCCAGCGCTCCCCGTATGCGTTCGCGGCGAGTAGGCTGTCAACAACCCGTACATAAGCGTCCGGGGATTCAGCCCGTTCAAATGCCTGAACGGAACCGGGGGAGGGCGGAAGGCCGGTCAGTACATAGGAGGCCCGTCGGATTAAGCTGGATCGGGATGCCGGGCCGGCGGGCGTGACCTGTTTCTCCGAAAATTTTTCCTGCAAATGCTCATCAATGGAGAACTCCCCGTCCGTTTTCTGTGGAGGGATCAGTGCCCAGTGCGTTTTGTATTCCGCTCCCTGATCAATCCATTTGGATATCAGCGCAATCTCGTATTCGGTGAGCGTTTTATTGAGTTGGGGAGGGGGCATCCGTTTTTCGGGATCGTCCGCCTGAATACGCTGAATGAGCAGACTGCGTTTTGGGCTTCCTGGAACAATTGCCCGCCCGTCAGGCCGCTTGGCAGTTGCACCGGCATAGGTGTCCAGGCGCAGATCGGCTTCGCGTGTGCTGATGTCCGGGCCGTGGCACACATAGCAGGAGTTT
This sequence comes from Rhodothermales bacterium, assembly GCA_022821875.1. Classification (GTDB taxonomy): domain Bacteria; phylum Bacteroidota; class Rhodothermia; order Rhodothermales; family Bin80; genus Bin80. Next base: position 29,983 of record JAJECV010000125.1, read on the forward strand.
GAGAGGATCGGGCGAATATGATAATTGAAATCTACCTGATCTGGCAGTGCCGGAACAGGTTCGGGACTCGAACACCCCAGCACCGAAATCGCAAATCCCAGGGCAATCCAGATGGAACGACAGCGGGTCAGGTTTTCTTTCATGGACGAAGATCAATCCTCTTAATGTACCCTAAATATAGGGTTTCAAAGACAGGATTGGTATTTTGAGGCTTGTAATTTCCAATTCGGAGTATTTTGACAACACGATCCCGGAAGCAGATGCATCTCAAATATTCATTCTTTATTCTCTGTGCAGCCTTTATGGTTGGGTGCAATGAGAGCGCGGTCACCGAAGAAAGCCCCGAAGGGACGCAGCCATATACAGCCCTGCGCTCCGTGGCCCCGTTTCCGGTTGGTGTGGCGGTTCAGTCAGGCCGGTTAGGCGCTGCGGTTCATTCAGGAGTTGTCCGTACGGTTTTTAACAGTGTGACTGCTGAGTATGAGATGAAGATGCAGCATCTGACTGATGCCTCTGGCAATTTTATCTGGTCCCCTGCGGATGCACTCATTGCCTTTGCCAAAGAGCACGATATGCAGATTCACGGGCATACACTGGTGTGGCATCAGTCTACGCCAGCCTGGTTGGCAAACTTTGGTGGAACGGATGCGGAATTTGAAGATGCAGTCAGGGACTATATCACGACCGTTGTCACACGCTACAAGGAGGATGTCGTAAGTTGGGATGTGATTAACGAGGCATTTGAGGACGGAACGGGGGCGCTTCGTAATTCGGTATTCCGCCGCAGAATGGGGCCGGATTATATTGCCCGTCTATTTCAGTATACCAGAGCGGCTGATCCGGATGTTCTGTTATTCTACAACGATTATGGTACGATTTGGGATGCGGCGAAGCGTGATTCTATGTTTGCCATGGTAGACGATTTACAATCCCGGGGCATTCCGATTGACGGGATCGGACTTCAGATGCATATCACCCACACATTTCCTGCGCTTCAGAATATTGTCGAGGTCATGGATGCGATGGTTCAGCGGGGACTCAAGATTCATATTTCGGAGATGGATGTCCGCGTCAATCCTGAGGGAGATCTGTTGGTGCTTACGGACGCTCGGAGTCAGTTACAAAAGAAGCGTGTCAGCGAAATTGCCGCTGCATTTATGGATCTGCCTGAAGAGTATCGGTTTGCCATTACGTGGTGGGGTTTGCGGGATCCGGAGAGCTGGTTAATTGATTTTTGGGGGAACCCGGAGTGGGGGCTGCTTTTTAATGCGGAGTATCAGCCCAAACCGGCCTATGAGGGATTTCTGGAGGCATTGACAGGAAGAGGTTGAGGAGTCTTCACAAATTTAGTAAGTCCAGTGTTTGAACGGTTTTTACTTCTGAAGAGGGTGCGCTTCATGGGGGTGGGTTGCTGTGATTCGGCGGCATCTGGATATATTCGAATGCCGCCGTGCGTGTGAATTTTGGGTTTCGGATGGAGATTAAGGATCTATTCAAATCTTTAGCGCAGCGTGTGTCTGTTCAAAATCTCTATCAGCGATCCCCGTATGAGGTTGTAGTACATCCAGTTAATTCGTATTTTACCGTTCACACTTGAACCTGCGAAAATATCATGCAATGTAACCATTCAAGGGGCCATCACTCCCCGTTCAATTTCGTCATTTTGCCCCCCCCATTTTTTTCGAGGGGATTAAGTAGTTTTCGCTTTCTGCTACTACTCTTGCTGGTCGTTCCGATTGGAGCATCGGCACAGGAAAATAGAAATATCTGGTTGGATTCCCCTCAGGGTTTGTCTGCAGGGCGCATCCGGATTGATCAGTCTAGGGATGATCTACCGGTCATTGATCATGATGCTGCACTTGCTAGGCATAGGGTTTTGGGCTACGATACATCAAAGTCTCCATTAGATGATGGGGGTGGTCTGACTGATCCTGATACACATACGGGAGGAGTCGGCAGTGGTTATATGCACACCGGGCCTGACGCTGGTCCCCCTGCTGCACCAAGAGATCTAATAGCACGCGGAACCAAGGATGAAATCAAAGTTTCGTGGACCCCTCCCGCCGATGACGGTGGATCGCCGATTACGGGGTACCGTCTTCAGTGGTCTTCCGATGCAGGGGCCAAGTGGGCCGATCTAGTCTCAAATCTAGATCCGAGTGCCACATCGGTCACGCATTCGAATCGTCAACGAGGGCAGACGATTCATTACCGCGTCCGCGCCATCAACAACGATGGCAACAGCGGTTGGTCCAATATAGCCAGTGCAGCCGCGGGCACACCGGGTGGTGTCACCAGACTAAGTGCGACCCCTTCCGGGCAGAATCAGATCAACCTTTCCTGGACCGCTCCCTCTGAGGATGCTGGA
>JAJECV010000070.1 GCA_022821875.1 Rhodothermales bacterium
CTTGGATTCCAGTACGATCCCGATGAGACCCGAACCAAAACCGAACACACCGAAGAAAAGAAACCCCCGAAAAAACCACCCGATTCGTGAACCGGAAGTCAACATACAGGATGGGTAGGAAAGGCGACTCCAGACGGAGCGGCCCGGGCTGTGTCCAGTTGGGACGCACGGAGGGAAATTCTCGGAGATTTGGCCCGGAAAAACCACTCAGACAGATGTAAAAACCACCTCAAATCAGATTGCCAGGATGGGGGGACTTGGGAAGGCCCGGATCCCATCAAAAAAAAGCCCAAAAACGGGCCTGGAGGAACTCTGCACCTAATAGCACTACAAATTGACGAACTTGGGTCTGGTAAATAATGGGAATTGGTATCTGGAAACCATCGGATTCATGCGGTCTGGAGTTCATAATTTCCATTTTTTTCGTATATTGGGGCGAGTCTGATTACGGTGATCCTGACGATCTCCTGCATCTTTATGCTCAACGCAGTTGAGGCAGGTACAATGTTTCGCCGGACCACCGAGTCTGGATAGCCGCACGAATGGGTGCAACCCGGCGACCGCTGTCCGGGCAGCAGCAATGAATCATCCAGCAACCAAACGCCCGAACGGGTCAAGCATCATGACACAGTACTATAACTCAACACCCCCACATCCTGACATCCCTGCCAAGGAATTGCGGTGGCCTGCTGATCTGCTGAAGGGAATCCTGATCGGGCAGGAACCGCCGGAAGGATATCCCGCCAAGTGGGTGATGTCCGTGCAGAATCCACTGGGACGCGCCGCTGTGGAGGTGATTGAGTACGCGAAGTGGTCCGTGGACGATGGAAAAATGCTTCCTGAATACTCGGTGTGTCGCTGGGGGACAGAACTGATAAAAGAGGTTGAGTACCGGCTCCTTGAACCAGGGAAGTGGGAGGTCGGCCGGGAACTCCCGTGGAGTGTCTATCTATATGCAATCGAAAAAGTGTCCGCACATGTCATGCGCTATAAGATTGCGCAGAAAATGGCGGCAGAGGTAATGGTGGAATTTGAGGGGCATCCCAACTACGAACAGGGAAAGGTCGAGGCCATCCGTAGCGTATTTGATGAGCTGAAACGCAACTATGTGGTGGAGGAAGGAGAGTTGGTGCACACCACGAACAAAGTGGCACCGGAGCGTGACAAGAAAATAATCTTTGAGGTCGCCCGCCGTGAGGCCCTCTGGGAGATGGGGGAAGACGATGAGGATGAAAAATGGTGTCGCGATTGATTTCAGACCGCCCGTGGAAATGGGCAGAATCTGCCAGAGCACGGAGGTCCTGTCTCTGGGCAGTTGTACAGAGTATTGTGTGAACTAATGCTGTGCAACAATGAATACAGCAGTCGGAAAGACGGTCAGATATGTCCAAACAGGATGAACGATTCCCGTGCCTTCTCGCCTCCTGTGACTTAGGTATGGCGAGGGGAATATGCAAATGGTCCACTTCCATTAAAAATGAGAATTTTATTCGCCAAACTTGTTATCTCGGCGAACTAACCTCTGATCTGTTTTCATAGTTACTGGTCGACATTTGACGGAGATTACAGCAATGTGGAATTGTCCTGGGGCGCAGTGGTGACGGTCGTTTTGATTCCAGCTATTTTCATCTGTATCCCCAGAGTTAAGAAGATTGAGACCTTTCTCCCTGCATGGTTCCTGAGCCTGCTTGTCGTGGTAAACCTTGCCGCCGGCGGCTGGGCAGTTTCGTCCGACATTGATTTACCGAATGCATATAGAGCAGGAGGACATTACATGCTTTCTTTTGCCCTTTGGACACCGATGATCTACTTTTTGGCTCATCATGTGAATCAACCCCATAAATCGCCCTTCTTTGAGGGCATCGGATCAACCATGTTTATAGAATTGAAAAGCCGGCAGCAGCGAAATTAATCCCCCGTATTTCTTCCTGAGGGCATACGGATTGCGAGGAATGATCCAGAGGAGCACATAGCGGTTCGCGGATCCATCCAGAGACCACCCGACTGTCGCTAAAACTTCAGAAGATACCGCTGGCACCTGCCTTCACCGGATTGTACGCTCATAGACCGTGCCGGCCGGAGAAACAGTCCCCTTATCGGCTCCAATAGGTGGAGTCGTTCAGGGACCATTACATCCCCGTTGTCAAGAAATTCTGTACTACTGCCTCGGCCATACCTCAAGGAATCTGGCTGCAATGCTGCGCATCTGCTGAACCGCATCTTCAATCACATGATCCCGCTCAACCCCGGTCTTGAGACGAATCGGAATGTAAAGCACCCCCTTATTTGCCTGTGCTTCGTCGAAAAGACTCACATTCTGATCGGCGGTCGTTCCTGGAACGCCGGCAAACGAACCTCCGGTATGCTGCTTCAACCACATCGGTGTAATCCCCCAGTCGCGCCATGCCTCGAGGTCAACTCCAAGCCACAGTCCAAACCTTTTATGCAATTTCAGGTAGCGACCCGCAGTGGTGTAGCCGTGTGTAGGCTTCAGACCTTTCTTGCTGGCTATTCCATCCGCAATGAGATGATTAACGATCTCTTCGATCAGTTGGCTGTAGTTGATCAGGCGACGTGCTACTCCTACATTGGTTACTTCGTCCTCACGCAACGGAAGAAATTCGTCTGTATTCATTTGTTCGGTCAGTCCACGAAGCTGAAGAATGTTCTGTTTATTAATTGAATCCTGCTCCGCGGCATACTCCAGCCATTCCAGAACCCGGTCCCAGCAAGTGATCGCCAGCGTTCGATTCCCCCATTGCGCCCAAATGAGATTAATGCCGCCGCCGTCCTTGTCCAATTTTTTGTCTCCGAGTTCAACTGCGGAATCTTCACACTTCGAATCCAGTTCGTCCCATAGGCTGCGCATTCTCGGTTTCGGGACAATAAATACGACCGCAGAGGATGGGGAAGTCGGCAATACCTCCAGATACGATACCGGCTGGGATTCCGTCAATCCAGCCCAGAACTTGTTTTCAACGAGGATTCGCACAATGCCGGACGTATCGCGGATCGTCAGATCTGGAATACCGTCGCCGTGCGGTTCTTCCGCCGTTATTGCTCCCGGATCGAAAGACGCAGCGCCGGTCCTGCTGACGAATTGAACGAAGGCGCTGGCGACTTCTGCCGACTCGCTGAGAATGTAGGCGAGTGCCTGTGTAGCAACCGGTTCTGCCCCGATTGAAGTGATACGGGGAACAAGGTGTCCAAGCAGACTCATAAGTAATGGGTTCTATGTGATGATGCAACTATGGTATAATCCCGTCCAAGAGTGAACGCTCCGCTCAATTTAGGAATTATTTTCAAACTGCAACCGAATGAATCTCCTGGGCATTGTCAGTACCTGTTTTCTGGTTTTGCGGGCACAACGCTTCACAACGACAGAACATACATCGTTTCCGTCCCCGTTCAGTGATTCGTTTTCTCGCCGACCGCCATCCCCAACGGAACAGGGTGCCCTGTTCCACAACCCTGAGATGGTTCCCCGCAAGAGATGCGGTTTCGATATAACTCCCATTCTGTGGACGATCTCCGGTCTTGTGCGTGATCAGTTTACACCTGCAGCCGTCCCGCTCAAATCTGTTCCATCTGTATCTGATCAGGGCTTTTTCCGGTGTATCCGGCTCCGAATGGTCACTCGACCGCCAGCGAAACGTATAAACATTTAGTGTCTGGGCGGTTCTTGGAATTTCAAGGGATTTTGGGGAATATGCATGAACGGACGATCACCGGCGACAGTGAAGTTATTGCCGCAAAGCCGGCAGCCGGGTAATAAAACACCAACAAAAAACACGAACTGCCGGGATACCCGTACAAATCAGTGCCGAGATATCAGGATGGGGGGAGGCCTCCGGTCTGACCGGAGAGATGAACCTCTTTCGCCGGCATGATGGGAAGTTTCTGCTCTTCGGCCAGTCTTCGAACCCCCAGCAGAATCTCCTCCTGCGTCACCATAAATGCCGCAAAATCCGTGGACAATGTAAAGGCCTGCACCAGTACGCCGAGACCGCTTGCATCCAGTTTGGTGAGTTGAACCATATTCTGATCGCTGTGAAGATCCGTCCGCTGCGCAAGCAGATCACGGATTGAGGTGAGGAAACGCTCCAGCTGCAATACCGTTGCCTCGTGGGTCAGGGTTACCTCAAAACGGACCCGGCGGGAGCCGCGCTTGGAAAGGTTGCGGACTTCCGCATTGGTAAACGTCTGGTTCGGAAGAATCGAAACCGTCTGATCAAACTGCCGGATCCGGGTGCTGCGAATACCAACCTCCTCCACCGATCCCTCCACCCCGTTGATCTCCACCACATCCCCGATCTGAAATGGACGCTCACTGAAAATGACAATCGATCCGAAAATATTCGCCAGCGTATCCTTTGCCGCAAACGCCACCGCCAGCCCGCCAATACTGAGACTCGCAATCAGGCCGGTCGCCGAATAGCCAAACTGCCCCAGAATCGCCGCCACCATGATCAGCGCCACCAACAGCTTCACCGTATTGGTCACAGGATTGACCAGTTGGTCGTCCAGCTTTGTTTCTGTTTTTTCTGCCGTACGCGCTGCAATTGCCGCAAACACATCCACTACATGGAATGCGCAATAAGCCACCACAAGAATCAGGGCCACCATCCCGGCAGTGGTCGCCCACAGGCGGATATTCAATGGAGTCTCCGGAAGACCGAGAAGGCCAATGACCCCGTTCCAGATTGCCACATTGACCAGAAAACTGAGTGGTCTGGTAAGGAGGCGGTACACATCATTGACCACATTCTGATCCCCTTTCCTGCTGAAGCGGCGCATCACCCGGCGAAGCAGCCGACGCACGACAGCATGCGCCAATAACCCTAAAAGAAGAAGCACCGCCACAACAATCAGCTGACTGACCGCAATTCCCCACAGCACCTGTTCGGATAAAAAAGAAAGATTCATTTTGCTATTCCATTTGATGGTTCGCAGGCAGAATACGTGTGCCTGCACGAAGCATGCCCGCACTTTCGGGGCCATAATTGAAAATCAGATCCAGTACCGTCATGCCCTCGATAAATCCGGTAAATGCCTGACGGTAATCCGGCACCGAAAAATACAACCGCCGGGCCGAACAAGGTTCCGGGGTTCCGGCAGGGGCCAAAAATTCCGCCCCCGGCCAGCACGCCATGATGGTTTCCACCGTATCCGGCGCCCCATCCAGTTCGGTCGCACAACGCATCGTTCCCGATCCATGGATCCACTGATAGACCAGTCGGGTCGTCGCAATATTCAATCCGCCCAAATGCGTCCAGTCCCGGAGATACAGAGCACGAATTGCCTCCTGATAATGATCAAAATACGGAGACTGACTGTAATTGAACCGGATCGCTTTCCAATGGCGCTTCCGCCATCCCGGAACCGGACGGATGCGGGTCCTGAACTGCGCCCGCCCGTGCTGCCCGCCCTTCAAAGGCACCGAAACCCATTGCCATCCGTCTGGATTCCGGACCCGCATGCGATTCTGCAGGGACTGGCGGCTGTACTGGAAGGTGTCCGCCAGAATCACAATATCTGCCGCCTGCATCAGCGCAGCAGAGGCCAGACCCGGCCAATACTCAGGGGGGCGTATACTTATGGTTCTGCAGTTTGCCATAAAAGTTCAACCATCTATCCGGTGGCTCGTTTACTGTGCGGTGCTACCGCTATCGTCTGTTCATTGAAAATTATGGCCTCTCTTCCATTGTGGCATCCCGCCCAGGAATTGGGTGTTGTCTCGCCGGCAAGTGCACCGCGTATTCCTGAAACACTGGAGCATGGCCTCCATGCACTGGCCGAGGATGGATACCAGGTGTACTGGAATCCCTGCCAACTTACAAAGCGCCGATACCTGAGCGGCTCCGATGTCCAGCGTGCTGCACAGTTTCACGAGACGCTCGCCCGTACAAGGTACCTGATTGCCGTTCGAGGAGGATATGGATGCCTGCGAATCCTGGATCAGATTGATTATGCCGCCGCACAGCGCACGCCCGGTGTGCTGATTGGATACAGTGACATCACCGCCCTGCAACTCAGCCTCTTTGCCGGCGCAGGATGGCGGTCCATCTCGGGACCTGTGGTCATTGAATGGATGTCCATTACAGCAGCCATGAAAAAGGAAGTCCGACGGCTGCTCGAAGGAAAACTGCCTGCACCCGTTGATGGGCTCACAACCAGACGGGAAGGGCAGTGCACCGGCATCCTTCTGGGGGGCAACCTGTCCATGATCGCCCGAATGGTTGGCTCCAAATATCTGCCAGACCTGAAAGGGGCAATCCTCTTCATCGAAGATGTCAATGAAGCCCCCTACCGAATTGATGCACTCCTGATACAACTGAAAAATGCTGGAATATTTGAGGGACTCGGGGGTTTAATTCTAGGGAATTTCACTGGAGATCCATCCCAGAAGAAACCGGAAGACGAAGATCTTGTAATGCATACCATTCTGAACTGTATCGGGGAATATTCCTGGCCCGTGGCATCGGGGCTGGCCTATGGACATCTGCCTTCACGGCAGATACTCCCCATCGGGGTGTCCGCCCGTCTGACGGCAGATCGCCGGGGCGCATGCCTTACGCCTCTGGAATCCGTTACAAAACCGTAACTTTGTCCTGATTTTCAACCTTGCACCTTGATTTCTAAACGTTTCGTGATTGTGTATGGACTTGCGTGTTGCCGTCTTTGCGTCCGGGGGTGGGTCAAATTTTCAAGCACTCGTAGAGCGTGCCCGTCAGTACCGCGTGGCCTTTCTGGTGTGTAACCGCCCCCGGGCCGGTGCACTGGAACGGGCAAAAAATTTGAATATACCCGCATATATCCTCGCTCCCCGTATCTTTGGGGATGAGAACCTCTATGCCGATGCGGTTCTGGATCTGTTGCACAAAGAAAATATTGGTTTGATTGCGCTGGCCGGCTACCTGTCCAAAATTCCTGCCCGAATCATCGGAGAATTCCAGGGGCGGATACTCAATATCCATCCTGCTCTCCTGCCACGCTTCGGAGGCAAGGGCTTCTATGGAAGCCGGGTGCACCGGGCTGTCCTTGAAGCAAACGAAACCGTCAGCGGTGCAACCGTTCATTTTGTGGACGAAGACTATGATACCGGACCGATTCTGCTTCAGAAAAAAGTCCCGGTACTTGCTGACGATACGCCGGACTCGCTGGCGGCACGCGTCCTGCGTGTTGAGCATGACCTTTTTCCTGAAGCAATTCACCTGATCGCACAGGGCCGTGTCCAAATTCAGGACAGGCATGTCACTATCCATTCCCCTGCTGATGACCATTAAACCTCTGAATCTACCTGTCCCCGATCAGGTGCGGCCCCGCCGTGCCCTGCTGTCGGTGTTCAATAAAGAAGGCCTCATCCCGTTTGCCGAGGGACTGCGGAATCACGGAATCCAGCTCGTATCCTCCGGGGGCACCGCGGCCCACCTGCGTGATGCCGGCCTGGAGGTCACCGATGTTGCCGACGTAACCGGCGCCCCCGAGATGCTGGGAGGACGCGTAAAGACCCTGCACCCGGCAATCCACGGAGGGATCCTCGCCAGACAGAATGCAGACGAAGACCTGTCGGACCTTGCGACGCACGGGATCCAGCCGTTTGATCTTGTCGTTGTGAACCTGTATCCCTTCACGGAAACCATCCAACACCCCGATGTGACCGATGCTCTGGCCGCAGAAAATATTGATATCGGCGGTCCGGCCATGATCCGGGCCGCCGCCAAAAACTTTGCCTACGTGACGGCCGTCACTTCCTCGGATCAGTATCCGGCCATTCTAGATACACTGCAGAAGACGAAAGGCCGTCTGCCATGTTCACTCCGACGCCAATTCGCACAGTCTGCGTTTGCGGAAACCGCCGCCTATGACCATGCGATTACCGCCTACTTTGCACAAGAGTCGGAGAAAACGCTGCCAGATCAGCTTAACCTGGAGCTTCCTCGCAGCCGTGTGCTCCGCTACGGAGAAAATCCGCATCAGGAGGCGGCCTTCTATGGCGATCCGGAAACATTCTCCACCCAGCTTCACGGAAAAAATCTCTCGTACAACAATCTGGTTGATCTGGATGCTGCACTTGCACTCATTCAGGAATTTATGGAGGAAGATTCAACGGTCGCCATCCTGAAGCACACCAATCCATGTGGGGTCGCCAGTGCGACATCCCTCGTACAGGCCTGGCAGCAGGCCTTTGCAACGGATCGGCAATCCCCGTTCGGGGGCATTGTCGTGATGAATCAGGCATGTACCCCTGCACTTGCCGAAGCCATTGATCCGGTCTTTCTGGAACTGATCATTGCACCATCCTTTGAGCCGGATGCACTGGTCCGGCTTGAGAAGAAGAAAAATCGCCGACTGATCCAGTTCAACCCCGCCGTCATCAGTACGTATCAACTCCGGAATGCTCTGGGCGGTATTCTCTGCCAGACGAACGATACCTTCGCCGCAGAAGACCCGATGACCACGGTCACCGACCGCATACCGACCAAATCCGAGTTCCAGGATCTGACCTTTGCCTGGCGCGTGGCCAAACATGTGAAGAGTAACGCCATTGTGTATGCAAAAAATCGGCAGACCCTAGGGATTGGAGCCGGACAGATGAGCCGGATTGACGCCTCCGAGATTGCCGTCTCCAAAGGTGCCAAGTCGGACCTGAACTTTGACGGGTGCGTGGTCGCTTCGGATGCCTTCTTTCCCTTCCCCGATGGACTGCTTGCCGCAGCAGACAGCGGCGCGGTCGCCGCCGTACAGCCCGGAGGATCCATACGGGATCCCGAGGTCATCGCGGCCGCAAATGAACGCAGGATTGCCATGGTGTTCACCGGGAAAAGACACTTCAGACACTAACCAGAATAAGCGTATCTTTCCGATACGCAATCCAGCCAAGAACCACCGATGGGCTTCTATAATTTTTATACCGATGTTGCGGTCGATCTGGGTACCGCAAATACCCTCGTCTACGTGAAAGGACAGGGGATTGTCCTGAGTGAAGCAAGTATTGTTGCCTATGACCGAAGCACCGAAAAAGTGCTCGCCATTGGCAATGATGCACTCACCATGCACGAGAAGACACACAAAAACATCGAAACCGTGCGCCCCCTGAAAGATGGGGTCATTGCAGACTTTCAGATGGCGGAACAACTGATCCGGGGCCTGACCCGAAAAGTACAGACAGGATGGATCAAAACCATTCGCCAGATGGTGATCTGCATCCCCAGCGGAATCACTGAGGTCGAAAAACGTGCAGTCCGGGACAGCGCCCAGCATGTCGGGGCACGGAAAGTCCACCTGATCTCCGAACCCATGGCCGCCGCCATCGGGATCGGACTGACCGTACATGAACCGATCGGGAACATGATCGTGGATATCGGCGGAGGAACCACCGAGATTGCCGTGATTGCACTGTGCGGAATTGTGGTGGATCAGTCCGTGCGCGTGGGAGGCAATGCCATTGATGCAGCCATCCTGTCCCACTTCAAACACTACCATAACCTGATTATCGGCCAGCGCACCGCAGAACGGATCAAAAAAGAGATCGGGAGCGCCACCCTGATGGAGCCGGAAATGGAATTGTACATCAAAGGGCAGGATTCCAGTACCGGCATGCCCAAGGTCCATTCCACCACCTCCCAGGAAGTACGCAACGCAATCTCGCAGGTGATCAGCAATATCGTTTCGGCAGTCGTCCAATGTCTGGAAAAAACCCCTCCAGAACTGGGATCCGACATCCTGGAGCGGGGAATTATGCTCACCGGAGGCGGAGCACTCCTCCATGGAATGGATCAGTTTATCTCCAAGCGTGTCGATATTCCTGTCTATGTTGCCGAAGATCCTCTGACTGCAGTCGTGCGCGGGACCGGCAAGATCCTGGAAGATGTGCCCACCTACACCGATGTGCTCCTGTAGAATCCATGCCAGAATGGGCCAGATCCCCCGGCGGCGACACTGCCGCACCCGATGACCTGATTCCGTGACGGGATGATTGATCTCCTGGACCGCCTGCGTACGTTCCTCCTTCCGGCCGCTTTGCTTGCCGTCTCCTTCGTGGTCATGGCAAACGCGAATCGCCCGCTCATGCGGGGCCTTCGTGCACAAACCCTGAAAATCGTCGGTGCCGTGGAATACCGGATCAGCTGGGTCGCCGAAATCCCGCGCTCCCTGCGCGAAAATCAGCAACTGCGGGATGCCAATCTGCGCCTGACCAATGAACTCAATCGCCTGCGCATTGCAGGACGGGAGAATGAAGACCTCCGGGAGGCACTCGGATGGAAACGCAGGAATGAATTTGAGACGGTAGCCGCCCGCATCATCGCACGGCAACCCTTCGGATTATCCAATTTTTTTACGCTGGATGTGGGACGCGCACAGGGCGTGGACATGGATATGGCCGTGATCAGTCACATGGGAATTCTAGGGCGGGTCGTTCAGGTCAGCCGGAATTACAGCGAGGTCATGCCCTATCTGCATTCTCAGTTTTATGTCCCCGTTATGATTGACACCCTCGGTGCGGTCGGCATCGTTTCCGGGCAGACCAGCAGCCCGGACTCGCTGATCCTCAGTAATGTGGTGAAAACCGAAAACATCCGGATCGGCCAGCGCGTGATCACGCATGATGCCAGCGAAATCTTTCCTCCCAATATCCCCGTCGGCACCATCACCGACTACCGGGCCGAGCCGGGGAGTAATTTCTGGGAGGTCCGGATTGAACCGGCCGCCCCCCTGCACACCATCCACTTCGCCTTTGTCGTGCTCCGCCACTCCGGTCAGACACAAACCACCGCCGAAGCCCTGTCCGATCCGCCATGAACCGTGCCTGCCTTTTCGTCTGTCTGACTGCACTATTGCTTGCAGTCAGGGCCGGTAACGCGCAAAGCGCACTGGATTCCCTTCTGAACATGCGCCCGCATGCATGGTGGGGGGGTATGGTGGTGGAGGTCAACTCAGGAGATACCCTGTTCGCCCGCAATGCCGCACGCAGCTTTATGCCGGCTTCCGTTACAAAACTGTTTACCACGGCAGCGGCGCTGGATCAGCTGGGCCCGGACTACCGCTATGTGACCCGGTTCTACGCCGACGGGGTTCAATCTGGAGATACACTGGCGGGAAACCTCCTGGTTCGAGGGGCCGGGGATCCCTCCACGGGGGCGCCCGGGCCGGAATGGATGGATCTGTTTCACGCATTCGCAGATTCCCTGCTGGCACTCGGGATCCGGGAAGTGCGCGGAGATCTGATCGGCGATGACGATATATTTGATGATATCCCGCTGGGCGCAGACTGGAGCTGGGAAGACCTGTCCTACGGATATGCGGCACAGATCAGCGGGTTAACCTTTTACGATGCCGTGGTTGATCTGCACACCCATCCAACCGCGCCGGGGGACCGGGGAAGTCTGGCCATAATCCCCGAATCGGGAGACTATCTGAAGATTGACAACCAGACGCTTACCCGCCCACCGGGACAGAAACTCATCGAAGGGCATACACGCACCCCCGGATCCAACCGGATCCTCGTATCCAGCCAGGTACCGGTCGGCCGCACTGACCGTGAGACGATCACCGTCCATAACCCGACGCTCTACTTTGTGCATGCACTCAATGCGGTCCTTGCATCCCGGAACATTCATGTACATGGACAGCTCCTTGATGTGGATGATCTCGACATGCCCCCCGATTATTCGGGCTCCCGCAGGATTGCAAGTCACACCTCTGCCCCGTTATCCGATCTGGCGGCAGTCGTGAATAAAGAGAGCCATAACCTGTATGCCGAGCACCTGTTGAAAACCCTTGGCCGGGAACGCCCTGCTGAGACAGAGGATGACCTTGAACCCGGCTCGGCGGCAATGGGCGTGGAAGCCGGCATGAAAACATTTTCAGACGCACAGATCAACACCGGCCGGCTCCAGCTGGTGGACGGCTCCGGGCTTTCCCGCAAAAATCTGGTCACACCGGCCATGACCATTGCTTTGCTCCGCTATATGGCCCTGCATCCCGACTCTGAGGTTCGGGATGCCTTCCTGGCTTCACTGGCCGTCGGCGGACAGGACGGCACGCTGGAAACCCGGTTTCCGCAGGGAACCCCCGGCTACGGGCGCGTACATGCGAAGACAGGAACGCTTGGAAATGTAAGTTCCCTTGCCGGATACCTTACCCCGAACCATGGGCCGCGGCTGGCATTTGTGATTTTTGCCAATCATTTTCAGGGGGAGCATGCATCCATCCGCACCATTCAGGACTCTTTCATCCATCAGTTACTCGTGCTGTATCCCTAGAAACAATTCCTCCCCTTTCCCGTAACACTCCCATATCGGGGCTGATATTGAAAATACGACCCCCCGCTCTTTGTTAAATTATGAATCCCCCTGACGCATAGGATTAAGGCTTCAGAATTTTATATATGTGCCTGGCACAACCTCCAGTTACACTTAACATTATCTAAAATCTACCAATGCAAGGGCATCCATTGCATAGTACTACCGTCATCGGGGTTCGCCGCCATGAAAAGGTTTCCATCGGATCCGACGGGCAGGCAACCCTCGGCAATACAGTGATGAAACACAAGGCGCAAAAAGTGCGCCGGCTCTTTGAAGGAAAAGTGCTTGCCGGGTTTGCCGGTTCCACGGCGGATGCATTCACCCTGTTTGAACGCTTTGAGGACAAGCTCAAACAGTACGGAGGCAACCTGACACGTGCTTCGGTTGAACTCGCCAAAGACTGGCGTACCGACCGGTACCTGCGTCGTCTGGAGGCATTACTTGTAGTGGGGACGATGGACCGGCTGCTGCTGATCAGCGGCAGTGGAGACATCATTGAACCTGATGATGATATTGTAGCCATTGGCAGCGGCGGCGCCTTCGCACTTGCCGCCGCGCGTGCCATGATCCAGCACGCCCCCCAGTTGACCGCGAAAGAAATCGTGACCGACTCCCTGCGCGTTGCTGCAGATATCTGTGTGTATACCAATCACTCGCTGACCGTTCTGGAGATCAGCGGCAAATCCGATCCTCAAACCAGTTAACCCGAATAGAATGATGCGACCCCGAATTTCGACGAACTCCGCTTCCGTACAGCGTGCCTGCATATTTGTGGACTACCAGAACCTTTACGACTATATTGACCGGAATGCGACCGACCGCACCCAGCCCAGATATGCAATCCATACCCTGTTGAATTCCACTCTGCACCATGTGAGGGAGGAATTAGGGTTTTACCTGGATAACCCGGTGGCGTATGCGGACTTTGCCCTGATCGGATCCTCCGATCCAGATATTCAGCAAAGTCTTTATCTGGCCGGTCTAGAACCCCGATTTGTGCCTGCATCCCCGCAGACCAATGCTTCGGAGATCCAGATCTGTGTGGATGTACTTGACCTGCTGCAAAAACAGACGGATGTGCAGGCCATCTTCCTGATTACCGGAGACCGGCTCTATCTGCCTCTGCTCAAATTCTGCCAGCGGAAAAATGTGCGCAGTGTTGCAATCACCTTCCAGCCCCCCGACATCAACTATGCAGGGGAGCATTCGGATCTCTTCATCCATGCTGACAAATTCGTGACGCAAACCGTTCCTGTCCACCCCGGCGAGGACGACACGGAGGAGGCCTCAGCCCCTGTCCACCCATCCGGATTGACGAATACACCCGAAAATGTCTCCGAGATCACTGAAGAAACGGTACGTATCGCACTGGAAGTCATTGAACACTTCTTTGGCCGCTACGAGGAGATCTACCTGACCCCCCTGCTGCGCAAGCTCTCCGATATGTTTGGAGACCACGATGATCCCAAGGAGATCGTCAGCAAACTGAGTGATGCCGGGGCAGTCTGGCTGGAAAAACGGAAGGGATTCCCCTTCAACTATACGGTGCTGCTGATCAATTATGAACACCCCAATGTGATTGCAATTCACGAGGAGATCATGCGAGAGGAAAAGCAATATGACGAGGAGGGGGACTACGAGAAGGTTGAAGATCACCCGGAGGAGAACTACAACAGGTAGGCGAACCTCTGCGGCAGGAGAGTCTATTATTCAAGATGAATCTGATAGCGATGAACGAACAGTTGACCCCGCGTGCCATTGTGGCGGAACTAGACAACTACATTATCGGGCAGAACGAGGCCAAACGTACGGTCGCAATTGCACTGCGTAACCGCTGGCGCCGGCAGCAGGTGCCCCAGGATCTGCAGGATGAAATCCTGCCCAGCAATATTATCCTGATGGGCCCCACCGGTGTGGGAAAAACGGAGATTGCCCGAAGACTGGCAAAACTGGTGGAAGCCCCCTTCATCAAGGTGGAAGCCACGAAATTCACGGAGGTCGGATATGTAGGGCGGGATGTGGAGAGTATGATCCGTGAACTGACCGACCGGGCAATCCGTATGGTCCGGCAGGAGCATGAGGCCCAGGTACAGGAACGTGCACGCGAACTCGCACGTGAACGGGTGCTGGATGTGATCCTGCCTGCCCCGCCGGCCCCCGCCATTGACATAGAGAATGGCCCGCCGGAGGATGCCGCCCAAAAAGAATCCCACACACGCACAAAATTCCGGGAACGACTCAGGGATGGCGGCTTCGCCAACCGTGAGATTGAGATTGAGGTGCAGAAGGAACAGTCCTCCATGCTTCAGGTCTTCGGCCCGATGGGGATGGAGGAAATGGGCATGAATCTGCAGGACATGTTAGGAAATATTGGCGGCAAACGACGCAAAAAGCGCCGGGTCAAAGTGTCCGAGGCCGAAGAACTCCTGTCCAAAGAGGAAGCCTCCAAACTCATTGATATGGATATCGTCACCAAGGAGGCACTCAAACGTGTTGAAAATTCCGGCATCGTATTCATTGATGAGATTGACAAGGTGGCCAGTCGTGCCAGCAAGGGCGGAGGCGGACCGGATGTATCGCGGGAAGGGGTGCAGCGAGATCTTCTTCCACTGATCGAAGGGGCCACGGTGACCACAAAACACGGGATGGTCCGGACAGATCACATCCTGTTTATCGCCAGCGGCGCCTTCCATGTCTCGAAACCCAGCGACCTCATCCCCGAAATGCAGGGACGCTTCCCCATCCGGGTTGAGATGCACCGGCTGAGCGAGGATGATTTTTATCTGATCCTCACCCAGCCCCGCAACGCCCTGCTCAAGCAGTACCGCGCCCTCCTGGAAGCGGAAAATGTTCTCCTTGATTTTACGGACGATGCCGTACGGCGGATCGCCCACACGGCCGCAAAAGTCAACGATGATGTGGAAAACATCGGAGCCAGACGGCTCCATACGATCATGACCACGCTGCTGGAAGACCTCCTCTTTGAGTCGGACGGCAGTTCGCCTCAGCAGATCTCCATGGATGCCGATCAGGTGGACGAGCGGCTTGACGCTATTGTGCGGAACCGTGACCTGAGTCAGTACATCCTGTAGGAGTGCTTCGGTGTCCACTTCAATCTACAGCCTGAGCGATTCTGGCGCATGTGCACGCTACCAGCAGCTCTGGGAGCGTGCAGGGGGGATCTTTGCCTCCCTTGCCTACGCAAAAGCCGCCGGCAGCGTATTCGGACTGAGGCCCCGGATTTGTCTTCACGAAAATGCGGCCCTGCTGGTGCACACGAAAGGTGCCGGCATCTTTCGCCGGATTGTTGTGCCCGCCTGCACCCAGTACTCGGCACTGCTTCTGCCTGGTCCGGTCCCCGCCCATCTGATTCACCGGCAAATGAGCCCTCTGGATCTACTTCTGCAGGACACCGAACAGATCAGCCACCGGGCCGACCTGCTGGTTCCGCTCCTTGATCCACGTACCGCGCAGTGGCGTGGCTGGGAGGTACGGCCGCTCTTCACCTACCTGATCCCCCTCCCCGCCCGTACAGAAAACTGGTCAGGCGGGGCACGCAGGATGTGGAAATCCAAAGTCTCCGAGTATGAGATTCGGGAAGATGCCGGCGGTGCCCGTCAGGTGATTGAACTTTGCGCAAAGAGTTATCGGCGGCATGGCCGCACCCTGCCGGCCCGGCCGGCAGCACTAGAGGCACTGGCCGGTGCCATGGGAGAATGGGCGCGGATCTTTATCGCCGTACGGGATCGTACCCCGGAGGCCGGATTCATCCTTCTGCACGATGGGCAGACCGCCCATTACTGGATTGCGGGGAGTCTCCCCGGCCCTGCCATGACCGTCTTGATCGGTGAGGTACTTCCGATCCTGTCGCAATCCGGGATCACACAATTTGACTTTGTCGGAGCAAACACCCCCTCCATCGCCGAATTCAAGCGCTCATTTAATCCGGTACTGACCCCTTACTATCACCTGCGGCGACGGCCGCGGATTCATCCTGGACACTGATGATGCAGCTTCGCACGGGCCGATGGCCGCGGCTGCTCACCGGAATGGGCATGCGCCCACCCCTGTATTTGCCGCTGCTTACCCTCACGATTTACTTCCTCTGGCGGGGCTATGACTACGCCGTCAGTGATCAGGATGAGATCCTGCCCTACCTCCTGCACCTTCTGGACACCGCCCTATACCAGTCCGACTGGCTCGTGAATGCGCAGCTGGACACCTTCGGCCCCCGGACACTCTTTGTTCTGATGACCTGGCTCCCGGCAAAACTGTTTGGCCCGTACGCCGCCATTCTGGGCATCTATGCGGCAAGCTGGTTCGGGATCAGTATGGCGCTGTACACACTCGGCCTGCAATTAACGCGTGAGCGACTGGCGGCAACCATCTGCGTTATCGCAGCTCTCCTGCTGACCCCCAAATTTACGCTGGGCGGGAATGACCTCGTGACCTGGATCCTCACTCCCAGTATCCCGGCCTGGGCATTCGGCCTATGGGGGCTGGTCTTTTTTGTGCGCGGGCGACTCGCACCGGCAGCACTTTGGATGGGCCTCGGGACCTGGATGCAGGCACTGGTCGGTCTGCAACTGGCCATGGTGTGCACCCTTCTGCTTCTCTGGAAACATGGATGGTCCACACGGCGCCCCTACCTGTTTATCGGCGGATTTACGCTGTCGGCCCTGCCGGCGCTGGGGCCGCTGATCTGGTTTCAGCTGACCCGTCCGCACCCGGAGGGCATCTGGTCCTACTTCTATATTCTGTTTGAATTCCGGGCGCCCCATCATTACATGCCGCTGTCCTTTGACCCGGAGCATGCCGTGCGATTTGCGATCCTTCTGGGGCTTGGCCTTGCAGCGTTCCTGCGACTGCCCGGAGCCTATCGGGAACTGCTCCGGCGATCACTCCTCCTCATCGCTGCGCTCTGTGCGCTATCCTTTGTGTGCACGGAAGTATTACAGGTAGATCCGGTCGCCCGGCTGCAGCTCTTCAAACTGACCGTACTGATCAAGATATTCTGCGTGATCCTGATTTCCAATGCGGCAGCTCAATTGATTCTAAAATTTTATCGACGCACCTTAACTGTTTTTTTTGATCATGGACATTATGCTCTTGGTGCAACAGCTCTCATCGCAGCCACGCTCTTTATTATTTCCCCTGATGCGCTGGGCCTTTGGCCTGCATCAAAGAGGTCGTCTGCGGAGCAGGTTGCGGTATGGGCGCGTGAGGCTACGGAGGTCGACGCAATTTTTGCGGTTCCTCCGGGCTGGGACCACTTCCGGTCCCAGGCACAACGTGCCATTGTTGTAAACTTCAAAGCGGTTCCTTTTCACCAGCCCTACATGACCGAGTGGTTCACCCGGCTTCTGGATCTTGCACCGGTCACGCCGCCGGGGCGTGGCGGAGCAGAATTCATCTCCGTGCTGGACAGCGCCTATCTATCGCTCCCGCCCCCGGGAATTCGGCAATTGGCGACCCAATACGGGGTGACATACATCGTACGGCCGGAGGGGGCGGTCCCCGACGGATTTGAACTCGTTTACCGGGCGGCTCCCTGGGATGTATGGCGAATCAAGCCGGATTCATGAAAACATTGAGCCGACTCTTTTCTACGGAGGGTATCCGGGGACCTGCACTGACGCTGCTCTCGGCATCCGGGATCGTGATGGTGATCGGCTACCTTGCACTGGGGGTCATTACCCGTCTCTATACGCCTGAGGAACTGGGCATCGGGAAATACTTTGTCACCATCATCGCGCTTGTTGGCACGATTGGCTCGCTCCGCTACGAGGATGCGCTGATGCTCCCCAAAGAGGATCAGGAGGCTGCCGTGCTGATCTGGCTCTCGGGATTTGTGGTGCTTCTGAGTGCATCTCTGCTTACCATCGCCTCTTTCTGGAGCGGCAGGATTGCTGATCTTCTGGATTTCCCGGCGATTGCGCCCTACCTCCCTCTGGTACCGCTTACCCTGATCTGTATGCGTTCGGGGAAGATTGCTGAATTCTGGCTGGTCCGAAAACGGGCTTTCCGTCACATCAGCGTCGGCCATGTGAGTCTGACCGCCGCTTTAGTTACGGGACGGATTACCGCCGGTGCTCCACCGATCCATGCGAATGAGGCCGGGCATATCGGGGGATTTATTTTTGGGAACGCGGTTTCCAGTGGCCTGTTTATCTGGATGTGCCTTCGCCGCAGTGCGGCGGACATACGTGCGGCACTGAATTGGAGGCATGTGATTCAGGCGGCAATCCGTTACCGGCGATTTGCCCTGTTCTCTACGCCCGCGGCCATGATTGGGGCACTGATGGGCCATTTGATTGTTCTTCTGATCCCGTTCCTTTTTGCGACGGAGGCGGCGGAGACCGCGCTTGGCTTTTACGGGGTTGCGTTTGCGGCGATTGCTGTCCCAACCTCCTTTATTGCCCGATCTGTGGCCCATCCCTTTTTTATCAGCGCAGCGGAGGCGCACCTGGCAGGAAATCTAGCCTCCATCACCTCGCTAGTCCATCGCCGCCTAGCCATGGTGGGCTTCTTCCCGGTGCTGGCCGTCATGCTTGCCGGGCCTGACTTTTTCGAATTATGGCTTGGCGAAGAGTATCGTACAACCGGCATCTACGCCATCTATATTGCGGCATGGCTGGTTCTGGGCTCCATTGTATCTCCTCTGACACGTGTCTATGATGTAACCGAGCATCAGCGTCTGGATTTTATGATGGCAACCCTCCTGCTCGTATCGCTGTCTACCGCATCCATTCTGGGAGGACTCTCGGGAAGTGTTGACAACATGCTGATCGCCGCCGGCATTACCGGCACCGTCATACGGGCCATCCAGTTAGTTGTAATTCTCCGGCTGGCGGGCGTTTCCTGGCGCGAATGCATGCGCCCTTACCGGGATTTCCTGCTCTTATCCCTGCCGGGGCTGGCATTGATAACTGCGGCCCTGCTGCTTGACAACAGGTGGGCAACTACCGGAGCGCTGATCCTGGGTACTGCCTGCTATTTTGGACTGGCCATCTGGAAGGAACGGCTTTTCGGAAACCTGTGATATTGATCCGTCTGGTTACAGGCAACCGAATATCTGCGGAAACCAGCCCGCGTCTAATGACGATCAATACGCTGAATCCGAAGCATCACTATCCGCTACAGTTTCCCCGGTATCCACCGGAGGAAGTGTAACCTGCTTTTGCTCCATGAATTCTTTTTCGCCGCGAATCAGATTTTCCTGTCTCATACGAATGAACTTCTGGCGTTCATTATTACGTAATTCCGGCAGTGACGCTTCTGGAAAACCATGACTGGGCAGCACTTCCTTTAGATCGTCATCATTCAAACCCTTGAGCTCGTCAAACGCATTGCCATAAACACCTTTATCAAGAAACATACGGTTTGCAGGAATGCTGCCAAATTCTCCGTCTCCGCCGGGTTCTTTCCACACATACCCAATGGTATATGCTTCCTGTTTGACAGGTATTTTTTTCAGTTCCTGTTCCTGAG
Organism: Rhodothermales bacterium; assembly: GCA_022821875.1. Classification (GTDB taxonomy): domain Bacteria; phylum Bacteroidota; class Rhodothermia; order Rhodothermales; family Bin80; genus Bin80. Next base: position 19,800 of record JAJECV010000070.1, read on the forward strand.
GCCTTACTGAGAGAGGGTTAAGTGACGACAGGTACAGCATAAAAGCACGTACTCTTGCACTTCGTCCATCAAAACGGTTTGGAAATGGAAGAGCCTGTTCATTAAGATCTACAACCGTGAATGAATCTACCTCGTCACGGGCCAATTCGCGAATTTCGCGCAGCGCATGTCTAACTTTTGAAGGGTTCACTGCGCCAAACCAGCCACTGAATGATGTAACCCAGAACCAGCGCTTTAACAGGTTAACCACCCGGGGTTCCGGAGATGGACAGATACGGTAAAATTCACCGAGCATGACTAATTGCAGTCCATAGGGCAACAATCGATCCGAAACAACCCCCAGGTTCTTCAGAAAATCCAGTGCACAAATCATCCCCCCGCTGGCTGATTCAAAACCCTCTGGAAGTCTTGACCGAATATCCTGCCTGACAACTAGATCAGCCCAATCACTCGCATAGATATCCCGGTCTAGTGCTGCCAAAACTGCTCGGAGCAGAAAAACACGATTAAAATCTCCAAAACCTCTAGCGAGAAGTTTTTCCTGAAAATCATCCATTGCATGAGCAAGATAAAAATCGCCCTCTCGGTAAGTCAACGCAGACACCATCTGGTCAGCCGATATCTTGCGTCCCGTACGATTGAGCCGGGCAAAGACGGTCACTGCACTATCAAGATCCGCCTCACGAATACGAATAAGCGGAAGTTGATAATCCCGGAATGCGTTCGCGAGACGATCTGCTCTGTGCAGCCAATGTTTCGAATCCTCTTCAGAGTCTGTTGTTATTTTGTTCGCTGCGGCTAAGAATTCAGATGTATCCAGTAAACTCGCCAAAGGGAAATACTTTGCGGGGAGTGTCTCTCGCGGTGCTCGCACAAATTTCGAACTCTCCAGATCAAAGTAGACACGCCAATCAACGTGGCTGTGAATTGCCTCACGCATATCCCCCAACTGCAGAGTGCCAACCAATGTTGATACACGCTGCTGTCCATCCAGGAGATAACTGACGGTGGATCCGGATGGGCGAGGTCGCACTTCTATAGGTCCAACCTGTGAGGCGCTTTCGATATCTCTTTCAGTCTCCCACACAAGAATGGATCCAATAGGGAAGCCCATGTACACGCTGTCTAACAATGCATGAACATCCTGTTGCCTCCATATGAAGGGACGCTGAAACTTCGGAATACGGATCCTGCCTGCAACGATCCGTTCTACAAGCCTGCCCAGAAAGATAACTTCCGGTGTAACTTCTGTTCGAGTCTGACTGTTTTGCGAAATTCCCTACACCTCCTCACGAATCAAGTTAATACCATACTCTAAATCACCCTGTGAGCGGGCACGCAGTTCACTTTCAATGTTCACATCAGTAGCGTATTCCCAACATTTGTAGACTTTACCGCCAAATCTATTGGTAAGAAGAATGTAATCCTCTTCGGGCACTCCTTCAAACAGGGGATTTTGGTCATCGTCATCATTGCCGGGGAATCCTCTCTTCATGTCGAAGAAATTTTTTTGATCATCACAGAGCCTTTCCCATGCATAAACTGCACGAATGTACTCCTGATCATTCGGCTTCCATGCCTTTAAGAGAATGGACGGGAGATAATTTTCCGCCGCCCGCTTTGCTAATATCCAGCATGGAATATTATTTTCTTCACATATATTTCGCAATTTCCGGGCCCCCTTACTTTCCTGATCAGAAGGATATTTCTTGTCACTGTCGGCAATGACAATAAGCCGAGTCCTGACAGAGTTCTGAGTTATTTTTTGTTTAACCGCTCTGGGCATTTGGGTCACACCACCGACACTGTCAATTTCAATCGGTTGCCTTCTATCCTGATTCCAGTGATCTGAGAGCGATTTATCAAGTTCACGCACGGTCCGCTTCAAAAATGAACCATCACTAAACTCATTCTCCATCAAAATACAGAGCGGTTGCATGACAAACTGAGCAGCATCCTCTGGTTCGAATTCAGAGTCATCACTTGGAGAAGTCGTGACACATATCCGTTTGGTGTGAAGTCTATCAAATTTCCAGGCTTCGGACTTATTGGACTTTTTGAATAATTCAAGGATTTTATCTCCTTGCGTTCCTCGATCCCTGATCCATGTGGTTGCCTCAAATTCTGAAGAATCCACATGATCTGCAGTATTCCAAATATGCCAACCATCCATGACCGTATAAATTACACGATCCAGCCACGAATGAGCATCAGGATCATTTGCGACAGATGTATCAATTTCGATAAGCATTCATACTATCTCCTTCTATCTCGTGCCGCACGCCGAATTGCAAGCACTTCTTCATAGTCTTCATAGAATACGCCCTCCGGCCAGCGACTCATTGCGCCATCATCAGTGATCCTGATTTTCTGCAGTTCGGAACCATGTTCCGGTTTATTGCAGATCCAGTATATCAGTACATCGTCGGGGGACAGTTTTCCTGCTGCAATCAGGCGACGTGTACGAAGCAGGATCATTTCGGAATGGGTCTCAATAATGATCGGTCTGGCCGGCCCTGGAAGATTGTTCAGCAAAAGTTCCGCAACATCCGCATGGGCAGAAGGATGAAGTTCAGCCTCCGGATGTTCAATGATATCAACTCCAGGTCCCCTCCCCTTCGCTGTAAAAGCGTTAATTACTACCGGCAGAACCTGGGCCAATCCAGCACCGGACTGATTCAGAGATACGTCTGTACCGTGATACGGCGATTCTACAATAAGATCAAAAAGATCCGCTTTTTTCCTGATATCAAGGCGGACTCCGAAAACACGCCGATACCATTCTTTGACTGAATCCCGGAGATCATCGCTTGCAGCAAACTCAAGGGGAGCTGTTTTTCCTGCAGCATCACGTAAACTTAACGAATAATCGCTCAGTGAAAGGCGGGAGGACGGAAAACTGCGCGGACATTTCAGATAGCGAACTCCTGATGCCCATTGTCTGATTGGATCTATCTGCCCATTGACCCAATCTGGAAACGGATTGGACCTTCTAGGCAGCAAACCGCGCCAACTGACCTGTTGTTCGTCCTGAGTGCCCCCTGAGCCGGAAATTTTGTACCGGGATTGCTCGTTGAGATTTTCATTGACTGCCTCAAATTGACCTGTTCCGCCGCTAAGACCCCAGTACGAAATCTGCTGCCTGGATTCGGATGGCCTGGATTTACTTATTATATTCTGAATCCTGACCGATAGCATGGTTTCATTTCCGTCACTTCCAAGCGCAGCAGACAGAGATAATTCACCATGTGCAGAACGTCTGGTGATCAGATCCTCAAAGATCCTCCCGTGCTGGACTCCATCGGAATTCAATATCAGTGGTTCTGTATGGTCATCATCGGGAAGCGACAGATTACTTGACAGGAAATGGACTGCCTGGGCGAATGCTGTTTTCCCTGAATTATTTGCCCCTACCAAAATAGTCAGGGGAGCAATTTCAACGGTGGTTTCACGGTCGAAACTTTTATATCGCTGAAATCGCAGCTTTTGAAGTTCCATTGCTGATCACATCATGAAGCACAGGGAACGACATCGCCTGTACATTGTTCGTATTCCCGTTCAATTATACTCTTAAATCTCTTGCAGAACTCTTAATCTTGAAAATTTTCATTGGTCTGATGGCATCCAGGATTACTTTTTGTCTGAGTTATTCGTTTTGCAAGAACCTCCTCTGGTAATCGGGTGTCCTTCCCCTGGAACCTGAAACATACCGTCTGATGAGCAGTTCCGGGAAGATGCCATGTCTGGTCTGAGCGGGGAAACGATCCGACGGCCTGAAGGTCAATCAATCTCCACCTTGGCATTCGCTCAAATGACCATTCAGGTTCACTCGGAAGATACGGACGACTGTTCTAATATGCGTTCTACTGCAAAACCAACCAACTTCCCGTAAACAGACAGCCTCTATTTGAGGAGGGTCATGCGCCCGGTGGCGATCCGACTCTCTGATCCCATCCGAGCCGTCACCCGATAGACATATACGCCAGCCGGAAGAGGTCCGGCCTCCAACATAAACGCTCTGGATGGACCGGCCTCCATGATCACCGAATCTGCCCGATACACCCGCTGCCCCAGCATATTGAACACACCAATGGATATGGCCGCAGACTCAGGTAAGTCCAGTAAAATTCTGGTGGACGGATTGAACGGATTCGGGTAATTTCCGATCAGTGCAAACTCCACCACCATCGGTGTATCTACTGTACTGGTGGACGGATCCACACGGATCGTCACCCAGTCGGGGGCCGAATTTCCATGCCCCCAATCTTCAACGGGAACCCCCAGTCCCGATGGAATCGCCACTGCTCTGAAATAATACTCCCCCGCCATCATCGGAGCGGTAAAGCCGGGCACAGCCGTGTCGTTTGCCGTCAAACGTATGGATTGCGAGACCATCACGGGAGTACTGGAGCCGGAAGCCTGCACCTGGATCCATTCCCAGCGGTTGTTCCTCCCCCAGGGCCCCGTCACATGCCCCTGTAGTGAAACCGCCGTGCCCGGCCCCGCCGATTGATCCACCCCCGCATCAACCGCCGGCTGGAAAGGCGCACCCGGATTGCCGCTGAGCATAAGACCCGGGTAATCATGGTACTCCCCCTCAGATTCAAACGTACTCACCGGCAGGTTCGTCAGCCCCTCAAAAATCCCATCAGGAAGCGTATGGAGTACGTTGTCTGCCAAATTCAGCACATTCAGGCGGGACAGCGTATCAAAAATTCCGGCTGGAAGCACACTCAGAGAATTCTCCCGCAACCCAAGCACCTCCAGCGAAACCAGTTCCTTAAACACATCGCCAGAAAGCAAACGGAGCGCGTTCCGAGACAGATCAAGACGTTTCAGCGAAACCAAACCGCTGAAAACCCCACCCGAAAGCACCGCCAGCGCATTCCCGTGCAAGTCCAGCGATTCCAGTGTGCCCAGCTGATCAAACAGGCCCCCTGGAAGCGCACTCAGTAAATTTTCGCCTGCATCAAGCCGCTCCAGCGAAGTCAACCCATCAAAAATGTCATCTGGAAGCGTCCCCAGAGAATTGCCTTCCAGACTCAATACTTCCAAAGAGGTCAATCCGTCGAAGATGCCACCGGGAAGTGTAACCAGTTTATTCCGGCTCAGATCAAGGGATTCCAAAGCGGTCAGCCCATCAAAGATGCCGCCGGGAAGTGTGCTGAGTTCATTCTCATTCAAACCAAGTACCGTAAGCGAACCCAGGCCGTCAAAGATGCCGCCGGGAAGCGCAGATAACTTATTCTGCTCCAGATAAAGCCAGGTTAACGAAGTCAACGGGCTAAAAATCCCGTCTGGAAGCGTCTCCAATGAGTTGCCCCACAGATACAATACTTTCAGTGAGATGAGCGCATCAAAAATTCCCGCAGGAAGCATACGGATGGAGTTATCTCCCAGGCTTAATGCTTCCAGCGAGGTGAGACCGTCAAAATCTCCCGGCTTCAAACTCGAAATCCCATCGTACCCCAGTTCTAAAATCCCGGTAATCCCTGCTAACTCCCCACTGGTCACCTGCCTGCAATCATTCTGATTGGGAATCAACCTTAGAATCGCATCTCGTACATCCTCGGTTCGGCTGCAGATGTTTACGGCTGACCTGGCCGTTGCCGCTGCAGACACTGAAGACCGGCGGACCGGCAGCCTGCCATGCCGCATGAAAGATGCCTCAGAAGACACTCCGTCTCCCGTCATTGAACGCAGAACCGATAGATTCCGGGCTTGATCATGAACAAATGTTTGATCCACACCCCCCGGCGGGGCCGCACTGGGGAACCCCGCCGTGAAGGGTACCGCAACCAGAAAGACCAGCCATGCCAAACCGGTCAACCTCATGGATTGAAGCCCTGAACGCCCGTACCGCCAGTCGCCATGGAAGCATCGCGCACCGGGGAATCCAGACCGGGAACGAAAATTTAAAGCACGCATTGAGATCCAAACCGGAAGGCTTCGCCGGTGCTGATACGCACCGGTCAGAAAAATGAGCGAGACGCAATCGCAGGCCAGAGGATTCCGATCCACGCCCCGATCTCAAATCCATTACGCCCGGCCGGCCTGAATCGGAACGAGAATCCCCGACTCCAGTAAAGCCCGTTTGCACTGCCACCAATTCCACCGCGTATGTTTGCCCGACGAACCCGTCCCATGCCTCATTTGCCTGCTCTGCTTCTATGCCTCTTGGTCACCCAGGCCGCCGCGGCCCAGACCTATTCCATGTACGTCGCCAATGAGTCAGACGATACCGTCATGCTCGTTGAGTTTAATGGAACCGACATCTTTGTCACCGACACCATTCAGGTCGGGCGGATTCATACCGAAATCGAAGGCCCGCACGGGCTCACCGTGGATCCGGAGCGTAATTCGCTGTTTGTGTCTATTGCACATGGGCAGCCAAACGGCAGCGTCGTACGCTATTCCACAGAGGATCATCATGTACTGGGGGCCGCGACCCTGGGCCTGTTTCCTGCATCCATGGCAATCTCGCCGCACACGGGCCTGCTGTATGTGGTGAATTTTAACCTGCATGGCGATCCCGAGCCAAGCACGGTTTCGGTGGTGGATCCTGATGTGATGATAGAGGTCGGGCAGGTGGCCACCGGCATCATGCCGCACGGCTCTGCCTTCGGATCCGGCGGCACCCGGCACTACTCGGTTGCAATGATGGATCATGCCCTGGTGGAACTGGATGCCCTGAACCTGCGCGTCCTCCGCAAAATTCCCCTGGGCATGGGAACCAAACCCACCTGGGTTGTCCTCCATCCCCGGCGGCCTCTGGCCTACGTCGCCGGGAACGGCTCGGATCAGATCCTGATCGTCAATACGCAGAACGGAACTGTGTCCGAAGAAATCCCGGCCCCCGGATCCCCCTACAACCTGGCCGTTTCGCCGGATGGGGCCACCTTGGTGGTCACCCTTAAACGTGCGCAGGCAGTGGGCATTATAGATTTAACCACCAACACCGAGCGGGCCCGTATTTCCACCTCCAGTCCGATCCCGCACGGGGTGACCGTCTCCCCGGACCATACCTATGCCTTTGTCACCTCCGAGGGAGTCGGGGCCGCGCCGGGGACGGTGGATGTCGTTCACCTGGCCTCCGCCACCCATGTGGCATCCACACAGGCAGGGCAGCAGACCGGAGGCATTGCCTTCTGGAAAATAGAAGATTGACCAATGGGGCAGGCCGCTACCCGCTTTATCCGACCCGAGGTGCTGGCCAGGATCTCGTCTCTGGAACTTCTGGCCCGCTCTGTGGTGGAGGGGTTTCTGGCCGGACTGCATCGCAGCCCGTTCAAAGGGTTCAGTGTGGACTTTATGGAGTACCGCCCGTATGTGTTCGGGGATGATGTACGCCAGGTGGACTGGAAGGCGTTTGCACGGACCGGCCGCTACTTTGTGCGGGAGTTTGAGGGAGAAACCAATACCCGCCTGCACCTGCTGCTGGACATGAGCCGCTCCATGGACTACCGTTCCAGCGGACCCGCCAAACTGACCTACGGCCGCTTTCTGGCGGCCGCCATTGCCTGGCTGGCGAACCGGCAGCGGGATGCCTGCGGGCTGGCCCTGTTTGACACCGAGGTCCGCAGACATCTGCCTGCGCGGACCACCCGCGCACATCTGCATCTGCTCCTGAATGCACTTGAAACGGCGACCCCCGATGCGGCCACGAATCTGGAGCGCTCCCTGCAAACCGTTGCGGAGCGCCACCGCAAACGGGGATTCGTTGTTCTGATCAGTGATCTGCTTACCGATCTGCGTATGATTGAGCGTGCACTGCAGCATTTTCGGTTTACCGGCCATAATGTTCTGGTATTTCAGGTGCTGGATCCGCAGGAGATTGAATTTGAATTCAAGGATGTGGTGGAACTTTTGGATGTGGAATCCGGTGCCAAAATGCTGATTGACGCCAAGACGGCCCGGGTGCAGTACCGGAAAAATTTCCAGGCCCATCAGACCGAACTGCGCCGCATCTGCGGACTGTTGCAGGTCGACTACGCCGTACTTCGGACCGATGCCCCGCTGGATACTGCGCTCTTTCACTATCTCTCTGCCCGGTCACGGCGCAGCGGCTGATCCGTGGTTATTGTGTCCTTTATCACTCCCCTCTTTCTGATTGCAGGACTGACCGCGCTGATCCCGGTCGCGCTGCATCTGGTGCGACAGCTCAAGGCCCGTGAAGTGCCGTTCAGTACCCATATGTTTCTGGAAGCCACCCCCATTCAGAGGGTCCGTCGGAGACGGCTGCAGGATATCCTGCTGATGCTGCTCCGGGCGGGAATTCTGGCCCTGCTGGCACTCCTCTTCGCACGCCCGTTCCTGCCGCCGGAAGACCTGCCCTTTCTCTCGGAAGCCGGGCAGCAGTCCGTGGTGATCCTGCTGGATGGATCCTACAGCATGCAGTATGACATGCGGTTTGAGGAGGCCGTGGAGCAGGCCCGCATCCATCTGGAAACCGGCCATGAATGGGCGCTGGTCCGCTTCAGTGACACTGCCGGACAACTAACCCCGCTCAGCCGTGATCCCGCTGTCCATGAAGCCGCACTGGACGCGCAGTCTCCTGACTACCGGACCACCGACCTGTACCCTGCCCTGCAACTCGGTGCAGAGATCCTTGAGGGGGCCCGGTTCGAAGAGCGCCGGATCGTACTCATCTCCGACTTTCAGCAGTCCGCGTTCCGCCCGATCCTGGAAAATCTGCAGTTGCCGAATGACATCACAGTTACCCCCGTCAAAATTGGAGACGGCCCCTCAGAGAATCAGTTTTTTCAGGATGTGAAACGCACGCAGGAGCGCCGCGGAACGCTGGTTTCCATACAGTTTCATGCCCGGATCCCGGCCGCTGCCCCGGTGACACTCTATATGGATGCCGAAGAAAGGGATCAGGTCACCGGGCGTACGCCCGCCTTTCAGCAGCTGACGGAGCGGCCGGGACTCTATCAGGGCGACCTCCGTGTCCGCGACGCGGTACCCGGCTCCGATGACCGCTATTACTTCACCTACACGGTCCGTCCACGCCCCGGCATCTTTGCCGCAGATCCGAGTCCGGGGATGCGGAACGCCTTCTTTCTCGAAAGTGCCTTTGACCAGCAGGATGCCAGCAGGTACAGATTTGATGCAGGGCCCCGCCCCGTCCGGCTGAATACAGTGGATTTGCTCATCGTTACGGCTGCAAACGCGATCTCTGCCCGCGACGAGGTGACCATTGAAAACTTTGTCCGCCGTGGCGGGACGCTCCTTCTGGCGTTTGACGAAGGTGCATTGTCCACGGCCCCCCTGCTGGGGGCAGGCGTGACGGCAGGCGCAGTGCGTGCGCGGGACAGGCAGGGCACCCATGCCATCATTGCGGAGATTGACGAAGAGCATCCCATCTTTGCCTCTCTGTCACAGCATAGTGCGGGATCGGTCCTGCGTCCCCGGTTCCGACGTTATGTGAAGGTGGTCCCGGACTCCAGTGCAAACGTGCTTGCAACCTTTGACACTGGAGATCCCCTCCTGATTGAATCCCCGCTAGGGCAGGGACGTGTGCTTATATTCACCTCCAGCCTCGGCACCCGCTGGAATGACCTCGCCCTGAGCGAGGTCTATTTGCCGCTGTTGTACGAGATTGCCCGATATGCAGACCCGGAATCGGATACCGACCGGACATTCCATGTGGGAGATGCAGTGGGGTTCCAGGGCCGGCCGGAAGAGGAAGTCGCCCTCGTAAATCCCGATGGAGATGTATTCAATGTGACACTGGACTCCACGGGAGCGGGCACCTTTCAGGATACAGACCTGCCCGGTCACTACGATGCCAGACTGAATGGGGACCGGCAGCCATTCTCTGTAAATATCAGCCCTCTGGAAAGCGACCTGTCTGCCCGGGATCTTGAAGAGGTGTATGCGGCGCTGGCCACCCGGTCCACCGAACCGGTGCTTACGCCAGCGCCGCCGGAGGCCGCCGAGCAAGAACAAAAACTCTGGAAGATTGTGCTATTGATTATGACTGGACTATTCGCACTTGAAACCATACTCGCCTCACGGCGATAACCTAATGGCTTACGATGACCGTTCCGTTCGCACCCTGATCCGGGATGTGCGCAGGCAGTTCACGCTGCGTGCACGCCGGCAGCACCTTGCCGTCTGTGCTGCTGCGGTCTGTGTGCTTCTTTTTACTCTCGTATGGGTTCATCCATACCTCACTGCGGTTCTGTTCCGGAGTGCACTGGCACTGGCGGTCGGCCTTCCGGCAGTACTTTTCTGGTACCTGCACCGGCAGTCGCAGCAGTTCACCGATGAGCAGGTTGCGCTCTTCATTGAAGAGCATCATCCCGACCTTGAAGATCGCCTGAACAGTGCCGTCCAGGCTCCGGGCACGGCGGATCCGAACGTTATAAGGGCCCTTCTTCGAGATGCGACGCATCAGGTGAGCAGAATGTCCCCCCGCTCCATGATCGGGCGACTCCGTGCACGGCTGTGGATTGCCGCCTCTCTGGCGGTTGCCTGCATCTGCCTGGTCGGAGGACTCACGCAGCTTGACCGGCTGCAGCTGGATACCCCTCCGGAACTGCGTCTTCGCACCCCCTATCTCGCTGTCTCGCCAGGTAACATTGAGGTTGATCAGGGAGATACCGTCCCCGTCATCGCAACCCTGCGATCCGAGGGGCGTGAGGATGTACTCCTTGTGCATCAGGACCCGGCCGGGGAATGGGTACGCCAGCCGATGATCCCGGGCAATGATCCCGGTGCACACCTCGCCGAACTTGCAGACGTTCAGCAGGATCTGCAGTACTATGTAGAGTCTGGACGTTATCGTACCGATCCGTTTACGGTTTCCGTCTACCTCTTCCCGGAAGTCGTGCAGATTGACGCAACCTATGAGTCTCCGGACTATGCAGACCTCCCGGTACGAACCCGGGAGGATGAGGGGGATATTGAGGGATTGAAAGGGTCCCGTGTGACCGTGACCGTGCACACAAACCAGGTGACGGAGACGGCTGCCCTGTCCCTTGAGAATGGGGCGGACATCCCGCTCTCAAGAGTGGAACCGGGAAAATTCCGGGGCAGACTTGACCTGCAGGACGAAGACCGCTACACGGTGCAGCTTGCCGATGACCGGGCACGCGCGAACCGTTTTCCCCGGACTTATCTGATTACCCCGATTGAAGATGCCCGCCCGCAGATCGCACTCCGGGAGCCGGGGCGTGACCTGCGTGCCAATGCCATTCAGGAAGTCCTGATTGCGGCCGATGCCAGCGACGACTACGGGATCCGCTCTCTGGCCCTGAACTACTCTGTCAATGGGGAAAAGGAGGTCCGCATTGATCTGCTTGGGGGTGCCGGCGGCCCCGAGGTGATGGGCGAGCACCTCCTGTTTCTGGAAGACTACACACTGGAATCCGGAGATGTGATCACCTACTACATTGAGGCCGCCGATGCGCTGCATACGGAGGCCTCCGACATGTACTTCATCGAGATCATCCCGTTTGAGCAGCAGTTCACACAACTGGCCAATGCGGGTGGAGGCCAGGGAGGCATGCAACAGCGACAGGGAGGGCTTGTGGTCAGTCAGCAGGATATTATTGCGGCAACCTGGCGGCTTCTGCGGGAGCCGCCGCCCGACTTTGAGGAAGCGCTGGAAGCACTCATTCAGGCGCAGCGCAATCTCCAGACCAATATTCAGGAGCGTTTACGTACGACTGCTTTTTCGCTGGAGCTGCGCGGCAATCTGGAACAGCAGAAGGTCGCCGGACACCTTCAGTCTGCGGTCACGGAGATGGACGGGGTCATCCGGGAACTGTCCGCAGAGCGCCTCCGTGAAGCGCTGACCCCGGAGCGCCGGGCATACCATCAGCTGCTCCGGGCAGATGCCCTGAATACCGAGCGGCAGGTGGCACGGCAACAGCAGGGCGGAGGCGGGGGAACCAATGCAACCGAAGAGCGGATGTCCGAACTGATGGATCTGGAACTGGACATCACCCGAGACAAGTATGAATCGCCACAGTCGGCACCGGCGGCAACGGCAAGTGCCGAACAGAATGATGCCCTGCGGCGTGTGCGGGATTTGGCCGAGCGGCAGCAGGAGCTGGCCCGGCAGCGTCCCCCTGAAACCGAAGAAGACCGGCGGCGCTTTGTGAACCGGCTGCAACGCAATCAGGAAGAATTGCAGGAGTCGCTGGAAAGCCTGCGGCAACAGCAGTCAGGCCGGCGTGCACAGGATGACGTGAATCAGGCGCTGCGAAGCATGGAGGAAGCGCAGCGTGCACTCCGAAGAGGAGATGCCGAAGAAGCAGCCACACGGCAGCAGCAGGCCGCCAACTCCCTGCAATCTTTAGAAGAATCTCTGCGGGTCCAGACCCGCGGAACAGACCGGCGTGCGCTTCAACAGCTCAGTGATGACCTGCGCACATTCATTGAACGTGAACAGGCGCTGCATGAAGATGTGGCCGAAGCCGGAGACCGCCCCACTGCGGAGGAACTGGATCAACTGCTCGACCGCCGCACGGAGGCCCTGGAAAATCTTGAAGAGATTCTGGAGCAGACCGGGATGCTTGAATCCTCCAACTCGGAAGCGCAGCTGGCGGCCCGCAACCTGCGGCAGGAATTTCATCGCAGTGCACTGCCGGAAGACCTGCAAAACTCCGAGCAGGCGCTGCGGAACGGCTGGATGCCAACGGCGCGGCGTATTCAGGAGGAGATTGCGGAGGATCTGGAAGGCCTGAACGCCATTCAGCGTGAATTGAGCGCGTCCCTGCCCATGACCGAAGAAGAAACCCTGCGCCGCTCTCTTGAAGACCTGGAACAGCTTCGCAGCGAATTGCAGGACATTGAGGCGCAGGCGGAACGCCTGCGCGAAGGCGGCGGATCCCCCGCCCAGACGGCACGGCTGGAGCGCCAGATGAACCGGGCACGGGAGGCCGCGCGTACGCTGCAGGAAGGCTTGCGTGACGGCCAACACGCCACACCGGGAATCCGGAACTCCCTCACACGCGCAGATCATACCGGCGTACTTCTGGACGGGGAGTCGGCAGAAGCATTCTTTGACCGCGACATTTACGCACCGCTTTCCCAACTCGAAACTCAGCTCCTGGAAGCCCTGGAAACCATGAAACTGGAATCCAAACTGTACGGCAGCCGCCGCGGAGAGGCACCTGCCGAGTACGAGGGGCTGATCGAAAGATACTATGAAGCACTCTCCAGGCGATCCGGTCAATAGGGGGTATGTTCAAGTTTGATGCAATTCAGTTTGCAGAGGGGGCGGTAAGCCTGCACCTGAATGCACTGGCAGTGCTGGTGCTGATCGCCGTGCTGATCATTCTGGTGCTTGCGTTCCAGCGCAGCAAGGCCCCCCTGCATGTGCGGGGAACCAGCCTTGCACTGCGATTCCTCGCTGCGCTGCTGTTGATTTTTCCACTCTTTGAACCTCAATTAATTGTGCCCGAAGTAGTCCCTGACGAAAATTTTATTGCGGTCATGGTGGATGCTTCGGACAGTATGCTGCTTCCAGATGGCCCAGAGGGGCAGACCCGGCTCAATCAGACCCAGCAAATCCTTTATCATCCCCAGTCAGGGATACTCTCCGATATCAAGGATCTCTTCAAGGTCAGACTTTATACGTTCGCATCCGCGGTTGCACGTGTGGACAGTATCCACCAAGCGGTACCTGCACACGAAACCAACCTTGCCGCGGCATTGGACCGGGTGCGCATTGATTTTCGGGGGCTTCCCCTGACGGCAGTCGTCATCCTGACGGATGGTAATACAACCAGCCGTCTGGAGGCGCTGGAGCAGGCGCGTGCTCTTCGTGATCAGGGCATCGGGGTTCATGTACTGGGGATGGGGAGTGCGGCGTTTACGACCGAGCGGGAACTGCTGGAGGTCATTACACACAAGGGGCTGGGGGAGCAGGCCGGGGCAGAGCTTGAGGTAAAGATCCGCAGCGCCTCTCTGGAACCTGATCCGGCACGGATCACGGTTTATGACGCGGGTGTGGAGGTATTTTCTGAGTCGGTGCGGCTGAAGGGGAAGGGACTGGTGGATCAGATGGAGTTCTTTTTTGATCCTCCAAGCAGCGGTGCCCGGGAATACCGGATGACCCTTGAACCTGCGGCTGGCGAACTCAACATCCTCAACAACTCCCTCCCTCTTTTAGTGGATACCCGTACCGACACGCTGCGTGTGCTGTATTTTGAGGGGCATTTACGTCAGGATTATAAGTTTATTAAACGTGCTCTGGAATCCGATCAAGTGATCCACTTTGCCGCAATTACGCGTACGGGAACCGGCAAATACTACCGTCAGGGGATCCGGTCACCTGACGAGTTAACGGGCGGCTTTCCGACCGAAGCAGAGGTCCTCTATGGCTTTGATGCGATCCTTCTGGGTGATGTGGAGGCCTCGGCGTTCTCTCTGCGCCAGTTACAGCTCATGGAATCTTTTGTGCGTGTCCGGGGCGGCGGGTTCGTGATGCTGGGAGGGCGCAATGCATTCGCAGAGAGCGACTATGCCGGTACCCCGGTTGCAGATATGCTGCCGGTGCGACTGGACTTTACCCGTGCACAGATTCTCCCGATCCAGTTTGAAAATAATGAAGAGGACGAACGCGGCTATGTCTTTGCACCGACTCCGGAGGGTCTGGAGCATCCGTTCATGAAACTCTCCCCGGATGTGTCCCTGAATCAGATGCTTTGGCGTGGCATGCCCCGGCTCACCAGTATCAATCTGTTGGGCGGCATCAAGCCCGGTGCCCAGGTGCTGGCCGTCAAACCACAGGATGAGTACGGACCCGAGGAACCGGTTCTTGTGATCCAGCGGTACGGGAAGGGGCGAACTGCGGCACTGGCAACCAGCAGCACCTGGCGCTGGCAGATGCTGCTGGAGGCAGACGATGCGCGTCATGAGCGGTTCTGGCAGCAATTCGCACGCTGGCTGGCCGCAAGTGCACCGGGAAGAGTTGACCTGGAGACTTCCACCCCCCGGCTTTCCCCCGGTGAAGTACATGAACTCGGCGTACGTGTCTACGATGCGGCCTACCTGCCGCTGAACGGCGTGAATGTGCGTGCCGCGGTCCGCACCCCGGACGGCACCCTGCAATCACTCACAGCCCGTCAAAAACTGTCCGATGCGGGTGCCTTCCAGGTCCGCTTTACACCGGAGCAGGAAGGAGTCTACGAGATCATGGTTGAAGCCATGCAGGGGGACCAGATGATCGGGCGTGATCACCGGAGTTATCTGACCGGTCACCAGCCCGTTGAGTATTATGATGCAACCCTGAAGCAGGGGTTTCTGGAGCAATTGGCGACCATGTACTACGCGCCCGCCGATGCATCCGAGGTCCCCATGAATCTGCGGTCTCGTCGAACCAGCACCTCGATCTATCAGGCGGCTTATCTGTGGGATATGCCGTTTCTTTTTCTTCTATCTGTACTTCTCTTATCTGGAGAATGGCTTTACCGAAGGCGACAGGGATTACGTTAGGCGTGATCCTGATCTTCATGGTCAGCGGTGCAAGTGCTCAACAGCGGCACGCACTGGTGATTGGCGGGTTAGGGGGCGACCCGGAGCAGACCGGCCGGATCGCCGCCCATCTGGAGAATACGTACAATGCTCTGACCGGCCCGCTGGGATTTGAGCAGGGGCATGTGACGGTGCTGGCCGAGCGCGCCCTTGCCGGAAGCGAGTACGTTCACGGTGAATCGACCGCCGAAAATATCCGTGCACAATTCGCTGCACTCGGCGAGGATCTGACCCCCGAAGATGAACTCTATATTCTGCTGTTCGGTCACGGGAGTTATGACGGCGAGCAGTCCGCGCTGAATATCCCCCGGCGGGATCTGGTCGGGAGTGACTATGCTGCGCTGCTGCGTGATCTGCGAGTGGAGCGAAGCATTTGGATTTGCACCATGAGCGCCAGCGGCCCCTTTATTCAGGCCCTCAGCGCACCTGGCAGAATTGTGATCACCGCCACCCGGACCGGGACGCAGCGCAATCAGACGATCTTCCCGGATTATCTGATGGAAGCGCTCATTGCGCCGGCCGCAGATCTTGATCGTGATGGAAGCCTGTCCGTCCGGGAAGTCTTTCAGTATACCGCACAGCAGACCGCACGGCATTATGAGCAGCAGGGGCATCTGGCCACCGAACACAGCCTGCTTGATGACAATGGAGACGGGCAGGGATCCCGCGTAGAGATGCTTGACGAATCTCTGGACGGATTTGCGGCGGCAGCCGTGTGGCTCAAACGGAGTCAAATGCTCGCAGGCAATCCCACGCTGGCCAGCGAACGTACCGAGCTCGAAAGCCAGATTGCGCTGCTCAAAGCACGTAAGGCAGGGCTGGAGGTGAACGCATATTATGCCGAACTGGAACTGCTTCTGGTCGCTTTGGCACGGCTCAACGAACGTATTGAAGAGGAGTTGTGAATTGGCCTGATGAGAGATAAAAACATCCCTTTCGTCCTGATAAAGATTTTCGCGGTGCCTCCCCCGCATGACGAGTTCGGTAAGTGTTGATTTAGCGGCATCCAAATCCTGCCTTGCCCGGCGGAATAAACCCATCGCAACGTTCATCCCCTGACGCAGTACCACTGGACGATCAGGGTGCGTTTCAAAAACAGGAGGGAGATTTATTCTTTGCCGGCCCCTTCATGTTGTCTGCCTGACGCGGGCTTACAGGATATTGGAGTACTCATCAACTGCCGTTCCCATGTTTCTATACACCATGAAAAATCTGATTCAAAATAATCATCTCCGTATGTACCCGGGTCTTTTCTGCGTACTCTTTCTGTTCGGGTGTGCGCGTGATACGGGATCCACCCGGGAAGAAGGCAAAACCTCAACAATTAGCCTGGAGGAAGTCCTTCGGATCGGCGATGAGGCAGCTGGAGATACGATCCTGTTTCGAACGATTGACCAGATTGCGGTCAATCGCAGTGGGGATCTGCTTGTGGCGGAAGGGACGCGATCCCCGCTGGTTCATGCATTTGATGCAAGTGGTTCGTACCTGCGCCAGATCGGAGCACAGGGAGAAGGGCCGGGAGAATGGCAATACGGGATTGACGGCCCCGTCGTCGGGAAGGCAGATTCTGTATATCTGATGAACCTGTACCCGAGGCAAATCTTTGTTTATGATCCCGTTGATTTTTCCTTCGTGCGCAGTATTGCTCTGGTGGCCGAGGGAGAAAACCAGTTCGGCTTCCTGATTGGCACGGTTACGGGTGGATGGTATGTGACCTACGGACTTCCCGCAATCCTGGATTCCGAGGATGGTTCGATCATGGTCAACGAGGATCAATATTCGGAACTGATCAAGATCAACCGGGACGGAAGTTACCGCACAGATCCACTTGGCAGGATTCCAGCAATGGAGATGATCTATCACATTTACCCTGAAGGAGGCGGCTTCGCCTTTCTCGATGTGCCCTTCGCGAGATCAGGAGGCTACCGCGTCGGTCCCGACGATTTGCTTTACCACGGCTGGAGTGAAAACATTGAAATCGCCATCGTATCCGCTGACGGATCCGTGCGTGACACCATTCGCTATGCGCATGACCCGGTCCCTATTACAGACTTAGAAATGGCCGAGGCTTCAAAGATGGAGAATGAGTTTTTTCAGCAAATCATGGATGATCACCATGAACCCCACGAGACGAAGCCGGGATTACAGACCTTTGTGGTGGATGAGAAGAGCCGCGTGTGGGTGAAGTTGAGTCAACCTGAAGGTGCAACCGAGGCCGAATGGCTGATTCTGAACCGGCAATCCCAGGCAGTTGCCCGTGCCACCCTGCCTGCAACCGTGGATCTGCAGGTGATTCAGGGCGGTTACGCCTACGGTGTGCAGCAAGGCGGCAGTGATGATCCAATGGTCGTGATTTACGAGATCCAGGAGTGATCCGGGCACATGGCGCAGGGGAAGCGTACATTGATCCTTGTTGTGCCGGGGGCGTGCTCCTGAACAGGCAGGCCAGCTGGCCTGCCCCGTACCTGAAATTGTACCACGAAGAAACTCCCGACGGATTCGCGGTGTTCAGTCTGAATTCCCATGTTGATTTTGCTATATGAATTTCAGGGGCGCTTCCCAAACTGCATCCGCAGGATTTTATGGCCCAGCCAGGGGACTTTCTGACGCAATTCGGGGTATCCTGCTGCAATCAGGTAATTGTCATTTGCGCGTGCTCGGAATTGAACGACAATTTCATCTTTGGTAATGGTGACTTTGCCGGGGCGTTTTACGAGATCTCGGAAGATGGTCCGTTCCCCGGCATCTGCATAGGGTTTGCCAACCCGTGTTCCCAGGAGTCGATAAAGTACACTGGCCATGACGGTCAGCTGCACATCCACATTGATGCGCATCGGAACGACCGAACTCAGTGCATCCATGTGAAAGAAGTTGATGGCATCGCTGATGACATTCTCCCTGACCATGCGCCGGGCATAGCGGTCAATGAGTTCCCCGGGATCCCGTTTCATCTGATTGGTGATCAGTACCATTGGCCTGTCATCCCCTGAATTCCTGATAAGCAGCTGCCGGATTGGATGGGGATAATCCCGTAGATGGATGGTCTCATCCACTACGCCGAGAGTTCGATACCTGCGTCCAGTGTTGCCCAGCCGGACATTCGTCCAGGCCGATTTGTCCAGAGAATGGATCCGCTGGATCAGGGAAGTATGGCAGCGGCGCAGCGTGATAAACGGAATCCCCATCTGATTCAATGCTGCCAGGTTGGCATAGACGGTAAACCGGCTGTCAAAGACAAGTTCTTCGGGAACCGTCCCGGTTCGGGCCTCCCAGTCCCTGACGAATGCGAGAACTGCATCGTTCCGGGTTTCCTTTCGGACGGCTGGGTCCGCATAACAAAAGATATTCAAATCGGCATCCCGTGCCAGCACGGTGAGGATTCCCCGCTGCCGCCGGCTTCGATTGGAGACAAAATGTTTCTCCACCAGGGCATGATCGCCATGACAGGGAATCGTATGAAAATCCAGATCAATTGAGTTTCCCCTGCCGACCACATTTGCAATGTTTGCGGCCGCATGATCCCACCGGTGCATGAGCGGTCCTGCAAATGCGGGATCCGCCAGGATCGAGTATTCGGTCAGTGCGGTGCATTTGGGAATGGCATTGAGTCCGGTAAACAGTGCAAGCCCTTCATCCAGGGATTCGGCCATGATCTGGGAGGGGCGACCGATCCCGTATAACTTCAGTGCCAGAAGCGAAAGCATCGCACATACCGCGGGGACCCTTTTCGCGCCGGGCATTTTGACCTGCTCCAGCATGTTCTTCAGATCCATCTGTGCCAAATCAAAGGCAAATAAAAACAGGCCCGCAAAGTCGGTCGAAAAGGTCCGTTCGCTGAGATCCAGTTTCGTGCGATCCGCGGGAATCACCCGGGGGGAGCGCTCATTCGCGGAGCGACGGGCAAGGCGTGGAATACGGTGCTGTTTGAAAATCTTCTGGATATAGCCCAGACTGGCAGGAATCCCTTCCTGTTTCAGGATTGCCTGAATTTCCTGAATGGAGCGGTTCTCTTCGCGTCGGAGGGCAAGAATGCGGGCAGGTCGGGGGTTGGGGGGCCTGTCGATGGGAGATACTTTCGTGGATTCCGGCCAAAAGAAGTGTGCGGAGCGGTTTTTTCGAAAGCTCGTCAATAGGTTTCGGAAGGATCCGGGAGTATAGCCGCCAATCTCGGCGGCTTCTTCAATGGACGCACCTTCATGTTCATAGGCGCGAAGGGCTTCGTAGCGACGCATAGGGATACCCTCGGGCCGGGCAAAGAATTCAGAGCGGCGACTCATCTTAATCGTGAAATATGAAAAAATAGGCCATATATTAAAATAAAATGCAAGAATCGAATGTCTAGGAAGAGAAAAAAGTTTGATTCAGGGAGAGAAATCACCCAGCAGGGGGGAGTTATACGGCAAAATTCATAAAAATCAGTCTGGAGAAATTTGGCAATGGGAAAATGCTTCTATAGAAGTGACCCTGTCTTCAAAAAATAGCTGCTGAAGGTATGTTTTGGCGGATTTTTCCGTGAGACCGGGCTCATCTTGAACTCCCTGGGAAATTCGGGCTGGACACGCGGCAGCGGACGTATCGCTTAAACGGAGTCAACGGCTCGCAGGCGACTCATCCCCGTTTTTGCTGCCGATGCTGTGATTGTCATGTTCTTGCCGTTCTTGTAGTGTAATAGCAGGTTGTACTGCTGGTCTGTAATCATTTGCCCTCGCAAATTTGTGAATCAAATTCACTTATTTGCCGAAGTCCTCATTTTGTCCCCCTTATGGATAACTCTAAGTGTCATCGAGAAAAAAGTTACTGACGCTAGACACCGACCCATTCTGGCGAAGTACTGGCCGGAAACCCCGCCGCCATGCGCTTATAAATGGAATCCATGACCTGCCCGCCCGCTGATCATTCCGTGTGTTTGCGGTCGGCGGGGAGCGGGCCGGCGGCAGGGATCACGGCGGAAGGAACGGAGTAGGAACCGGCGAAACCAAATAGACAGGGGGAGGCCCCAGACAGCATGAAACGAAGCATCGCAACATTGACCATCGCCCTGCTGATCGGCGCAGGAACGGAAGCGGAGGCGCACCGCAGATACCGCAGGGGGAATGCTGATGGATAAGGAAAAGAGAATCCAACGGCATGAAGATAGAATTCGGTTTCTAAAAAAGCGTTTATCAAAGCAAACGGAGGGATCAAACGGATGGCGCAAGACTACGAAAAATCTTAGACGACTGGAAGCGGAATTGTACGCTATGAGGAATCCGGGAAAGGTTGAAAAAGGTTTCTTCAAGAGACACAAAAAAAGAGATTATGAGATACCGACAGGAACGAAACCACCAAGCCCCCCAAACCTGATCTGATCATTCCGTGTGTCCGCGGTCTGACGAAGACCCAGCCAGAGCCCCCCGCCGGTCATTTCGCGCCGGCATCGCGGAGCATGCCATAGACCGTCCCCACGCCGAGACCGGCCTTCCGGGCAATGTGAGGAACGGCAAGCCCCCGGCGGCGCAGCGCAACCAAGATCGCCATCGCACGGACATACCGCTCCATGACCGCCTTCCCCCCGGCGGCAACCAGCGATTCGGCGGTCTGCCCCGCCGTCCCTTCATCGGCCATGTCCAAGACGGCAACGGCAGCGCGGGCAAGACGAAGCAGGTGGTCAGGGCTGAACATGGCATCTTGCCGCTTCCCGGAATACTCGCCCCCGGCGGAGGTGTTGTAGCCGGCAGGAACCAGCGTCCCGCGGTCGGCGATTTCGCGCCGTTCTAGGTCGGTCGCTTCGTACACGCCGACCCCGGCATGAAGCACGGACACCGCAGGTTCGCCAAGGGGGAAGCCCAGCCGTCCGGCTTTGCGGTGCTCGGCAACCCGCCGTTCCACGTCATTGGATATGCCCACATAGGCCAGGCCGCCGACCAATCAAGTAGATAGATCGCGTAGCGTTTCTTTGCCATCACCCGGCCCTTCGGTGAAGCAGACGGGCAACGGCCCCGCGTTTCGCGGACTCGCCGCGGGCGTAGTGCGCGGGCATGGAGGGATCGGCCCACCGACCGGCGTTCTGCAGCTCAACCAGAGAAGCCCCGTTCGCGGCCAGCGACTGCGCGGTTCCGATCCGGAAGGAATGGGAGGAACGGCACCGACCGTCATCGGGCAGGAAGTTGACCATGGCGGCCTTGAGAATTTCCTGCAGGCGGCGGGAGGAAACCCGGTCGGCTTTGATGGCATCCCCCCCGGTAGACCCGCGTGAAGACGGGCTGATCGGGGGCAAGGCCAAAGGAACCGTTGCCCGTCCCGACGGCATCCTCCAGACGGCGGAGCCATTCGGAGAGTGCATGGAAGGCCCCCTCCCCGAAATAAAGCAGCGCCCCCTTGCCGGCCTGGTCGGTTTTGGAGGAACGGACATGAAGCAGCCCCCCGTTGCCGTCATCATCGAAAGACAGGTCGCCGGCGTTGACGGCGGTGATTTCGGAAACTCTCAATAGGCAATCGGAGGCAAGGGCAATCGCGGCGGCATCGCGGAGGGAGGCAGAGGGGGCGTGGACGTTTTGCTTCTTGCACAGCGCGGTTGCCAGGCGCTGAGCGGCGTTCCACTTCACGCCGGCGGACTGGCCCCGTCCGCGGTCACGGCCTGCCCGGATTGCGCCGGCCATTGCACGTTCGGAGAGCGGGCCGGCGGGGGAGGGATGCCCTGCCAGGCGGAGGATGAACTTCACGCCGGCGGCGTAGCAGCCGATGGAGGCAGGGGCCAGCCCCGCATCAAACAGGTTGCTGACCCAGCGGGCGAAGGCGGCATCGTCCAGGTCGTCCAGGTGGACGTTTTCGGACTGGAGCCAATCGGCGAAGCGGAGCCAGGCGCGGGAGTAGAGGCGGAACGTAGAGGGAGCGACCGACTGCTGAACGAGGTTTCGCAGTTCGGGGGAGGACTCCAGCGTGTCCAGCATTCCGTGTGTGCCGGATGGGGCGGGGAGCGTGTTGGTCATTGGATTAGGTGGTTTGAGGAAGGGGAAGCCCTGCACACCGCAGTTCCTCTGCGCCGTGGGAAAAATAGATGGCGAACCAGCGGGAGGTCATGGCGAGTGCTTTGGATGCACCGACCCGGCGAACCAGTTCGATCTCCATATCGGCGTGGATCGCGGCGACTTCCTGACCGAGGGCATCCCAGGGCCAGACACAGCATTCATTGAGCGGCAAACCGCAGAAGGAGGATCGGGCAACCCGGTAAGCCAGTTCGTGATCGTCCACAAGGCTGAACGGGGCCAGGTTGGGATAGCCCGGTGGTTTCCGAGGAGATTCCTCAATTTGTCCCCTTATGGAGAACGCTAGGTGTCAGTCATCAAGAGAAAAAGTTACTGACGCTAGACATGGATGTATAGACAAGTAGGTGGTGGATGGATTGTTTCATTAGGTTTGCTCCCACTGCCAATTTTTTCGTCCGTACCTTTGCCCGATCCGATCCGCTTCTGCTTGGTCGCTGAACTCTTGTCTGCCAACACTCATCCGTGCTCCAAGGTAAGGAACTGACGATATCTTCAAACGTATTGATCCCGATGAATCCCGGGTTCACGCCAACAGGTTTTTGATCACTGATACAGCCCCTCACAGGGTAGAACTGAAACGGTGCATGCTCACCGTGGGCTACATTGGAGGGTTTCGTTTGATCCATGGAGAAGCGATCTGGCAGTCATGACGACAGTCTAGTCTATATTCGCGTGTTTGACCCCGAGGGGCGGTAACGCATGACTTCGGGTTTTCCCGAAGTCAACTACTAGACAACGCGTGTTCACCAGTCCAACGAACCGGCTAACGCAATGGACATTATGGGAGCACCAATCGTGCCAGTCGCTTCTCCATAAATCACGACACTGACCCAAATATAACGCAAATTTAATTAATCGGCTCAATCAAGGTTGATTGGTGGCTTTGCGTCTCCAGGAAAACCGCAAATTCATGGGACCGCCACGGGGCGGCCATTGACTCTGAAGAGATCTTCCTTCATTATATTCCCGCACACGGCGGGCAGCATGTGTGTTATATTATCGTTCATCAGCCGTCACTTTATCGCCAGAAAACACCCTACATACCATGAACTCCAAAACTCGGAAGAACAATCTCCCTGCTCCATTACTCCTTATCTGCATTCTCCTCGCTGCTGGATGCGGGCGCAATACGGGCCCCGTAGAACAAGAAGAAACCAATTGGATTGCATTAGAAGAGAACTTTCGGATTGGTGATGAGTCTGTCGGGGACACGATCATCTTCGGGCCAATCAATAAAATCATCGTCAATCATCGCGGTGAGATCATCGTAGCAGAAAGGCGGCCCTTATTGGTGAGCCTGTTCGGGGCAGACGGTGCCTACCAGCGCCTAGTCGGGGGATATGGCGAAGGACCGGGACAGTACCAATACCTGGGGGGTGCGGCCCTCGGGGCCGCAGACTCTGTATATCTGTGGGAATTCTCGAAAAACCAGATCATGGTCTATGATCCGGCGGACTTCGCCTATGTGCGCAGCATTGAGGTGAAGGATGACGGGGAGAAACAGTTCAATGCTCTGGTCGGTGCCGTTGATCATGGCTGGATCATGGCGAAGAGTTTACCTCCTTTTCTGGAATCTGACGACGGTTCCATGACCCCGAACACGGATCTTCGCTATGAACTGCTCAAGGTCAGTCTGGATGGGACCTACGGCACCGACCTTTTGTCCACGGTGTCCCAAAATGAAATGATCTTTGGCCCCCGGGAAGGCGGCGGGTTCAACTTTTTTCCCGTTCCATTTGGACGCTCACCGGCCGTCGCCATCGGCTACGATGATGTACTCTACTACGGTTGGAATGACGTAATTGAAATTGCGACCGTATCTGCGGATGGATCCCTGCGGGATACCATCCGCTACAAGCATGATCCCGTGCCCGTCACGGATTCGGAAATGACGGACGCAACCCCGGAATTTCCCGCCTACCGGGAGTTAGTGGAATCCCATGACCCGCATGAGACGAAGCCGGCATTTCAAACGTTTGTGGTGGATGAGATGGGCCGTGTGTGGATCAAACTCAGTACTCCCGAGGATGCAGAGGAGGCCGAATGGCTGATCCTGAACCGGGAATCTCACACAGTTGGCCGTACTGTCCTGCCCGCTGCCGTGGAACTTGAAGTGATTCAGGGCGGCTACGCCTACGGCATACACCATGAAAGGGATGCGGCCCCCATGGTTGTCGTTTACAGGATCCAGGAATGAGTTGAATACACACGCCGCATCCAGACGGGCCAAAACCTCTACGAGTGTTGCACCAGTGCACTTTTTGTATGGAAGTTTGGGGGCAAACTGAACCATCCCCCTCAATCAGCGCCCAAGTGCCTTCAGCATACTTTTCGTTGATGTGAATTTCACTCGGGGGCGACCCAAAGCATCGCCGGCGGCGATTTCCAGGCGATCCAGTTCCGTCCAGTCCTCCCACCGAAACACATTTCCGCACCGATCCTCCAACAGGCGGTCAACCGATTCAGGATCTGTGTGATCAGGATCAAAACAGTGACCGGCTTCCAGATCTTCCAGCATGCACCGTACGGTTTCCATCGCATCCGGCTTATTTGTGCCGATCACCCCGGTAGGCCCCCGCTTGATCCATCCTCCTACATAGACACCACTGGAAATCCCGTTACCGGTGACTCTCCCCTCTTCACTCGGGATCACCGCCCAGTCATCCCTGAACGGAAGTCCGGGAAGCGGCACGCCCCGATATCCCACGGATCGAAATACAACTTCTGCAGGTAACTCCTCGGTCGTGGCCGTCGGCACCGGGCGTAAACGATCTCCATCTGCTGCGAGTGTATTTCTGCGCAGGGTTACCCCGCCGACTCCACCCGCCCCGTCGTCATGCAACACCTCAGGGGAGACCAAAAAGCGCAGCGACAGGCGACGCGGTTTCTGGCCACCTGTCTTTTTTGCAAGTCCCTGAATGAGTTCCACTTTCTTCGCCGTCAGCCGATTGCCATGGGCGGCCATCCATGCTTCGGACCCTGGATCTAGTTCTGCTTCCCTTTCGGGGATAAAAATATCCGCACCGGGCAGTTCGCCGAGCTCTTTGGCTTCGGGATGGGTAAAGGCTGCCTGCGCGGGCCCTCGCCTGCCCAGCATATAAACTTCGCGCACCTGACTTTCTGCCAATGCTTCCAGGGCATAATCCGCAATGTCTGTTCGCTTTAACTCGTCCACCGTGCGGCAGAGGATTCGGCAGACATCCACTGCCACATTCCCGACTCCTACCACTGCAACACATCGTCTGGA
The DNA here is from genome assembly GCA_022821875.1 of Rhodothermales bacterium. Classification (GTDB taxonomy): domain Bacteria; phylum Bacteroidota; class Rhodothermia; order Rhodothermales; family Bin80; genus Bin80. The sequence goes on from JAJECV010000070.1 coordinate 45,564, forward strand.
CAGGTCAAACTGCAGATCCGTATAATCCGGGTGACCGTTATACCAGGCAACAAAATCCGTCGCCGAGTAACTGCGCTGTAAATCCTCGCCAGAGATATTGAGTCTGCGATCCACCTGTGCACCTGTGGAAAAGTAGACCTGATGATAATGACTGCTCAAATCCTCAAGACCAATATCTTTGCCATACTCAACATTGCCAAAAAACCGAAACCCTTCCTGTGCAGCAGTTTTTGCATACACACGCGTCACATTCTTGATCTTCTGATGATCCGGGGCAACGCCGCTGCGAACAAGCCCGTAGGGAACGGGCAGTTTGTCAAATATGTCTACCGTTACGACGTGAGATTTTTGCTTCAGCAGGTGTCCTGCGGCATAGAATCCTGCCGGACCGGCTCCGATGATTGCAACCCTGAAGGGGGTTTCGGTATTTTCAATGGTGGTCATGTTCTGTCGGGGGATTTTCAGCCCATTATCTGCAAAAGTATGCCATTGTTATGAAAACTGGGCAATCGTAGTACAATACTCTGACGACACATAAGGATAGGCATTCTTAGAAGTACCGGAGATACGGTCAACTGTCTACGGGGAGGATGACTCTGGATAATTCACTGGCATTGGATCGTTAAATCCACGGCGGCAAGCTGCCTGCTCCTTGAAGCATCATTCTCGAAAAATGTGTCTGATTTGACTGCCAATATCTCAGAATTCACTATAATACAGTTCTTATTCAATCCTTGTCTCTGTGCTGATCGTGATGGAAATACCGCCATACCCTGTCGTTGATCTCTTCGCAGGGCCTGGAGGACTAGGAGAAGGATTTGCCACTGCCACGGGCAGCAGACGGCAAAACAATCCCCGATTTTTTCTGGCTGCATCTATTGAAAAGGATATCTGGGCATATAAGACATTGTATCTTCGACATTTTTTTCGTCATTTTCCACCTGGAGAAGCCCCCGAAGCCTATTACCATTATCTGGATGGAGCCATTGAGTCTGCCGAACTCTTCGCCTCCCATCCTGACGCCTCCCATCACGCCCGAAAGTCTGCCCTGCACCTTACACTCGGTCAGGAAAACCATGCCGATGTTCGCAAAATCATCGCTGAACGGCTATCAAATGCTTCTCTTTGGGTACTGATTGGAGGCCCTCCCTGTCAGGCATACTCAGTGGCGGGAAGATCACGCATGCAAAATATGCCTGAGTTTAAACATGATGAGCGCCACCTCCTTTACAGAGAATATCTGAGAGTCATTGCCGAGCACACTCCGCCCATCTTCGTAATGGAAAATGTAAGAGGCCTGCTTTCCGCCACATATAACGGAGATTCCATCTTCCAGATGATCCTGGAAGATCTGAAAAATCCAGGCAGTGCTCTTGGTGTACTCAGTGCCCGTTCACCCGGATATGAACTCCACGGGCTTTACTGCCCCAAAACTTTAACCGGCCCGGCACAGCCAGGCGAATTCCTGATAAAGTCTGAACTGCACGGCGTACCCCAGACCCGGCATCGGGTATTCATTGTAGGAGTCCGAAGCGATCTGGATATTGAACTTCCACAGCTGACAACCAGAGAACCTCCAACAGTGGAGCAGACGATTGGACAGTTGCCTAAAATTCGCAGTGGAATTACGGGGAGACCAGACACTCTTGAAACATGGACAAAGGCAATTGCCTCCCTGGATAAGATGAATTTTGAAAACTGTGCCCACACAGAAACGATTCGTAACGAAGTGACCTCTGTATTTGAATTCGTACCGGGCCTATTCCGAAGACGGGACAGCTCTTATCCAGCGCAATCAGCAGATACAGACGATGCGGTCGCATTCATGTACGATCCACGCATGCGTACATTGACCGGACATGAATCACGGGCGCATATGCCCTCGGATCTCCGGCGCTATGCATATGCAGCAGCATTCGCGAAAGTCACGGGCAAGAGCCCGCGGCTGCGTGACTTTCCATCCGCCTTGCTCCCGGCTCATCGTGATGTCACAAATGGCGGAGTTGAGAAAAATTTTACAGACCGTTTCAGAGTACAGCTGCCTCACCGCCCTGCCTCTACGATCACTGCACATATAGCCAAAGATGGTCATTTCTATATCCATTACGACCTGGAGCAATGCAGGAGTTTAACGGTGCGTGAGGCAGCACGACTGCAAACCTTCCCGGACAATTATAAATTTGAGGGCCCCCGGACTCAACAGTATCGTCAAATCGGAAACGCAGTGCCCCCGTATCTTGCCCGCCAGATTGGAGATGTTGTTGCTGACGCACTGGATGCGGCTAAGGAGAAATTATAATGGCAGATCATCTCTCAAAGGAACGGCGCAGCTGGAATATGTCCAGAATCAAAGGACAGAACACCACTCCCGAACTCAAACTCCGTTCATGCCTTCACCGGCTGGGATTTCGGTTTCGTATTCATGACACGAAACTGCCCGGCAAACCGGATATCGTGATGGCAAAGTACCGCACCGTTGTCTTCGTACACGGCTGCTTCTGGCATCGTCACCATGGATGCAGACACACATCCACCCCGAAATCCAATCAGTCTTTTTGGCTTGAAAAATTTCGTAGAACGCTTGATCGGGATCAACAGAATTTCAAAGCACTCAATAATATGGGCTGGCAGGTCCTCATCGTCTGGGAATGTGAAATTAACTCGGATACGAATCAGGCAGCACTGCGAATAGCACGCCATCTCGGGGAGGTTGAATATGCCGCATGAAATGCGCCTCCCGCCAAGTGCAGCATCCCTGTCCGCTTCAATGCGTGATATTGGATATTCACTGGAGACCGCTGTCGCAGACCTGATTGATAACAGCATTTCAGCCAATGCAGGGAAAATAGACATTTACTGCATCACCGATACGGAAGAGCCCGTTATGGCCATTATTGATGATGGCCATGGGATGGGAGCAGATGAGCTCATCCATGCCATGAAGCACGGCGGGACCGGCCGAAACCGAGAGCGAACGCCGCACGATCTCGGAAAATTCGGACTGGGACTGAAAACGGCCTCCTTCTCCCAGTGCAAACGCCTTACCGTTGTGAGTCGAAGGGGCGAAGAACTTAATGCAGCCGAATGGGATCTTGATATTGTGGACAACCGGGACGACTGGATCATCTCTCTTCTGAGTGAGGCAGAAATCCACAGACTTCCCTGTTTTGAACTACTGCCAGAGCGCGGAACCATGGTGCTCTGGCGTAATCTGGATCGGCTTTTCGGGGACTGTGAAGGGCCGGAGCGGCAGGAGTTGGTCAACAAACAGTTGGCTGAGATGCAACAGCATATTGCGCTGGTATTTCACCGGTTCATGGAGGGAAGTGTCCCATGGTCCAATCAATTACATATCTGTGTAAACGGCCACAGAGTCGATCCCTTTGATCCGTTTTGCCGGGATCATTCGGCGACTCAGCATCAACCGCTCGAACGCATCCGCATCAAGTCTCAGGAAATTCTGCTTCAGGGATATATCCTGCCGCACCACAGCAAACTTTCTGCACAGAAATTTAATCTATACAAAGATCAAAGCAGTTTTTTTGAGAATCAGGGAGTCTACGTATACAGGAACTGCCGCCTGGTTGCATGGGGAGGCTGGTTCCGTCTGATTGCTAAAAAGAAAGCCGCACAACTGGCACGGGTCCAGATTGATTTCCCGAGTTCACTTGATGACTGGTGGACGATTGACATCAAAAAATCACGCGTCCAGCCTCCTCCGGCCGTCCGCACCCGCCTGCGTCAGATTCTGGACCGGATTATCACACCCAGCAAAAGGGTCTACCGGGAACGAGGACAGCGACTTATCCCGGATGATCCTTATTCATTATGGGAACGGATCGCAAATCACACAGGCATCCGATATGTTTTGAACAGCAGGCACCCGCTGATTCAAAATTTGGCAAAGAAACTTGACCAGATCGGTCAGTCTAAATTGAACTTGCTTATTAATTCGGCCGGGGATGATCTTCCGGTGGACAGCATCTGCATGGATTGGAATGACAATCCGCAGAAACTATACTCTTCAAATCAGATAAATGAGTCCATCACGAAGCGCCTTGAACAGCTCCATAACAGTCTTCCGGAAGACTTGCAGTACGATATGGACGCATTTCGTGAATTAGTGGAGGCGACCCACCTCTTTGATCAACACCGGGATATTGTTGACGCTTACATCGAACAGTGGCAATCATAATGGCAAACCGGCTGGAAATCGAAAATTATATCGTGAACTCGCTGATTCTCTCCATGCAGCACCTGTCGGGCCTGTCAACCGGCGAAGTCAGGCAAAAAGCAGACCAACTTGCCGGAGTGATGGATTTTCACGGAAATCTTGACCCTCTGATTAAGAGAGCTGAGATTTCAATCACCACTACAATGGAATCCGGAGTCTCCCTGATTCAGCCGGATTCTCAACATAACACTGACTGGGCTGACAGACTGCCAGACAGCGACTGGATCTATACAAGTGGGTACTTCCGTTATCTGGCATCCTACGGATGGTCCGACAGGATGCAGCAGTCACTTCGTGATGTAAGCAAAATAATACTTGGGCTGTTGAAGGATCCAGCTTCTGATGGAACCTGGGACAGACGCGGTCTGGTAATCGGCAGTGTGCAATCCGGGAAAACAGCCAACTACCTCGCCCTGATAGCACGGGCCGCAGACGCAGGATACAAATTCATCATCGTCATCGCGGGGATCCAGAATGCCCTCCGAAGCCAGACCCAGAGACGCATTGAAGAAGGATTTGTGGGCCGGCACTCGGAAACAAAAAAACCGATCGGTGTAGGACAGATCATCCCGAATTTTCCTCATCCGATGACACTCACAACCATCAGTGATGATTTCAATAAGCAAATCGCCCGGCAGAGTATATATAAACTGACCGACTTCAGTACACCGATTATTCTGGTCATCAAGAAAAACGTGAGCGTTCTGCGTTCCCTTTACGGGTGGTTAAAGGACATGAATGCTCACGGGGTAGATCAAATTGAATCGGCCCCGATGCTGCTGATTGACGATGAGGCTGACCATGCCTCAATTAATACAAATAACCCCGACCATGACCCTACCAGAACCAATCAGCTGATCCGTAAAATTCTGAAGCTTTTTGCAAAATCCAGTTTCGTAGGATACACTGCCACACCGTTTGCCAACATCTTCATCACACCGGAGGACAGGGATGATTTATTCCCGCGTGACTTCATCTACTGCCTTGACCCGCCAAGCAGTTACTTCGGACCGGACAAGGTATTCTCTCAGGAAGATTCTTACAACGGGTTCACCGTCCCAATCACTGACTGTGAGGATATACTGCCTCTGGCTCATAAAAAAGATCACGAGATATTTGAACTGCCAACCAGTTTATGCAAGGCTGTCAGCGAATTCATCATTGCAAGAACCATTCGGGATCTGCGGGGACATGAAGCACACCACTGTTCTATGATGATCAATGTATCACGATTCGTGAACGTTCAGAAAATCGTTCGTGATCTGGTCAGTCTCTACCTGCAAAAGCTCAAGTCTGCAATCTTGGCGAATTATGCAATGCCGGATCTGATTGCTTCCCGCAATGCCTACATGAAAACCTTAAAAGAAGTATACGAAGAGACCTACTCTCACTGTGACATCTCCTGGAAGAAAATCAAACCCGGACTTCACGACGCAATCATCAGCACTCGTCTGTTTTTGATCAACAGTAAATCTGACCAAAAACTGGACTACCGGAAATATGAATCCGATGGCAGGGGGCTGACTGCAATTGCCATTGGAGGGCTCAGCCTTTCGCGCGGGCTGACTTTGCAGGGATTGTGCGTAAGCTATATCTATCGGAGTACACGCATGTACGACACGCTTATGCAGATGGGGCGATGGTTTGGCTACCGCATCGGCTACGAGGATCTTTGCCGGATTCACCTGTCCAGGGATGCGATTTCGTGGTATTCATACATCACCAATGCCTCATCCGAACTGGTTGCCCAGATTCGGGAAATGAGGCTGCTTGATAAAACTCCCACGGATTTCGGACTGCACGTAAGGTCACATCCTGATCAGCTTCTCGTCACATCACCAGGAAAAATGCAACGCGGGGAAAAAATCAACCTGCGGCATAATTACGGAGGGCAGCACAGAGAATTTGCAATCCTGCCGCTGGATCCCTCCATAAATTCCAGAAATGAAAAACTTATAACTGACATCTGGGAAACGGAAACGCTTCAGCGTGCAAAGCGGCCGGGAAAAGAAACCAGCAAGGGATGGATTGTGCGCCGTGTGCCTGTGGAACGGGTGGAGAAGTTTTTGGTGCAATTCACCACACACACGGCTCTTGAATACAAAAAAGAGGGGATCATTGAATATCTGAGGGCTAAATCCGACCTGTACCACACATGTGATGTGGTTCTTGTTTCTATTGAGAGCCGGGAGGATAAGACGAAACGGCTGCATCTGGGAGCCCAGCAAAGAGCTTCCGGAAACGAAATCAAAAATGACCGATGGTGCCTCCGTAACAATCGGGTAACCAGTCGAGGCGATGAGGGGCTCGGCTTGTCAAAACAGCAGGTTCATGAGGCGCAAAGGGAGGCAGCGAAAGACGATAAACCGGAAAACCTGAGCGGCTGGCACTATCGAAGAGTACGGAAACGCCCCCTGCTCATGATCCATGTGATGACCGGCGAAACGGGGTCTGCACTCGAAAACGTCCGAATCCCGACGATCAGTATGAGTTTCCCGCCGGACAATTATACCACAGAGGTTGATGTCGTGGCAAACCCGGTGTATATCCAGCAGGAATTATTTGCTATTCACGGCGAAGAGGATCCCGACTGGGATGCAGAGGAAGATTAACATCATCCAGCCTATTATGACAACCGACTATCCTGAATCTCAACCGCACACTACCCCCTGGGATGACATCAGGCAGCCCGATGCAGACTACAATGTTCGGCGCGTATATTCCAATGCACTGATCCCCACTTTCTGGGGCAAAGATGTGCACGGGAACTGCCTTCTTATCACGGAACTTGAAGGAGATCATCAGAAAGCATTCCTGAACGCAAATCTGAACATTCAAGGTATTGATGTTGATCTGCGTCAGCGTTCAAGAAAACAGGAGCAGACTCTGGTGCTCACTCTGACCAGTCATTCCAATCTTGATCTTTTCTATGCACTCTGCAAACCACTGACGCGGAATCTCCGTGATGTTTCAAATTCGAGAACTGCTCTGACCATTGCGCTTAATCAGTTAAAACGCTGGCAGCGGTTCCTTGCAGGAAAAAGACCGCGCCTGCTGTCTCCCTGGGAAGTCCGCGGCCTTTTTGCAGAACTGCATTTTCTCAAACTGCTCTACACCCATCTCCTGAATCACGATGAAGCACTCAATGCATGGACTGGGCCGAAGGGGGGGAATCAGGACTTCGTGTTTGGAAACACGGCCGCAGAAATCAAAACCATTTCGAATCAGGGGCCTAATCTTTTCAACATCGCCTCCGAAAACCAGTTGGAGAGCCCGGCAGAAAAACTGTATCTCACGGCAAGTCGCATCATTGAAAGTTCTGAACTCTCCTCGGCCATCTCGCTCAACGAAATGGTCACAAGGATTGAAAGTGATCTGACTGGAAGTTCCGTACGTGATGAGTATCAGACCAAACTTGCCGAAGCCGGGTATGTGGAACTCCCCTACTATGACAATCCATCCATGCAGATTGCTGAAATACGTGTATACGAAATCACTGATGAGTTCCCCCGGATTATCCGGTCCCAAATACCCGATGGAATTCAGAATGTGAAATACCAGCTGCAGATTGAGTCTCTAGAACCTTTCATCTGCCCACTTGAAACAATTTGGAATGTGAACCGATGCAACTGACACTTGAGGAGTATTTTAACGAGTTCCGCAGGCAATTGCAGATTGATGCAGAGAATAACTTTCAACGTAGCACTTTTCTCGAAACAGTCTCAGAAGAACTGAAAGAGACCGGTGCGATTAATGGATTTGAACCCTGCTATTACGACCGGGAAAGCGGCAAAAAAGGCGGTATCAAGGTGGATGGATTCTATTTCAATGAAGACGGCACCACACTGGACCTGCACATTGCCGATTTTGAAAATAGAGTCACACTTGAGTCACTGAACAAGAAAGACTATGAAAGTGTGTTTGGGAAATGCCGCCGATTTTTTCTGACTGCCAGAAATAACCATCTCCATCTGGATCTTGATGAAACAGCACCTGAGTATCGGTTAGCCCGCGGAATCTATGACCGGAAAGACCGGATCCGACGCGTCAACTTCATCTTATCCTCTGAGCGGAAACTGAGCACACACAAAAAGGTGCTTGATACGCACGACTTAAGCGGTGTTAAAGCAGTCTACTCCATCTGGGATATCTCACGGCTGCACCGGCAGTACTGTTCACGCGGAGGTCAAGAACCGCTTGATGTGGATTTCAAGGCCATGTTTCAGCAGGGGCTGCCATGTCTCAGGGCACATGTGGGGACCAACGTTTTCCGCACCTACCTCGTGGTGATTTCCGGGAAAATTCTGGCAGGCCTGTATGAAGAGTTCGGGGCACGCCTACTGGAGCAGAATGTTCGGTGCTTCCTGCAGGCACGCGGAAATGTAAATAAAGGCATCCGGGATACTCTGATCCATGAACCCCACAATTTTTTTGCCTACAACAACGGTATAACCGCCACTGCACGGGATATTAAACTCAATGAGGACCGGAGCAGGATTATGCATATCCAAGATCTCCAGATTGTGAATGGCGGGCAGACAACCGCCTCGCTGTACCACATATCTCAGGCCAAAAATTCGCCGGATCTGTCCAGGGTTTTCGTCCAGATGAAACTCTCTGAAATAAGCGACAACCGCAGCATGGAGATCGTGCATAACATTGCCAAATATGCAAATACCCAGAATAGAGTAAGCATTCCGGACCTCCGGTCGAATCATCCGTTCCATGTTCAGATGGAACAGTTTTCCCGCCGTATATGGGTTCCCGCCATCGAAGGTCAGTTTAAGGAGACAAAGTGGTTCTATGAACGCTCCCGGGGGCAATATGCAGATGCTCAATCCAGAATGACCCCGGGAGAAAAGAAGCGGTTCAAGACGGAATATCCTAAAAGATTCACCAAGACTGATCTTGCTAAATTTGAGAATGTCTGGGATGAAGAGCCGTTTTGGGTGAACTTAGGGGCACAGAAGAATTTTATCCAGTACATGGAGAGAATCAGCAAGGCATGGGAAGAGTCCTCAGAGCAGTTTGACGAGACCTATTATCAAAGGGTGGTCGCCCGTGCCATCGTTTTCAAAGAAACCGAGCGACTCATCTCACGGCAGTACTGGTATCGGAAGCGGAGCGGGTATCGAGCCAATATTGTAGCATACACAATCGCAACCGCCAATGCGCTCGGAAAAAACAGGGACAGGATGTTGGATCACCAGAAAATCTGGAAAGATCAGGGAATTGACGATTCCTTCCGAGACCAGCTTGCCCTGATCGCGACCTTCGTCAGAGATGTTTTATACCTTGACGACAGACCGATTGACAACTGCTCGGAATGGGCGAAAAAGAAGGAATTCTGGACACACCTCAAACGAGATATGCCTGAAATGAACCGAGAACTGACGAGGGATTTCTGGCGCTATTTCGTGCCAACTGAAGAAGTGACTCGCAGCCCCAGCGGGGAGAGTCTTGTCAAATAACACGAAAACCGCTGCTGACGGTAGACACTAGTGCAATGCCCGGTCAAGTAGTTGTCGGTCAAGTTTATTGTCAATCTCGTAGGGAAAACGCTGAATAAATATATCACGTGCAGTCCGCCATGGATCATTGTCAGAAGTTTGAAGATTAGCGGCCGTTCCCCACCAATTCTCCCCCTGGGTTGAGAGACAGAATGCAACGTAGTTGGCGAGAAATCCAGCATCTACTTGATTCTGGGCCGCAACTGTCTGAACGGCACGCTTCATTTTTCTAACTTCCCCCTTCGCCGTGCTGACACACTCTTGTAATAGAATATCAGCTTTGCCATTGAGAACTACATCGGCAGCGAATTTGTTGGCGGCTAATTCTTCCGGAGAATCCCTGTACTCCGGCATTGTTTTATCCAACTTAATTACCTCAAGCGTATCGTCATCCGGCATTTGACCTGCGTGATATAACTCATGTAGCAGATCAAACTGCCATCTTGATTCATAGGCTGAATTCTGTTTCAATACAATGACATTACGATGTTCATATCTCCAGCACGCCCCATGAAATTTACCGGAGTCACACAGCGGTAAGATGGCTACACCAAAGTCCCAGGCGGTGTGCAAAAGATTTTGGAGACTAATACTGCCATATCTTTCAACTACGTATTCTCTAAAAACACCGGGGTTGGTAGGTACCGTATCTCTGGGGAGAGACTTTGATCCATTCAGGACGAGTACGGCAAGATAATTGGCGTACGCTGCATACAGATCAATGGCATCCTGCCTGCGCCTGAGAGGCATTTTAAATCTCGCTTCGGCTGTAGCGAACTTTGGTGGTTCAAGTCTATCTGAACCGAATAAACCCTCACTGTTCCAACCGAAGATACGGTTCAGTACCACGGCAGTTCTGGCAGCAAGTGCAGTGTTTTCGTCCTGCGTCTCAATTTCACCCATAGCAAGGGATTTATCCCCCGAGGTCAGCAAACGATCTAATACAAATTTTTTCTCCAGACCGGCATTGCGAAGCTTCTTGAGCAGAACCTGAAAATTCCCAGGCTGCACATGCAAAAAAATGTCATTCCTTATGTGCAATTCAAGGGCATCTGCTACTTCACGCAGGCGACTGTAACTAGCAGATGCATAACGCGTCGCTTCGTAACGCTGGATCTGCTGCTGTTTCAAACCCATTCGGAGAGCCAGATCCTGCTGGGTCAGACCACTGGCAATTCGTGCTTTGATCAGCCCCTCGCCTAGTTCGTCAAACGAATTGACGCTGAATACTGAAGAACTTTGAGACTTTAGTCGATCATATTCATCCAGTTCGGCTGTAAGGTCTGCCAGCTGACTTTCCATCCCCTCACGCTCTGCTTGAATCAGGCGAGGTGATATATCCTTGCGATTCGCCTGATTGGATACAAGTTCCTCAATCGCCTCACGAAATTGATCCGCCTTCTTGCGGGTGATCCTGTACTGTCGCTCGTTGGTAATCATGGGAGTGTGGCAAGGTCAATGTGAACGATTCCTTTCGGGACATTGTTACGATCGGTTTTGAAAAAATTCTCATACGTAACTCCAAGGGCTGCCATGATTCCCGCCGGGAATAGTTCACCCTGGTATTTTGATTTCATGGCATACCGAGGGGACGAAAATCAAGCAATACCGGATCAAGGAGATCTTCATTGACACCCATCGTATACCAGACTCCGTCGTAGTCTTCCGGCAATTCTTTGTTGGACACAAAACTGCCATTGAGTAATACGGAACGACATCCCGCAGCAGCCAAGTTCTTCAAAGCAGCAAGTAATCCAAACAGTAAACGAGACCTATGCCCGTTAAAACCAAAATGGTCGGAGAAATTTGTCCAGTTCATCCGATGCGTTCCTGCTGGCAAATAGCCTGTCTCTGAATCAAAGTTTGGCAACATTGTCAACAAGTACAACAATATCATTGTGTTACTGTTCCCAAGGAATGTCTTCCCACAATGAACTCTCACTGATAACGGTTTCCATTCAGCATTCCCCCTGCCTTGCACTTATATGGAAGGCTTAATAATTATTCACATCCCCCACTGATGGTCAGTATTTACCGCATCAGTCAATTTTCCCTGAATCTGAACCGCCCATCCAAACGAAAAACCGGACTGCAGCAATTCATTCAACGCCTTGAGACTCTGACGGGTGCAGCAACGAATTGCTGGAGGCCGATTACCAATATTACAGTACGCTCGGATTAGTAAGCCCGGCGAAATAGTCTTTCAGATTATTCCACCTTAGCACAAGCGCTTCCTGCGACACTTCCTCACTTTTTTCTAGACGCACAAAGAATCTGCACTTCCCTTCTATGCGTCCGTCTCCTAGTCTATACATCTCTCTGGCAAAGTCAATCATTTCGGATTCACTGAGTTCTCTTTGATCATACGGGCGAACATACTGCTGTAACCCAGGCCACCCAGACTCTATGAGTTGTGTATTCAATCTAATTTGGTAGTCCGCTGGATTCACCCGGATCGTCATGGGGGAATTGGGCTGCTTATCTTCGTCTCTTCCCAGACAACTGCGACTCCCGATTTTCCCCTCATCGTCCAGCAAATTCTCGATGGAGTCCTTAAGAACAATCACCAACTGAGCACTTGGATATTCATTTAGATACTCGTCAAATACATCCAGGAGGCTGTCTACCTGGGTTTGCAATTCGCTTATTGAGTCACGGAGTATCTCATCGGTTTCTGGATTATCTAATCCATCATCGGCCGAATTATTATTGATGTAGGCCACCGTAACCGTACCCGAAAGAAATGCAATGACTAAAATTGCCGTCATCAAATCGGTGATCGCGGGCCATACCGTAACCCTAGTCCGCTTCCGCCTCATTACTTTTCCCTTTCCATCTCCTTAACCATATCCGAAATAAGGTGAACAAGGCCCTGGATAATTTTTTCCAGGCTCTCGTGTGTATGCTGAACAGTTTCAATGTACATGTTCATCTTATCAGAGAGTGGGGCTAACGCTTCCGCGGTAGTGGAACCTACCACCTCGTTGATATTCGTCCCCACTTCCTCTAATTCCTTTGGAATTCCCGATAGAACTTGCGCGGCCTCTCGCAATTTATCTCCAAACTGCTGCGCAGCCTCAGGCATAGTCGCCGCCGTCTCCTCCAATCGTACAGCTATTCCTCCTAGAGGATTAACAATATGCTCCTCCATTTTATCGCGAAGTTCGCCGAAAGAATCAACGATTTTCTGGTTCTCGCTGATGAGCTTATTGATCTGGATAGCCTGACTATTTTCAAGTGAATCTGTGAATTCGGATAAGGAATCAATGATTCTCTGATTCTCGCTGACGAGACTCCCAAACCGACGATCCTGACTACTTTCAAGCGATCTGATGAATTCGGATAAGGACTTGATTACCGTCTGATTCTCGGTGACAATCTTGTTGATCAGGTGCTCTTGCTTACTTTCAAGCGACTTCCCGAACTGGGATATTGCTTCCTGAAAAGCCCTGTCCAGTCCACTCACATAGTTTCTTACCTCCCTTCCAAAAATCTCGTCTATCTTCTCCGCGTTAATTGATTTTTGGATTTTACCGGGTAGCCGCTCAATTTCTGTTGTTAGGGATTTTCTTTCATTAATCAGTCTTCTTAGAGAATCATCAACTCTCTCCAGCAAGTTTTGCTGATCTGTCTGGATTTTTGCGACGGATCCTTGCTGCTCCTTTGAATAATTCTTTAATTCTATAAGCACTTCGTCGATTTTTTGGGTAACATCTTTCTGATTTTCCAATGCATCCCAAACAATAGCCTGTTGTTCTCCAAAACGCCTCTGCATATCATTCATCACGGCGGTCTGCCCTTGAAGAAACTCTGGAATCATCTCAAAAAGATCCAAAGCATCCGCCTCATTCCATGCCTCTGTCAACTCTTCTAGTTGTTTACTTAATTCGGATTCTGGGACTTTCTCTTGTGCCTGCGCATCCAGTAGTTCGGCTTCCTTCTTGCTTATCTGGTCATGTGCAGTGGACAATATGCTAGATGTAATGTAGAGATGATTCAAGACACCAATTAAACTGGAAAGCAAGGCAAGGAGGAGGCCCAAAATAATCGCCCCAAACCACACGGAACTTATATCTCTTGAATAACCTACCCATAGCCCTGTGGAAATTGCCTCCAGAAGAAAAATACCCATTGTCCCCCCAATACCGGCTACAAGGGCAGCATTTGAAAATGATCGGACTTTCTCCAGGGGAAGTTCCACCATCCGGTCAAACTGATCAATGACCACATCCGATGCGGTGACATCCTTGATGTCAAACTTTCTCAGACTCAGGATATGGTCAATTTCTCTTAAAGCACGGTCGGAATCTCCAAAAATCTTTTTCTGCCACCATATCAGAAAAACGAACGCCCCAATTTCTATGACAAGAATCAGTGCAGCGATAAATCCCATATTTATTTACTCTCGCACTCCCGGATTTTCGGAGAAGGTATCTTTGAGTGATAGTAACTGGGCTGTATGCCTTCCATGAATTGCTCAAGCCCAAGGGTTAGATCGCTACGATGCTCAACTGATGACCAGTCGGCCCAGTCCGCGGACTCTCCATATTCTACTCCCACATCAATAGATGTATCACTGCACACTCCGGTACGATCCCCACGGATCGTTTCTCGAAGTGCCTTACAGTTGAGGTCCATATTAATCTGTGCGGCCTCATTATCGTCCTTACTCACGCGAATGATCCCCTTCACATCATCCGTTTCCACTGATGTAATCGTCACCAGACTGTCTGCAAATCTGCCGGCCAAACTATGTGTTCCACTGTCTTTGCAATAGTAACCGTGCTCCTTATCAAGCCCAACAGGCTGAAAACCTGTTCCTTCATAAGCCAGCCAGTCGAAATTGGCCTGCCCGGTTAAGGAGCCTAGAGTTATGGTCGTATGCTTCACCCCCAATCCAATATCCTCAATAGACTCCGTAAACTCTGTTGCCAGATTGTGTACAGGGTTGTTTTCACGGCTATCCCCCCCTGGCCTCCGTCCCATAATGAGAACATAGATTGGCCTCTTCGCAACTGCTTCCATGGACTGATAGCGCTGCTGGCCTTCATGAAACCAGCAGCCTAAAGGTCCGGGTACCGAACGACATGTTCCACTGTGTACCCCCCAGTAATCAATGCGAATGCCTACGATGGCAACATCAATTTCACCTGCATTGTAGTATGCCCTTATTGCTGGATCTTTGAAGTACGGCAGCAGGGCTGTAGCCCCGATTCCATAGTTGGTAGTCGTAATCAAATCAGTAACCAGTGCTGCCCCTTTGAGCGTGCCGCTCTTGAGTCCTTCAATCACATCTCGAATGCCCTGATCCAGACGGGATTCTCCACCGGTAAAAAATCCTCTGTTCAAAGTGCTTTCACAATCTACCGTTGTAATGGAATCCGTGATTCCAAGGCACTTGAGCGAAGACTCCCCGCCCCCGTAATCTGTGGTCAATCGCGCACTCTTCAATAAATTGTGGATCCTCTGAAGCGCGTCCTGACTGTCTGGATTCGTCCGATGAACATATCCTCCCATCGGAATAGACTGATCCCAAAGAAGTTGAAAAACATGCCTGACCGAGTCACGGTCTACCGATTCCCATAATGCCTCCGAATCCTCCCATACCGGTTCAACTTCCGCAGTGACGCTGAGAAACTCACCTTCTTCTCCATCCGAAGATGAGGCGCAGCCAATTTGCAAAAACATCCCGGTCACCAGAAATCCTGCACCCACGATTGTCATCCACCACTGCGTGTCGCTATTGGAGCCTTTCCGTATCATATTTGCGTCTGTGTTCGTGGTTTACCGGTGGATTTCAAATCCGCAACGAATTCCTGAATGTTTTCCAGGCGATTTAATGCATCCCTGAGGATTGAGGCTTGATGATTCCGGCGGCGGTCAAGTTGCCGCAGTACTCCATTCGCCAATTTCATCGCCCCTTTGACCGGTAGAGAAAGTAACCTAGAAGAAATCTGAGTACCCCGCCCGGATGTTTTTTGTGACCGAGAATAAACTGCTCTGGAATCCCCCTGCACTTCTGCCGGAAGTTCTCTCATTGTCTGAAATCGGGGCAAATTCTCTGCAACATCCAGCATATTTTGAAGGACACGTTGATCCAGCGAAGCGGGACGGCGATGTATTTTTGCATCAAGGCGACCCAGTTTTTCAATCACTGACTGGATAACTGGAATCGCCCCCCATTTGACCAGGAGAGAAGAAATCCGCAGCAGGACTGCTTCGTATAGAGAAATGCTGATCAGCGACAGATGGGACACAAGAAGCATGAAGCCTTCAAAATTTAGACTTGGCTCATTCATTGTAATCACAAACATGTACGACTCCCATCTTTCACTTCAGCAGGCAATAGTCCTCTGGAATCTATCCTTCCTGGAATTCCCTTGACTTGAGCACATTCTCCCAGATAAGGGCTGCAATCGGTGCATCTACCGTATCATCACTCCGCGTTGCCTCGTCACCCGAAATGCTGTCATTGATTTCTTTCATGAAGATATCTTCAATCCTTTTTACGCCTTCGCCACTATTTGGAGAATGTATAATGAGCGGTGGATTGAATTCACCAATACACAAACTAACCGACCTGCTGACTCCCTCAAATGGAAGTTTCTCATACCAATTTCTCCGTTCATCTTCGGTCCCTCTACTAAGGAGCAGCACATCCGACAAAGGAAAGCGATGGCTTCCCGCAACCGCTTTCTCCGGGCTCATACTCTTGCCGACCGCATGCTTAATTGGTCCGAGTTTCGGCGGCGAATCGTCCTTGTAATCAGCCGGGTACCACACCTTTTCTAGTGAAATACCCTCAAAGCCTACTTCTTTCCAAAGTTTGATGGCACGCTGCTTCACCCACTCTTCCATATCTTCCTGAATCTCCTTATAACTCGTTCTACGGTACCAAAGACGCCACCCATTCCCCTTGAGATGGACGATGAGTTTTAACTTCTGAAGATCGCTCTCCGATTCCAGTAACGGTAAGACATTTTTCGCAACATAGGCGACGAGGTTGCGAGCCAGAAAATCATTAATGACCCGGAAGTATCGATTGATTAATTCCCTTGCATCATTAGCATCCTGAGGCTTTTCAAACCCCTTAAGTTTTAAAGCATCAGCACTCCAGTTCCTGCTCTGAGTTCCGAACAATTTCTCTGATCCAACCGAGCGCATCCACGCACGTAGTTGTTCAAATGCCTTATCCGGCTTCCAGCCTCTATTCCTTGGCAAGTATTTTTCTGAGTGCCTTGCTAAAACTTGAAGAAGAAGATCACTCCCCATCTTTACACTTTCCGCCACCTCGCCAAATCCCCTGTCCTCAGACCCATAACTGTCTATATCCTTCGTCGCCATGAATATATCCAATGTTCCACCACCTAAATCAGCCACAAGTTTCACCGCAATCGGAATTCCTGGCCCTATTGAATCGAATGCGGCACTTGACTCGCTGTATAGCCCATTACCTTTGGCCCCTTCACGGCCTTCCGTGAGCATGAACTTCGATCCAAGATCATCTTCACAGACATCCAATACCTTAACGACTACTTCCCCATAACGACTTGTAGCCTGCGTGGTGGTTCCACGCAAAGGGTACGTGAAAGTGACCTCAACTGTCCCAGGCAAACTCTCTTCACGCTTAGCGATATCTGCCAGGAAAATTTCGATTGCCATCCTGAGATACCTCTCCCGAAGCCATTCTTCCTTCTGCGTAAATCGACCTCTATCCATCTCCCATTTGAACCCGGATATAATATGATTCTGGAGATCTGAGCGCTGCAGTTGCATAACGGGGATTGCATAATGCGTCATCGGAGCCCATTCATCCTTGAATCTCTCGGTCTCTACAGAATCAAGCTCTCCGAAAGACCAGAGATCTGACGGCAGTAGCGCCTTTGATATTTTGTCCTCTTCCCCCTTTTTATAGGTTGGTCGCCATGTATCCAGTCCCATCTCTGCAAGGTGACCATCATAGTTTTGACTGATATGCAACGATAAGCCATCCTCACCTGACAGTTCATTGTTAAGATTGACCAAATGTTTCTCATTAATCTGGTATGCGGCAACGGTATGGGAAGTCCCAAAATCTATGGCGAGTTTCCAGGTATTCTCGTCTCTGGAATATTCCTTCAGGCAAATTACATAGATCCCCGCATCACGATCTGTTTTGTGATCGTAGGCAGATAAAGCTACAGGCGGCCCTCCCACGTGTCGGCCATCCTTGAAATCCACGGCCTGACTGTATCCAGGGCGACTCAGTGGTCGCTTCTTCAACTCGGACAGACTGCCTTCCTTGTCCAGATAAATGGTTTGAGCCTCCAGTCTTGGAGAATTCTCATACAGATAATAAGCACGCCACTGCTCCTTCCCGTTCGGCGCTTTAATGTTGGGCCAGATCATCCAGTGAGCA
The DNA here is from genome assembly GCA_022821875.1 of Rhodothermales bacterium. Taxonomy (GTDB): domain Bacteria; phylum Bacteroidota; class Rhodothermia; order Rhodothermales; family Bin80; genus Bin80. Next base: position 63,706 of record JAJECV010000070.1, read on the forward strand.
TTTGAAGATTCGATACCATCCACAGAAATCGTGACCGGAACTGGTTCAGATCGCCCCAGAAGATCCAAGTTCCAATGAACGACTTTACGCCCTCTATCTACATTACCGGATTGTTTGAGCCGTCTCCAGGCATGGTCGTGATCTATGCATTTTTCTCCCTCATTTTTCTCGCCTTTCGGGATCTTCAAGAGATCAATGTAATCCGGGCGAAGCGGAATATCTGGATATAGCGTTTTATTTTCTCCGGTTCCATTCACCGATTTTTGGGTCAAAGGGACACAAGTATCAATCTGAATCGTTTCCCTGTCAATGACCTGCAGGTTCCGGATGTAGATTGGCTCTTCGCCTAACGTTTCCCTGATCCAGATGCCTCTATTCTCTTGGTCCCTCCTCCACGCAAAAATTTTACGCGTTTCCTGAAGTTGATCCAAATGCTCCCTCCATATTGCTCCAATCGTATAGTCAATATTTCTGGGCAATCGAAAGTTCTTGATGATCTCGAATGTTTCAGATTTGCGAGATTTCTCAACGGTACACTTTTCAAACTCGGGGACTCCGCTGATCAATTCATCAATGCTTTTCTCCGCACCCTTTCTGCCGGGATCAAGATCTTCAAACAGATACAGAGAATCCCCCATAACGGGCATGGGGATTTTTACGTCGCCGCCCGGTAAAGGCAGCCATTCTGCAACCCCGAACGGACCGGCTTCCGCGTCCAAATGCGTGTCTAAGACATCAACCCAGATCCGGGAAGTCTCTTTGGCAACTTTGTCCTTAACATGGCTTTCCACGCAGTTCAGCCAACCTCTGACACACTTTCTGGCTTTTTCCCCCTCGAATCCCCAATCCGTAGAATCCCTCCAGGCGGATTTGTCCTGATTATCAGAGCCAACTTTGTCTTTCACGCGGTCTGCTGCACGCTTGAGAGTGCCGCCGAGATATTTCCCGACTTTTCCGACTTCGTCTCTCCAATTCTTTGATCTCCAGTCAACATCCCAATGAATCCCCGTCAGGTCTTTCCAGAGACTTTCCCAATCTTCATTACTTACGTCTGGCGCGGGGCAGAGAAATGTCTCCGGTGAATTGAACCCGTACACCTTACCGCTCTTCTGATGAATCAGACGGTACTCCGCTATATCTGTATCTGTATCCTTGATCAGACGCTCAAGAGACAGAAAACTCCGCCCATTTCTGGTTTCAACCTTCTGCAGTTCCAGTACGCCAATCGCTCGTCCCACCAAGAGCATTTCAAGTTTGCGCAGAGCAACAGGACTCTGATATACAATCTGGAACTTGTACTCTTCTACCACCGCAATATGATGTGGCCAGCTATTGGGGGACACATGGTCACGGTCAAAGTAATATTCAACCGTACTACTGATCTTATCATCCGACACCTTTCCCAGTTCACCGGGTGCCCCCCATGTCGGTAAGAGCCCCGTATCGTTTTTGGAATCAATATCAGGCCAATAGCCCTGCCCTTCGCGTGCCTTCCCTGACTTTTTGGCCAATTGCAGATTCTCCCATTCATCTTTAATCCAATGTGCAAGCCAATGAAAAAGACCCAATGCCATACACTCAACCTTGTCCAAATCGGACAGGCGTGTATTCTGTAACTCGGAAACACTGGGCAGTGACTTCTTTTTCAGTCGTTTAATGCATTCTTTCTCCGAAAGAAAGAATTTCCCTCCCTTCTCCTCCACACTGCGGCCCTCATATTGAATATCTCCCCGGCTTTCCTTTCCCAGCGACGATATCCATGCCAGAAGTTCCCGATAGGTATGCCGGATGGAATCCAGTTCATCTGCGACTTCTTTCAGGCTTGAACGATCATTCCGCAACTCTGAATTTGCCCAGTCAACAATGGCAGGGACAGGAGTCTGACCTGCAAAAATGAAGAAATTAGAAAACGATGCGTACCCTCCGTCTTTCGCGTTCTCTCCCGTTTTTCTTAACACATCGGAAAACTCTCCGAGTAGATATGTGAGGATCTGTGCATGACCGATCATCTCACGCAAGGTAGCGCCACTATCCTCCTTAATGATCATATCACCGGTCAGATAATCAGCATCCGATGCCGATACACCATACAATCCTTCTTTGATTTCACGATCCTTTGTCGTCAGAAAGTATTTTATTCCTGCCAGTGCCCCGACCGCATGGGCATAGGAGTCCAAGGAGGGCTGTTGATTGTCGGATGTGTATTGGCGCAAGATTCTTCTATGATCCGGCACGCCTACCAGAACGGTAGGTACTTTTCTGGCCAAATCTTCCCCGTAGGATGCAAGTCCACCAGCTGCGTTCTCCTTCATCACCTTATTGCGTTCAACGGACTTGTCAAACTTCTCCCTTGATTCATCAGGCCTGCTGAACTGGAACCATCTATGCACCATGATCGCCATCACCTCAGCTTTCTTTTCCTTACACAGACGGGCAAGAGTTGGAGTGACAGATGAACCCGTTCCGCCGACACTTGAACCGCAAACCACCATCCGCCGATCTCCACAATCGTTCAGCATATCGTTATAAGCCTCATCGTAATTCGGCTTACCCTTCCCCTCAATATCTAACTCTTTGAGTGCAAACAGAAGCGACCCCACCGCAGGGGAGGCCATCATCCCCAGGGAATAGGTGATCTCCCGCTGTGCTTCGGATGTGATTAACGGGAGTCTGGGCGATCCCTTGAACTTGTACTTCAGGCGATGATTCGGGGGCTTATACCAATCTTTGCCTTCCCCGACAGGTAATGGACTGACATCCCGGCAGATTGGTTGATCCGGGCGACCGAAGAATTCCGCAAGATCATATTTGCCTGGGTGATTCTTGATTAAATTTTTGACTTCCTGCCAGGGAGTACTCTCCTCTTGCTCTTTCCCATCACCGGAATCCTGATCAACCAGAAACAGGTCTGGGAAATTTTTGCCTGCTTTGACAAAGAAGCCAAATGGGTATCCCAACATATGGAGACGCACCATTGCCAGCATTACATGGGCACCAGTGCCCCCACACGCGATGAAACGATTATTCATGTCTTCTCAGATTATTTTATTTCGCTTTGTTGGATTTCTTCTTTTTATAGGATGAAGTTCTTGCATGGAAAATCCCAAATCCCATTGCACAACTGGCAACGCATCCCAGGAACGCTCCTAGAACATGAGTCCACTTTTGCGCATCAGAGCAATCAGCACCGAAGAAAAGCCCGGCAAGAAAAAACGGGAGCAGTATTACGATAAACGGAAATAACTGAGCAGCAGAAAGCTTCGGTGCCGACTCAGTTCTCCGGAGATTCCATTTACGTACAGCCCGACTTTGTAGAAAATAAAAGGCACCGTAGATAACAAGACTGACCAACACCGCGACAAAGAATGTCTCTATAAACCCAAGGGTATAGTTGGTACCTGAGAACCCGCTCTGGCAGACCGTATCAAGTCGGGAACAGCCTGTAACTGTAAATAAGAGTACTAAAACCGAGGTTTTAGATAAAAAATGGGGGGGGGGGGGGTATTTTGTTCATGTGTCATTTTAGACTTTGAATTTGGGCGGATGACACTATCCCCCGTCACGGACATGCACCCCTGATGTATGGCACCGGAGGAACTCGCCGAATGTCTATGTCCTGCAAATCGTGAAGTGCTCATGGGATCTGACAATGTTGAAACGCCAAATATAATGCATGGAGATGTTTTCACCAAACCGGCGGCATAATTGGGGACTTGCTGTTCCCCCCATGGGGATTTGGTTGCGGCCAGTCCGATTCGCAGTTCGCGGTAAACAGGGTCAGGACAGATCCGTAATTCGCGGCCGCAAAGAATCCGTTTAGGCTACCAGAGAATACAATTCAGAGCATTGTCACATCATGCTGCGGGGCTGCAGTGAACATGCAAGACACGTTGGATGTAGGAAAATGTACCCGTTTGAAATCCTTGAGATCCTGCAAAAATCTGAATAGTAGCCAGAGGATAGATACTCCACACTCAAAGAGACAAGCCATCGTACTCCAAAAGTTCAAATGTGAAACCACATAATTGTGGGACTCTGTCGGCAATCACCAAAGTTGCCGACTGTCTAATCCTGATGTGAGAATTTTTTGACCCCGGTATCGGGCGGACATATCCCTCCAGAGAATTTACTCTCGGAGCGAACAGAGAAACCCTCAATAATTGATTGAGATTTGAAATCCTGCACAACCAACAAACCTCCAATCCCCCGCATCAATGAAAGCCATTCCGCTCATTGCACTCCAACATCTACCCGGAATTGGAGCAAAGACAGTGCTCAAAATGGCCGGCGATCTGCCAAGTGGCCCTGTGGAGTTTGCCGACTTTATTAACTCCAGGTTTGGACATCCATTACAGGAAACCGTACATGCGTGGGATCAAGCCCTACAAATCATGGATAAATGCCTCCAGTCAAACATAAATGTGGTTACAGTAATAGACGAGAACTATCCAGAGAGACTTCACGGAATACGGGAAGACAGGCCGCCCGTGATGTACATCAAGGGTTCCCACGAGGCGCTTCAAAGCAATTCTGCGGTTGTCGCAATCATTGGAACACGTGAACCTACGGACAGGGGGAGCAAAGCAGCATATGATCTGGGTTGTATCGCGGCTCAGAACAACCTACCTGTCGTAAGTGGTCTCGCCTATGGGTGTGACTATCATGGTCATGCCGGTTGCTTGGATCAAGGCGGTATCGCTGTAGCCATACTTGCTCATGGACTGGACATGGTGTATCCGCGGAAGCATGAAAATCTGGCAAATCAAATCATTGAAAAAGGGGGCTGCCTCTTGAGCGAATATCCCCCAGGCGTTCAAGCCAGAAAATGGACATTCATTGCCCGTGACCGACTGCAAAGCGCACTCTCAGATATTTTAGTTGTCATCCAGACGGGGATCCACGGCGGCACACACCATACCGCTGCATTTGCCCAAACCCAGCAAAAAACGATCTTGTGCCTGCGACCTCATGAACATGAATTACACCATCCCAGTGTACAGGGAAATGCTGACATTGTCCAGACGCGAAATGCAATCTGGATTGATGGCCCCGATGATTTAATCCCGCTCATTCATAACCGGAATGGGAACCGGCCTGAACAGCACTGCACAAGTGGGCAACTTGAACTGTTTCCTGATTGAGAGTCGGACTTTGGGCCCGGCACCAGTTAATCAGTTTCCCTTCACGCATCTGCGCAGATCCTGTACACGAAAAAACACAACCTGTTGCGGAATCTGCAAAACCGCAACCCGTTGATACGGGCATGAACGCTCCCTCACGCCTCATACGAAATCAAAACTTACTGGAGATTTTCAGGGCAACCTTTGTCAAATCGTAGGATATTGTCATGCCTGCCGGATGGCGCTTGCTCTTGGCGTAGTTTGTCCGCTCTTCCCAAATTGATTTGCCTCTTGAGATGTTGGCATCCACTTCTTGCACAAGAAGTGGATGCAGGGGGAAATTCTCAAGATTGGTACGCGTTAAATGGAACCCATCGCCAACTGTACGCCAGTAATCCAAGAATAGATCTGATGACATGATGAGGACGGCTTTGTACAAGTCGACCTCTGTTTTGAAGCGCAGCCGAAGAACCCCAGATGAATGATGCTCACGAAAGCCCATAAAATTTCTCGCAACACCCGATATGTACAGCGAATGTATACCATCTGCCGCCAGAATGGTTTTCAGTGGAGGATACAAATGAGCATCCTTGAGTAAGTTCAGGATGGCGGCATTTTCCGGCCGTAGAAATTGCCCGCCAAAATTGTATCCGGTTATATCATGATAGCAAGGGGTAGAATTCAGCAGTCTGCTGCGATCCTTTTTCCTCCACCGATGCATTCGTGTGGACAGTGTTCTGGGATTGTCTTCAGGAAATACGGTGACGATTGAGCACCGCTGGCTATTGGCCTTGTTTGTGTTTTTATGTTTAGGCTTCCCACTCGAAAAGAGGCAGTCAGGGATATTATCAAAACTGGAAATCGCAACACTCTTCCCGGAATTTCTCATCATGGATCGCAATTCCACATAGTCGCGACTAAAGGCGACTGACAAAGGCAGAATGAAATGAACCGAACCATGTTCTCCACTCTCTGTCAGCGCACGCTCCAGGAAATCTGCGAAGCTATTTTTCCATCGGCTCCCCTTGGGATTCGCTACATATGGAGGGTTTCCAAAGAATAATGGCTTCTTGGATGATCCAGAGGGTGCGTAGTGAAGAAAATCGGTACACACATACCTAATGTCTGAGAAAGAGAGACCCCATTTTTTTGAAATTTTCTGAATTTCGTCACGGGCAAAGTCTAGTGCTTTGGGGTTGATGTCAATTAATGTGATTTCAGCAGATGAAAGGCAGTCCAATGGTAAGCCAAGTTCGACAACCTTTTTGAGTAACGCATACACAAGGATTCCTGCACCAGATGCAGGCTCTATGAAGTGGTGTTCCTGCCAGAAAGCCTTGATGTCCTGCTCTTCAGAAATACCATTGAGCACCATGAATTCGTTCCAGAAGAACGCGGCGGCATCTACGGGTGTATAATACGCACCTACCTTCTTGCGGGCATCTTCGGACTGACAGGGCGACGAGTAGGATAGCGTCAACTCCGCCTTTTCGGAATGCCTTAATACCTCTTCAAGACCCGCTACCCATTCTGATCTCCAGTCCCCGTTGCAGATTTTCATTGGATGGTTCGTATTCCTGGGAAACGGGTTTGGCGAATCTTGTATGGTGCAACGATTCAATCGCATCTAGCCCCTTTGCTTGTTTTTCTTGTCTGAGATACTCCGCTCGGTCCTGATTGAAGATCAGGAGATTATCTGGTCCTGGTAGCAGCAAAGCAGTATCGTAGAGAGCATGATGCTCAATACACAATGCTAGGCCATTGTCTACTGTATTGGGAGAATTATGGACAGAATGGGGGATGATGTGTGCTGCTTCCACAATTCCCAGTTGCCGCTTACAGACACAACATGCGTGCCCATAGGCCGCCAATACTTTTTTCTTGAATTGTGGATCACGAGGAAACGCTTTTCGTGTGTAAGAGAAGCGCATCCGTTTCTCACTTGTGGAAGTGGTCTCTCCCTCAATTGAAAGGAAATTCGCAGAATAAGAGTCACGAACAATTCTTTGAATGTCTTCGTCAGACCGCAGACGATGAAAGTGCTGTATGTTTTGCAGATAGAAGCCCAGCGAATCTGAAGTCAGGGCGATTTCGGATGTATTCTCTTCCATGTATTTTGCAGAAAATGTGCGGACAGCGGCAGAACACTCTTCAACACGTTCCTTCTGCGTTTGCCTTGCATATACCGACACCATTCTTCTGGCTTGAAGTGTGAAAATATACATCGGATCCCAAGCCGTAAATACCCTGCCGCCTTCAAAGAAGCCAATAAACGCAACATTCATTCTTCCCTCCCGGCGACTGCGTTGCTTATCAATATACTTTCTAGGAATTTGAATCCGCACCTCGTCGTCATTGGATCGCCGGTTCCCCGAATCATGCACCTGTGAGATATGCAACGAATGTAGTATTCCATTAAACTGGACAATCACGGGATTTGACCTGTCTTTGATCACAAAGTCCTCAAAGTATGGCCTCAATGAATCCTGAACGAAATGATACAATAGATCCCGCTTCATATAGCATTCTCCAATAAGTGCTTTATCATCTTCTCCGCAAGAATGCACGGAACCGCGTTCCCTATTTGCCTTTGGACTGACCGCCTGTTCCCATAGAACTTATATTTTTCAGGAAATGTTTGAATTGCGGCCACTTCCGGGACCCGAAGTCGTCGGTTTGACCAATGGAACGGACCCACCCAAGGCCCCGGTTGCGCAGCAATTGTAATTGAGGGCAATTCAGGGTGAAGTTTATAAAGAAAATTCCAAAAACGCCCACCAGAACGAAATTTGCGGCCGTTGTAGTCAGATAATTTTGACAAGGAAATATAGTTTTTGCCCGGAGGCACGCAGGTTAGTTCATGGAAATAAGTCCCCTGAGTCGCATCTTCCTGAGGCTCAGAGAACACCGGTTGATCAAATCTTGATATGAATGGTGCAACAGCCAAATAATCAGGGAAGGAGTCATCGAAATCCTTTTTACTATAGTCAGAATGAGTTGGGCTAGGACAAGGTATTGCCCTTGACGCACCTCGGACTCCAAAGACAAATACTCGCTTTCGCTTCTGTGGTACGCCAAAGTCAGCAGCGTTTGCTCGATATCGTGTGCACTGATAGCCCAGTATTTCAGCATTGGATATAAAGCGAAGAAACTCATCTTTATTGGTCGGGTGTAGAATGCTTTCAACATTCTCAAAAAGAAAAGCCTTTGGTCGCATCTCGGACAGAACACGGATAAACTGCCCCAGCAGATTGCGGGGATCATCCTGGATCAGCCGATTATCATGGGTCACCCAGTAGCCGTTCTTGGAAAACGGTTGGCACGGCGGGCCGCCTATCAGGACTAAATCGTCAATATCTGCCCACCGTCTGAAGTCCACATTTTTGATGTCGTCTTCAATGATATCAAAGGAGTGACCGCTGCAATTCAATCGCAATGTTTCAATTGAGTCGTGGTCATTATCAACACAGGCGATGATTTCAGCACCTGCATTTCGCGCACCAATATCAAGACCTCCTGCTCCCGTAAATATGCTGACACACTTTACCATTCGTCAAATATCCTGCAGATACCTATCTCTTTCTTTTAATCATTGGACCAAATTATCTCCCATCTCCGTGCACTTAGTGATCCATCCGATAAAGTAGCACCAGAACGTTCGCCATAGAAATATAAGCACCCCTCCGCAATTTTATTGAAGCCTGACTCTCAATTATTCAATCGGATCTGAAACATTGGTTACCTAAAGCACGGAAACCACATCAACCCCACCTTCATCAAAATTACCGTAAAGCACCAGCCAAACCATTGGGCAGCAAGTTAGAGAAATCAGACCTCTCTCTCCTTTGCACCAATGCTACGAATCACTCCTCGCCCTGGAAAACTCTCAGTCCACGCAGTGAGGCTTTCTTGTACAGGGGATCCAGTACGTCCGAAAGTGACTCCTCTGCACGCCAGAAGGGAAACTTGCCCAGACGTTTCGGCAATGCCGCCGGTGCAGGCGGAGTACGGACGACTCCGTAAAAATCATCAGGCAACGCCCCCTCCTCCCAGAAATCATCCCCCAGCCTCAGCGGAACCGATGCATGGGCTGTTTCTTCTGCCTCATCCGAATCTTCCTTTTTCACCGCCTTGGCTCCGGTGATTTCGTAGAGGAACTGTTCGCGGGTGATTCCGCGCAGCTCAAAAAGCAGAAACGGGTCACGGTCAAATTCTTCCGCCAACAAATAAATGACCGCCGCAATGTGCTTACATGGATTCGACCAGTCTGGACAATCACACTCCATCTTCAGATCGTTCCGGGGCTCGGGTAAAAGCGGCATCCCGTGCTCTTTCATAATCCGCTCAAAGTCCTCCGGGATCTCACCCGACAGAAGCCGTGCCACATAGAAAGGCTGCTGCCGCAAAGATTCTGCCAGTTTTTTCCATTCTGTACGCTTGTAGACCTTTAGTTTAATCTCAAGATCATACGATCCGCTGCGGGAGCCCTGAACTGCAGAATCCACCTTCCCCTTCAAAATGTCAATGTACAGCACCTGCCCTCTGCGGGCATAGGACTTCCCGCGCCCCAAACGGGCTCCGATGGAAAAACTCTCAAGCTTCTGAACCCAGCGGCGGCCCCACCAGGTCTGTCCAAACTCACCCCGTTTTGACTGTGCCTTGATCCCTCCCTCAACCGAGCGCGGCCGGGAAGGCGGAAAATAATAATTGTCATAGTAGGACATCCTTCAAATCGTCGGATTGATTTTCTATATTCTGATCTCTACTGAACCGCTCCTTTTTGTAGTCGGAGTATTTTTTTAAGGTCGCGGGTAGAAAGTTCGGTAATCCACTGCTCGCCGGTCCCGACGATACTGTCTGCAACTTCCTGCTTTTGTTCAATCATTTCGTTGATCTGTTCCTCAATGGTGCCCGTACACACGAACTTGTACACCTGCACATGCTTTTTCTGTCCGATGCGGAAGGCGCGGTCTGTCGCCTGGTTTTCCACAGCCGGGTTCCACCACCGGTCATAATGGAAGACATGGTTGGCACGCGTAAGGTTAAGGCCGGTACCTGCTGCCTTCAGTGATAAGATGAAAAATAGCGGGCCGTCTTCATCCTCCTGAAAACGCTCTACCATACGATCACGGTGTTTCTTAGGTATCCCCCCATGCAGGAACAGGGCCTCCTGCCCGAAGGTCTCCTGCAAGTGTCTTTGAAGCATGGTTCCCATTTCGGTGAACTGCGTAAAGATGAGTACCCGGTCTCCAACTTCGTAAACTTCCTCAAGCATCTCAATGAGTCGGGTTAATTTGCCAGAGCGTTCTGGAATTGCGGACCCGTCATGCAGAAACTGCGCCGGATGGTTGCAGATCTGTTTGAGTTTCATCAGTGTAGCCAGAATGAGCCCTTTGCGCTTAATCCCATCATCCTCCGCACCTTCAAGAGAGTCTGATATTTCTTTAACAACGGCCCGATAGAGTGAACCCTGTTCCTTGGTCAGATTGGTGAAAACATTCGTTTCCTGTTTTTCAGGCAGATCATCAATGATGGTCTTGTCGGTCTTGAGGCGGCGAAGGATGAATGGTCCGGTAATTTTTTTGAGACGCTCAACCGCCTCCATATCACGATCAATCTGAATCGGGACGAAAAAACTACGTTTAAATTTTGCCTGACTGTAAAGAAAGCCCGGGTTCAGGAATTCCATGATGGACCACAACTCACCGACATTATTCTCAACCGGTGTACCTGTGAGCGCAACCCGAAAATCACTCTGAAGTGCCCGGGCCGCCTTGGCCTGTTTGGTGTTGGGATTTTTGATGTTCTGCGCTTCGTCCAGAATCACCGCCGCCCAATTGACCTGCCCCAATGCCTCAAAATCACGATGCAGAAGCGGGAAGCTCGTAATCACAATCGCATGCTTTTCTGCTTCTTCCTGAAACGCTTCGGATTCTTTAACACGCCGTGGACCATGGTGCACCATGACCGGTAAGTATGGAGTAAAGTGTGCTGCTTCTTTTTGCCAGTTGCCCATCACAGAGGTTGGACATACCACAAGCACCGGACGCTGATCGTTCGTTTCCCAGTTATGCTGAATGAAGACCAGGGTTTGAGGAGTTTTCCCCAAACCCATATCATCAGCCAGACAGGCTCCAAAGCCCCAGCGCTGCAAAAATGCCAGCCATGCGTAGCCACGAGACTGATAAGGCCGCAGCGTACCCTCAAACTGAGCCGGAACAGGAATCTCTTCTATCTCTGCACCGTGCTCCAGGGAATCTAGCAGATCCCCGACCCATCCCGTCGCCTCCACCCCTTCAAAGGGCAATATCTCCGGGGTTTCGGCGAGCCCCAGTGCCATGTGCACGACATCACGGACCGTAACCGATTGACTCCGGCTTTTCTTCTTCCAGAAATCAATCGCTTCCTGAATGGCTCTGGCATCAAACTGTACCCATTGCCCCCGAATTTTTACGAGAGGCATTTTCATCTCGGCCAGGGTTTCCAGTTCCTGAAGTGTGAGTTTTTCATTTCCCAGCGCAATCTTCCAGTCAAACTCGACAACCTTGTCAAGAGAAAGACTTCCGGCACTCTTCATTGCTGGAGATGAAATAGAAGCACTTACCGACAGTTTATTTCGTGCACCGGCAGTGGAAGACCACCATGCAGGAAGCTGTACTGTATACCCCGCCTGCTGTAACAGCCAGGCGGTTTCTGTCAAAAACACATAGGCCCCTGCAGTGTCAAGGATCGCACCGCCTGGACGGGGCTGCTTCAGGCTTTCTTCAAGAACTGGATCCAGACTGGAGACATGTCCAAGTGAGGTGAGGAGATATTCCTGAATATTTGCCTGTCGCTTGGCAAGAATTGACTTTGTTTGTTTTCCTGGATCCCAGGCATCTGCCACCTCAATAAACAAACTGGGATCGTCTACTGCGTTCAACAGATAGCGTACGTACCATAGATCTGTAGCCTCTTGTTCTTCGGGCTCTTCAAGTCGAAAACTGAGACGGAACGGAGCAATGGCTGAAACTGAGATTGAGCGCCGCCAGGCCCTGATTTGCCCGGCCAAATGCTCCAATTCTTCGGTTCCGCCTGACATGCTCCCATTCCAGATACGCAGGGCTTGGATCCACTGATCATGTACACTCGCAAACGACTTTTTACTGGCCTTACGTGAGCGGGTACGCGCCGGCCGTTTCTCCATCCAGGACAAGCGTACCAAGTAGTCAACGAACCTATTCACGACCTTTGATACAACCGAGATGGATGATTCTCCCGGGGCTTTCTTCGCCTTGTGACTCAATGCCCTGCAAACCTGGGGCATCACCCCGGCGAGTGTAGTAAGCTTGTCAGAGTCATTGCTGAGAAAAACCGGCTCCCATACTGCCTGAAACTCTCCATCCTGTTCCCCCACGCCCGGCAGAAACTGCTCTCTGGTTACCAGCGCACTGGTAAAGCGTAATACTTTTTTGAAGAAGCGTATATCCGAACCAAGGATCACACCTGGAGCGAGCATTTCCTTACCATAACAGGTGGCCAGAAAATGAAACGCCTCATCATCAGATAAAGCAATCGCAGTGATGCGCCAGGGTGCCAGTACCGGATCTGTATCTTCAGGTGGAGTGTCTGCAATCAACGGACTTGAGGGCAGGGGAACGCCATCCCACGCAGGCAGCCACATATGCAGGGGAACTGCTCTTTTGACCTGAAGACGAAGACCGCCCTCGGAGGCCGCACTCACCAGTGCCTTTGCCGTCGTATTGTAGGGGAGACTTGGTGATGAACCCGCTTTGGGTTTTATTTTACGTCCAGGAGGCGTTTCGCCCCACAGGAACAACTGCCCATCACAGGCACCAAGATGAAGAATGACCATTTTCAAATCTTTACCAGACCGAAGGGCAAATCTACGAAAATTCCCCTAAAATCACACCTTCGTTACCCGGCATGCTCTGGTGGGGGTGATTTTCGGCCGATTGTGCCCAATGCCTTCGCAATGTCGCAATTCATTGCAGACACCTCCCCCCTTCGGTGTGGATCTCCGGATAGATACAGATTGAGGGCAGTGTACACAGCAGATTGAACCGTGGCGATTCTTCGCAACAATTTCGAAAACACTGACAACACCATCTGAGGGGACTCTCAGATGATTTCCTCAAAAGTGGACATAAACGCAAGAGATATGCGCCGTCACCTATTTCTATTACCTTGCCATTTAGGGGATATTGGAACTTGAGCGTCCTCACCTCTCAAATGTGCTGGATCTGAAAGACGAGGGCCGGAACGGGGAATCTCAATGCCCATCTCTTTCAACCTGTTTTCCATGTCATTCGCAATTCTTGCAAAATCCATATTAAAATGTTTTCCAGCTTGCGAAATGCTTTTGTGTTGTTGGTCAATCCTGTTCATGGTCTTCCATTGGTCGTTTACTCTGAGCTATTCTAACTAAGGAGAACTTTTGTGCTGTCTCCACGTAGTCAACGATGAATGCGTGGAGTTCGTTCACGATTTTCCCAAATTCCGGGGGAGCCTCCTTGTCAAAATCCTTGATCTTTAAGCCAATCTCATTCTGCAGTGTTTGCATTGAAATCCCGCGAGAATGGGCATGCCACCTTTTCGTGTTGTTCAATTCCTAGAACCCAGGCTTTATCCACAGACCGCTAGGTGCAATTTCAATCTGAATCTACGCCCATTGCGGAACTCACTGCTGATTGTCATTTAGTCCTCTGCTCTTCCGCAAAACCTCCTTACCTTTATGGGGTTGATCAAGGGTCACGGACACCTAACGCAACTATGAGAGTGAAACAAACAGAAACAACAAAAACCACTCCTCATACTGTGGTACCCTGACAATGCCAGTTCCCATCCCATCTATGGCAGATAGGACATCTGGAAATGGCAAATTGCGCATATATGTCAGGCTAACCGTATATTCTCCGATTGTACTATGTTGCTGTTAATCTCTTATGGTGCCCACTCTAACGACCAGCATCGTTCATGAATTCTGACCAGAATACTGATTCTAACTCCAGACTACCCGTCAAGGTATTTGATTTCTTCTCTGGCTGTGGTGGAGCCAGTCAGGGATTTCAAAATGCCGGAATGGAGATCACGTTTGCCCTCGATTGGGATCAAGACGCGAAACAAACCTTCCAGCAGAATTTCCCGGCAGCAACCTTTATTGCACAGGACATCCGACAAGTCAGTGAAGGCGCAATCCGCGAACTCGTTGATCAGGCAAGACCTAATCCAATCATGTTTTGTGGTTGTGCTCCATGCCAGCCATTCTCAAATCAAAATACCAACCGCCAGCAGTCGGATGAGGACGAACGAATCCCTCTAATTCTTGAATTTTTACGCTTCATCCAAAAGTACAGACCTGATATTGTCTTCGTAGAGAATGTGCCAGGGATTCAGAACGTCAGACCAGAATCAGAGCCGCTTAGCAAATTCCTGCAAGGCCTGAAAGATGCGGGCTATAGTCTCCCGACATATGCTTCAGTTCCCCTGAAGCGATATGGGATTCCACAAAGCCGACGAAGGTTTCTGCTCTTGGCAAGTCTACATGGCCACTTAAATCTGCCTCCGGAAACCCATGGTTCTGGAACGGAAAATCCAGATTTTGATACCGTAAGAGACTGGATTGGTGACCTTCCTAAAATTGCTGCCGGCGAACTACATCCTCATGTTCCTGATCACCAGTCTGCGGGTTTATCCGCCCGGAATCTAGAGCGTATTCAGTCCACTCCTGAGGGTGGGGGCAATCAAGATTGGCCCGATCATCTTCGACTTAATTGTCATCGTTCATTTAGGGGATATGCAGATGTATACGGCCGGATGTCTTGGAATCAACTAGCGCCAACACTTACAACACGATGCATTAATTACTCCAATGGCCGTTTTGGTCATCCCGAACAGGACCGTGCGATCAGCGTCCGTGAAGCGGCGTGCATCCAAACTTTCCCTATGGAGTTTTCATTTTCAGGTAGTATGAACTCAAAGGCGCGCCAGATTGGGAATGCAGTTCCAGTGAGATTTGCTGAAACCGCTGGACTTCATATTGAGAGACATTTAACAGAAATGGGGGTACACTAAATTATGGATGTGAATTTCAAGGCCGCTGCCCGAACGTTAGACATGCTGGGTAGACAGCAAATTGCAGGGATTCCCACTGCAATCTCCGAACTGTTCAAGAACGCACATGATGCGGATGCAGAGAGGGTGGAGGCAGACTATTTTCGCAAGGAGAAGCTTCTCGTGATCCGGGATGATGGATTCGGTATGGAGTTAGAGGAATTCAAAGATAGATGGCTCACAATCGCCACAGATACCAGTATCAAGCGGAAGCAAAAAAAAGATCAGGGCTATACCTCCGTCAAGTCAAAAAGGCCCGTATTAGGAGAAAAAGGGATCGGTCGTCTGGCTATCGCAACCATTGCCCCCCAGGTATTAGTCCTTACACGTGCCAAGCGTAACGGCAAACTGTCAGATCTAACCGCCGCCTTTTTGAATTGGGAATTCTTTAAGTGTGTGGAACTGAACCTTGAGGATATTCGGATTCCACTCCGAACATTTCCTGGGGGTATTTTACCTGATGCTGGGGATATAGAAGGTATGGTTCGGGACTTTCGAGATAGGAACATCAGTCTACGAGAACGTATTGATTCTGGGCAGTGGGACGAAATAGAAGCAAATCTCCAGAATTTCAACATAAACCCCCAAGAACTTTGCCGACGCTTTGGAGGACCTTCGCTTCTGAACCAAGGTCACGGTACTCATTTCTACCTTCTGCCCACAGATGAAAATCTAGACTACGATATAGACGGGAATCCCCGTTCCGATGAAGCAGCACCGCTTCAGAAATCTCTACTGGCATTCACCACACCTCCATTTGGTACTGAGGAGAACACTGTCATCCAAACCGCATTCCGAGTACACAATACGGATGGAACTTGGAATGATCTTATTGGACCCAATGAGTTTTTCACTGACTCTGAATATCAAAATGCCGACCATCGAATCTGGGGACGATTTGATAATTGGGGGCAATTCAAGGGCAATGTGTCGATCTATGGCGAAGCAATAAAAGATCATATAATCAACTGGAGTGGGCGTAATCGGGGAGAAAAGACCAAATGCGGCCCTTTTCGCATTAAATTTGCCGCCATTGAAGGCCTAGCAAGACATTCCACTATACCCTCCACTGAACATACTCGTATGATAGCTAAGACCCGAAAAATCGGAGGCTTATACATCTACCGTGACGGAGTACGTATTCAGCCCTATGGGAATACAGACTACGATTGGCTTGACATCGAACTTCGGCGCACGAAGAGTGCATCCTACTACTATTTCTCCT
Organism: Rhodothermales bacterium; assembly: GCA_022821875.1. GTDB lineage: Bacteria > Bacteroidota > Rhodothermia > Rhodothermales > Bin80 > Bin80. The sequence continues at coordinate 80,164 of JAJECV010000070.1, forward strand.
ACCGGCAGATGTTTGGAATTGTAGAAATAGACTCCGTTAACAACAAACACCTCAGCGAGAAGGCCGGCCGAGAAGGGTTTAGAGAAAATCTGGCATATCGTCAGATGCGAGATATTCTGAAAAGTTTTCTTGTCCAGATTGCTGCCGATTTCTTCCGTGAGGAAGGATTCCGAGCCGACCTCTTCACCGGTCGGAAGCGAGAACTGGAAGAAGCTGAACGACATCGTCAAGCCAGAAAGAAGAAGGTTACCGCGAAGCGGAGCAAGTTCAAGAGTGATTTGGATGGTTTCTTTGAGAAAATAGAGCAGCAGACTCCACATGAATCAGCCCTGAAACTGATGATAGATGTTGAAGAACGGGTTCGGCAAGCAGCGGAAAATGAGAATCACAAGCTTGCTGCTATCCAAATCCTAGCAATAGAACGTTTGGCTAGGATCTCACTGAAGGAATTGGAAGACGGCTATCGAATTACTAAGCCAAGGATAGGACTCAGCAAGCGTCTGGCAAGGGAATGGAGCAACTATCAAGAAACATTTGAGGAGTTCCGAGTGGAGGTTGGTAATGTTCGAGATACAATTGAAAGTACCATTACTGAGGAGTTAGACAAGATTGGGGTAAATGTGGAAGTCAGAGAGCGCATGGAATCAGTTCTAAAGGATGCTGCAAGAAAAGCCAGACAAAAAACGAAAGCAGAGCGTCGGGAAATTGAGGCGAGGGTTGCGCTTATTTCTGACACTGCCCGAAAGTTGACGAAGGAGTGCGTCCAGAATGTTGAAACGACCATTCGCAATGTAATGACGCAGTTTAGCCAGCGAGACTTTTCCGGCCGTGATCAGCAGCAGTTCATTGCGGAGCGTACTTCTATGGAAACACAGATCCTGGATGCCGAAAAAGAAGCACTGCAAAAACTGGAATCTCTTCGGATTCAACTCGAAGCGATCAACCTTGAAGATGATGCATCCATTGTTGATGAACTCGTTGCGATTGAAGAAAGCAACATCGCACTGAAGGAACAGGCTGCGATTGATCTCCATCTTGCCCAGATTGGTATGGCAATTGAAATTATAGGCCATGAGTTCGGTGCTGCAACCCAGGCGGTAAGATCTGGAGTTCAGGGCCTGAAGCCTTGGGCTGACTTAAATAGTGACTTAGTCCCATTATATCAAAATATCCGTAACGGATTTGAACACCTAGATGGATACCTCAGCCTCTTCACTCCACTTCAAAGGAGACTATACCGCAAGGCAGTTAACATTTATGGCTGGGAAATCTTTGAATTCATCATGCACCTCTTCGGTCCACGCTTATCGAGGCATGATATAACGCTGTCTCAAACGGATTCTTTTGCAAGCATGAAGCTCCTTGGATACCCATCCTCTTTCTTTCCTGTGTTTATTAACCTCGTGGACAATGCTATCTACTGGCTTTCAGGTCAGAACGAACGGTTTGAACGCAAGATCCAACTGGATGCATTTGATAATGTACTGCGAGTTTCTGATTCGGGCCCGGGTGTCCATGATCGGGATAGGCATGACATTTTCAACCTTGGGTTCACGAGGAAACCTGAAGGCCGGGGAATGGGGTTATATATCGCCAAAAAAACTCTGAATGAGGTCGGTTACGACCTCATTCTTGAAGAAGAAATACCAGATTGGAATACATCATTCTTGATCATGCCAGTGGAAGACGAGGGGGGAAATGCCGGTGCCAATGAATGATTTTCAAAAGCATTGTCTGGAGATCACCAAGCGTTTCCTTTTGACAGCAATTGTCGTTGACGACGAACTCAATCTCTCCGAGCCGTCAGCAGCACGCGATGATCTCACAACACCGAATTCCAACGCCGAAACCTCAGAGGATGGATCGGATAACCAGCCACCACTACGCCCCCTCAGAGTTGATGAAATAACGTCGTCATTTTCTCGCAGTGGTATGGTATGTGGAGTCGTGTCACCCGAAACGGGGGGCAATGACTCAACTTTTGCTAAGACTTTGAACCGTGCAGACATAATTATCCTGGACTGGCGGTTGAGTCGAAAAAATGGATACACTGCTTTGCCATTATTGCAGAAGATTCTTTCGGAGGGATCTCAATATCAACTTCGTCTGATCGCCATCTATACTGGGGAGCCTGATCCCAAAAGAATCCTTGATGAGATACGGCGTAGTGTCCCTAAGGTCAATGCAAGTGGTCAAGACTCTAATGTGATTGATGTTGGTGCATGCCGTATTGTAGTGTATCTCAAAGATCGTACAAAAACCACGACCCAGAATATGCACCTTACTCTGGGTGAAGAAAATTTACCTGACCGTCTCATCCATGATTTTGCTGACAAAGTTGGGGGGCTTCTACCCAGTATTGTAATGACCGCATTAACTGCGGTCAGAAAGAACGTTTATCGGGTTCTGGAGCGTTTTGGAGCAGAACTGGACCCCGCATTCTTAACACACCAGACATGTCTGCCCCAGCCGCAAGAAGCACAACAGCATATTGTGGAACAGATTGCAAGTGAACTCCACGGTATCATGGATGATGCCGTCACCACCGATCCAAGCCCCGCGGGCATGAAAGCCATCCGACACTGGTTCTCTGGGCGATTTGAAAATGACGAGATTAGTTTCGGTTCTAACCCCAGTTCTAAAATAGAGGAAGTCACGAAAATGCTGGAACAAGGAATTGAGAACATGGAGAATCCTCCTTTGAGTCGGAAAAACTTCAACATTCTGTCTCATGGATTTTCTGGTGGTGCCGAAAACAGCCGTGAACTGGATCTCCGTCTTGCGTCCATGATGTGTTTTCGGCAGGTACTGGATCCCCAGCAAAGGAACCTTACAATGGGAGCCGTAATTCATTCACTTGAAGAAGAGAACGGAAAATTTTTGCTCTGCGTTACCCCCAAATGTGATAGTGTCCGACTGATGGAGAAGACATCGTTTCTTTTTCTCCCTCTATCCGACCCGAAGCAGAACACGAAGCAGATCGTTGTGCCAGTTGGAGAAAACAAATATCGGCGTATGTCCATTGCCATGAACCCTTCGAATTGGTGTATGATAGATTTTGAGCCAGATTCAAAGAAGAAATGTGTACTTGCATCTCTACTGGATCAACCCCGTGATGCCTTCATTTTTACGGACGAGGGTAATCAGAAATATCGGTGGATCGGAGAACTTAAACCCGAACTCTCTCAGTCCATCGCCCAAAAAATAGCAGAAAGGATGTCCAGAGTGCCACTGAACCAGTCAGAATGGCTAAGACGATCCAAGTGAGTAGAACAAAGTGATTAACTGGATCCAACTGAATGCAAAACTCCCTCATCAATATTGATCCGTCAAGCTTATCAGAAGTTGGCAAGCTTCTAATTGAGAAAATATCAGATGCAATAGGTGTCGTATGGGAGCCGCAGCGGATCCAGAGAATCGCAAAGGCTAAGACAGAGGCTGCGAAGACTGAAGCACAAGGCAAAATTGAGATCACCGATATGGCACACCGAGCCTTACGGCGATGGATCACCGAGGAAACGCAATATCAGCAGAACATGGAGGCCATAACAGCGGCTGCCTTGCCGGATCTGAACGAAGAGGCAGACCCTAGTTCCATGGATAACGATTGGCTAGTCAATTTCTTCGATAAGGGCCGGAAGATTTCTGACGACGAGATGCAAAGTCTTTGGGCACACATCCTGTCTGGCGAAGCCAATACTCCAGGAGCGTTTTCAAAGAGAACTGTTAACTGCGTTGCAGAACTTAACCGGTCTGAAGCGGAGTTGTTTACCAGCCTGTGCAAGTTTGTGTTTGTCTGGCAGCCTGCAGAATCAGATCCGCTTCTGTTGATATTTGATTATAATGCAGAAATTTACAATGATCATGGGATTGGCTTCGACAGTTTACAACACCTCGAAAGTATTGGTCTCATTAAACAAATATCTCCTCTGACGGGCCTCGCAGTTACCAACTTACCGAAATATTGCACGCTGACTTACCATGGTCAACCACTTGTCTTGGAACTGTCCAAAGACGCTGACAATAAGATACGGGTTGGGTATGTAATGTTTACCAGTACAGGAAGGGAGCTTGCATCAATATGCACTAGCCAACCCGTGGAGGGGTTTTGGGAATATGTGAGGGCCCAATGGAGTCAGTACTTGCCGAAATCCTAGTTAGCTGTCTAGCGCCGTGCGATAGGCGGGCGGTACTTTCTGGGGTCACTTGGGATTTCAAATAGGTCGTCACAATAACCTCCTGTCAGACCATCACCGACAACGGATTAAGACGACTCCCGCGGCGTGCCCTGCTGGAGTCTGCGGTCACACATACCATTCCTGTCTGGTTCCACTTAACTCAGGTTCGCTACATATGGCAAAACTGGACTGAGTTCTTCCGCAAATTTCAATCGGGATTGATTGAAATTATAATGGAGGCGCACGGAGACAGCAATATCGCCTCGTTTATATCGCTAGCCCACCGGGAATCCGCAAAAATCATCAGTTTCGGCTCCCAATTCATTAATACCTATACAATACCCACATCATACGAAATAGGATACAGTAGCCAGATCCCTGGATTCGCTAAATGCACACTGAAACATTCAGCCCCCATCTGAGTTAGCCCCCTCTTGTTTTCGGGGATTGTGATATACAGACTGTTCTCCAAGTCAGTACTATTGGCTTGAATTCTCCCATTAATTGTAGATTCAGATTGAAATTATATTCCGAATGATTCTATCCTCTCGTCAATCCAGATTATTTGAGTCTCTCGTTAATCATGACCATTCTCTTGGTAAAATGTATTGGGGTGGCTTATACGTGCTCAACGACGGTGCAAATCCAGATCGGATTTCTCAATCGGCACATAGCTTTAGAGAGTTAATGGAAAAAGCACCGCGATACATAAGTAGACTACCGGAAGAGAGGAAGCAAAGAACCCGTTATTCATTGAAACCAAAAGTACATGAACTCCAAGACGCTTGGACCAAGATGCAAAAAACGTCAAATTGCTTCGAATCAGATCTGGATTGGTCTGGTGAGATAGATACTCCGCTGAATAATTTCTTAGAGCACCTCTGCCAATTCTTTAAAGAATTTCAAGAAAATCGTCCTACCCAAAGGCAAGAATTTGCCGGACTACGTCAGAGAAGAGATCCGTCAACCGAGGCACTACCTGAAAATGTCGAGCATTTGATCACTGAAAAATGGAAAAATCTATATCAAAAATTTGTTGGAATATGTCATCACAGGTACTCTTCTGAGCCAGAACTTGAACTATATATTGAGCAACTTGAAGAAATGCTAATACTAGTTTTAACACCTCAGACTGTGTCGGACCACGAAATGATTAAACAACAAATAAATATTTTGGAAAACAATGATTAAACCTAACGATGTAAAGAACCTACTACAAAACCACATAAAGCGTACAGCAGATCTTGTATATTTCTACGAAAAAATTAGTTCATCTGATTGGATAGATCCCCTAAGGAAAATAGGGGAATTCCATGAGTTACCCGATCCATTATCGGAAGGAAATTACACTTCATATCCTCTCTGGCATCCAGGGAAATATTTACTTCGGGTGTCACAGTCAACAACTGACAGATCAACTCAAAATTTAATTGCAGATATAATCATGCAGATACCTCATTCCAAGAATCAGCATGCAGAATCTTTGCGCTTACAGATCGCTGCTGCTTTGCCGCCAGATATTACGGTCCGATTCATCAAGAAGTTACAGAATCAACTTTTAGGAGAAAACTTTATTGATCTGAGGTGGGCAGAAACCATTATTTCCTCTTCACTGCATGTTGCAAAGGCGGGGCATACCTGTTCTGCCTTGTATCTTCTGAAATCTCTCCTAAGGCCATTGCCAGATTCAAGAGCAGAGCAAGATATGCCATTCGGAATACCTGAGGCGGAAACAGTGATTGAAAGATGGTATTATGCAAAGTTGATTGAAGAGGATCTACCTAAGTTTGTGGATGTGTGCGGTCCACTTAGTGTGTTGAAGATTTTACTGTGCCCGCTCTTGGAGCACGCAGTTAAATTAAATACAAGCAACTCTAAAAGCCTGTCAGATTATTCCTTAATTTGGCGGCCGATTATTCAGAAATCCGAAATACATGATACATATCCCCATCAGTTATTAACTACGGCACTTGTTGATACAGCCGTGCAAGCCATTGAGAAAAATCCACAATGCACAAGCGAATTAATTGAACTATTGGAGAATCGTGAACCATTGAGAACAATTTTTGTCCGAATCGTGCTTCACTTATTGACACATGCCTCTGAGGAGAACCATGAACTAATTACTGAGCGACTTTCGTCTCCTAAAATTATAAGCAATTTTGAACTTCAAACAGAGTATAACGACCTTCTTCGCCGGCAGTTTCCAGACCTTTCACCTGAGCAACAGAATGAAATTGTTGAGAGTATTTTGTCGAGCCCCCAATTGGAAAGTGAAATGTCTTATAGTCCTATGTCGGTTGATAAAGATAAATGGATGCTAATCAGACTTCATCTGATTTTGGAGCATTTGCCTCACGAAGCATCTCTCCATTATCAAGCTCTTCAACCAAATTATCCCGACCCTGCGTCACTTCTATCAGAAGTCCCTCCTTTCAAGATTGAATCATGGACGGGCCCAACAAGTCCCTTAAGTTCTGATGAGATGGGTAGATTATGCCCCAAAGATGTTATTGCTTTCTTGAAGCAATGGACACCGGCATGGGGCTGGAATACACCGTCTCCAGAAGGTCTGAGCAGAGTGTTGGCTAACGCAGTTACGAAAAATGCTACAGATTATGTAAATGAAGCAGACGCTTTCCGTGATCTTGAACCGACATATATTAAGACATTATTCTACGGATTAACAGAAACATGCCAAAAATTTCCATGGAAGCCTGCTTTACGACTTGCTAAATGGGTTGTGGATCAGCCAAGGGATTACGACTATGCGGATCAACAAATAGCCGATAGTCAAGCGTTTGATCGGGATCCTGATTGGGGATGGACACGAAAGAGTATAGCTCATCTACTGAGGAGAGGGTTTAAACCTAAATCCAACCGAATGCAAATACCTTATGATCATCAGGAAGATGTCTGGTACATCTGTGAGAAATTGCTCTGTGACCCAGAGCCCACAATGGAATACGAACAACAGTATGGTGGGGGCCGCTTTGACTATATGAACATGGCCATAAATACGGTACGTGGAACAAGTATGCATGTTGTAATGGCATTCATAGAATGGATTTCTCTAAACTTAAGCAAAGGGGATGATGTCAACAATGAAGGAGGTGCCCTCAACATGTTTCCTAGGGTACGTAGGGTACTTGAATCGCATCTATCAATTAATTTTGACCCATCACTATCTGTACGTGCGGTTTATGGTGAATGGTATGTTCGCCTCTACCAAATTGACAAGAAATGGGCAAGCGACATTATCCCAATCTTGTTTCCTCTTGAGAAAGATAAACGAGAATACTTTATTTCGGCATGGTATTCATATTGCTCAAGTTCACAGGTTAGCATTGAGTTATTTGATTTACTTATCGACCGGTACAAGTACGCAATTGAATTACTGAAGGATATTTATAGAGATAGTAGGGGAAGTGAAAACAAAATGTCTGAACATTTAGCTGAATTATTCGCAATGGAGGAAGAAATTTCTTTAGTTCAAGATACGACTGACAAATTTTTCGAATTTGCAGATGATCCTTTACGAAGAAATATGGTTCGGCTTATGGCAACTAATCTTCAAATCTGCGAGAAGGATGTCTCTGAGTTAATTGTCAGGCGAGCCAAGATTTTCTGGGATAAGCGCCTTACCATGCTTGAGGAGACTCTTGAACAGGAAAATTACCCAAGTAACCATCAACTTGAACTGGAAGCATACGGAAGTTGGTTTCTACTAGATTTCTTACCTCCCGATTGGGCACTTGAACAATTCTTACGAACATTGAAATTGGCGAAGAATACAGCAGATTGGTCAGATGTCTGCACAAAACTGTCAAATTTGAGTCACGATTATCCACAGGAGACTACGGAATGTATCAGTTGTTTGACAGAGCAAGGGAATGAGTGGTTTCTGGCAAGAACAGATCATTGTAGAATAGTACTGTCTCGAATCATGGATTCTGGAAACGAAGAGGCAAAGGAATCAGCAAAGAGAGTCATCAACCATTTAGTAGCTAGAGGATTCTCAAACTATAAGTCAATAATCACCGGTACCGATTAGTTGATTTTGTTACTTTATGATTCAAATCACTCTCATGTACTGTCCGCTTCAAAGTTCCATGGAGAGGATGCAAATAAAACTCAGAAGGCATTGTAAACATATTCGGGGCATCTACTAATGATTCTTCGGTTTAGCCTTGTTTACAGCGCCTCTGCAAAGCTATATGGGGAACTGTAAAAGATCAGAATACACTGCTGAGAGTCCCTTAACCCGCTTTCTCTTTTGCAGAGTCCAACCGAACCTGCTGTCAGCTGTCGGGGGTTGTACTCCGCAGATCTCGTGAGCCGTCGGGCTGGACAATGAATTCAAAAGTATAGTGACGTGAAGTCTGCTCTGTATTGGGTGGATTCGGATTGCCCTGATAGTAACTCAGAATCCGAATTGATGCATAGTTACCCGTTGCAGTTTTCATTACGATAGTACGTCCAGGAATCGGACTGATGAGCTGCTGACTTGAATCGTAATTGTACCACCCATTGTCGGAACCCGTACAGATGGCCAAGGTGCTGCCGGGTACAGGGCCTGCCGGAGTTTGGACCTGCGGGCAGGTCGTGTTTTCGCCGTCCATAATGTATCCGCCAGCCGGAGCTTCAACGACCTCGTCAAATGTCTGAGTAAGGATTTGTGCAGCGGCCTCACCCGGGCCACTTTTGCCTCCATTGAAAATGATGGTCGTGCCCCTGAAACCAATGTCCCAGACCGTGCCGGTAGAATCTGCCTCACGCCGGGCAGCATCGGTCACCGACGAGGAAAGGACAATCTTGTTTGCATCCAGATCATAAAGAGTAAAGAGGTTGTTGGAAATCGCCCGGCCACTTTCTGGATCCCTCCTGCCGGATTCTGGATCCGCCGGCACATCCTCCGCAATTTGGGTATCAAGTGGGATCGGTTCCGGTTCGTTACTGGCACTGTCACATGCCCCGATAAATACGGTGACCACCAATGCCGCTAACCAGGCATTTCGAAAAATGACTGGAGTCTTTCTGATAGGTAAGGTTTGGTTCATATTTAGAAATTGAATTCAAGGGATACATAACCCCGACGCCCCGGAAGTGAGGGGACTAGTGTGGGGTATGTGTGATTAAAGGCGTTATCCAGACCAACCTGCACAACTGCTTCCAATGTTTGAACAACGATGAATGACTTGGTGACTGCTGCACCAAGTACTGCGTAATCGGGGACAAACTCATCCGACCGATTGGCAAGGTTGTTTCCATCAAGATCCCGGTATCCATAGCGACTCCGCCAGCGCCCCTGGATACTGACCGTCAAATCAATATCCGTGTTCATGTAGGCGGCACGAACCGAGGCCGAATGGGGAGAGCGTCCAAACATGCCCGTGTAATCCCCAAGACGCAACCGATAATCCCGTCCATTTGGAAGACGGCCAAACACCGTGCCTTCCTTAAGTGCAGTCACCACCTCACGATCCCTAGCCTGTAGAAATTGATACCCAAGGGTAATATCAAACCAATTCCGCCGTACCGATTGATAACTGATATTCACTTCCAGTTCTATTCCCCGTGTATAGATTCGGGCCAAATTAAAATAGCCATACACAAAGGATCCATTGATTTTCTGGGCCACCGGCTGCGTCTCAATGAGATCACGGACATTATTGTGGAACAGGTTTGCCTGAACCGTGAGCCACTCAACTGGCTCTATGGATCCACCCACATTAAATGCAACCGAACTCTCAGCTAATAGGGGATCCAATTGAGATATATCAAACAGCTTTTGCTCAATCTGCCCCTCAGCCTCCAGTTGCCTGATCCCTTCGTTCATGGGTAATGAACCAAATACCGAGTATCCCCCGGCCGGGTTCGTAAAGGACAGATAAAGCTGGCGAAATGCAGGTGCCTTAAAGCCGCTGCCGACACTTGCACGGATGCGTATTTTGCTTGACGGACGAACTAGGACAGCAAATTTTGGAGTAACTCTGGCCGTGTAGTCGGAATGGTTATCAAACCGGAGGCTTGTATTGAAATGAACGAGATCCGAAGCCAGCCACTCGTGCTGAGCGAATAGATAAGTCTGCGTTGTTTCCGGGTTCGGATCACTTCCTGTCCCTCCGTATCTGCTTCCCCCAATTTGTTCACCAATCATTCCACCACCAAGATTGGTCAAATGCTTTGTCCCCCAAAGGACATCCATCTGCATCTCTGCCTTTGCAAGCATCTGATCAAATTCATCCTCATAGTGCACGAATCCGTCATTTTGGCGGCGGTGATGCGTCTCTGTCTGATAGCTGGTTCCGTAGAGCGTTGTGTTGAGTCGGATTTTATCACTGAGTTGCACTTCGATTTCTGGATGAATACTCCATTCCAGCCGTTTTCCTTCATCATTGTAGCGTGCCTCAACAGCCCCATCGGTCACGGAGGCAAAAACACTCTCCTGATTTTCGATAGTTCCTCTGGCACCCAGTCTGACCTGAACACGATCCGAGATCACCATACGGCTCCGCAAATCCCCTGTCCAATCAGCAAAGGAGGGGGTCGTTGGGCCGTAGACTCCCGGTGTTAAATCATACCCATCCGAGGCATAACGATTGACCACAAGCCGTGCACCGAGGTGCTCAAGTCCCCCTTCCATCTGAAACGTCATGTCTGAGGTAGTGTGAGAGCCAATACGGAAACTGGCAGATCCCTGCATGCCTTCCGCCGGCGGAGCCGTGATCAAATTCACGACTCCTGCAAGTGCTTCACTTCCATACAGGGATGAGGATGGTCCGCGTACGATTTCCAGGCGGCTCAGCCCCTTAACGGTAATTCGGTCTACATCAAGTGTACCGGCGTTACGACCGATCACCGGTTCCCCATCAAGCAATATAAGGGTATAGTCGGATGCAAACCCCTGCACCTGCAGTCCGGTACCGTGATCATCAAATAAAGCCATCCCCATCTCATTGGCCAATACATCCCCAAGGCGTAATGCACCTTCGCGCTCCATAATATCTGCGGTAATCACACTTACAGGCACCGCGACATCCTCAAGGATCTTTTCGGATCGCGTTGCAGTGACCACCATAGGAGCCATCTTTACGGTACGCATAGAGTCGGCCCGACTGGAATCCGTCGGTACATCCTGTGCCACCACCGCCCCTGTGCACAGGAACAGGGCTGCGTAGACGGCCCAGATCAGCCTTATCCAAACGTGATTGCAGGAATGAGTTGACATTCTTATTTAGATTTAATCTAAATATACGAAGAAGCGTTTATTTTTGATCTAATCTCCCCACTTTGGAGTGATTTTTAGATGAAGTTCGTGCGTAATCGTGAAAAATATAGCCGGAATAATCTGGAAGTATCATCCGAATACACACGAGTGAATAATCTCTATACCTGCGGTGTACGAGAGGAGGTACAGGCTGTTCGTGATCTCTTTAATAATCAACCTTCCAAATTCGGACGGTATGGTCTCCTGAGCCTGATGCAAGTAGATTGCCATCAGGAGAAAAGACCACGGTGTTCACCCAAACATCATGTCCTGTAAAGCGGAGTACCTCTTCGCCGGTTGACACCTCCCACAGCCGGACCGTGTAGTCCGATGATTCTGCAGAGGATGAATTTGGGCTCCCCGCCCCTGAAGCAAGTAGATCTCCCTTCGGGGAAAAAGCCACGGAGTTGACCTGATCCGTATGCCCGATAAAATTTTGTTCCTCAACTCCCGTATGCACTCCCCACAAACGGACCGTATGATCCTCTGATGCAGATGCGAGCAATGTGCCATCAGAGGAAAAAGCCACGGAATGAATCGCAGAGGTATGCCCGATAAAGCGGTCTACTTCTTCCGCTGTGGATACATCCCACAAGCGGATGATACTGTCCCATGATCCAGACCCAAGTAACATGCCATCCGGGGAAAACGCGACGGAATTGACCCGATCTGCAGGCGCAGAGAAACTGCTCAATTCCAAGCCAGTCGGTAAATCCCACAGACGAATGGTAAGGTCTGTTTTCCAGAAATAATGAAGACGGCGACCCAGCCCGGATGCCAGTAAAGTACCATCTGGAGAAAAGTCCAGTGAATTCACGGAATATCCGTTTGTGTCCCCAATCAGGTTACGCTCTTCTGTCTCTGTAGATACATTCCATAATCGGATCGTATTGTCTCTTGACCCGGATGCAAGTAACATACCATCTGGGGAAAACGCCACCGCATTGACCCGGTCTGTATGCCATGTTAAGCGGCGCACTTCTTCCGCTGTAGATACATTCCAAAAACGGACGGTTTCATCCCATGACCCGGAAACCAGCTGGCTGCCATCCGGAGAAAATTCCACGGTACTGACCTGATCGTCATGTGTAAGGACAAACTCCTCCTGGGAGATTATCCTTGGTCCCAACTGAGGAACAGTAATCATGAACGGAAGGTTTGGAATCAGGGCAACTAGAATGATTACGCTCAGCGTAACAATCGTAAGCGCAACCAGCCATCTTCTGGTTCTCCTCGTAGACTTAATCTTGGCGGCTTCGCCTTTATCTTTCACTCCCGCAATCCCTCTGAGAACTTTCCCTCCCCTATATACGAAACCGGAATTATCCTCAGAATGGCCAATCGCAGGAGTCGACAGATCTAATGCATCCAGAAGCTGTGTACAATTCTGTGTTCGCTTATCCATATTAATAACCAGACATTTATCTATCGCCTTCAGTGTCCTATTGGAAAACCGCTTCTTACCAATTGACTTTGCCGAAGGCAGAGGATCTGATCGCCCATGCACCACCTCAAAGGTTCTTTTTTGAACGATTGGCGGATTCGGCGGAGAAAACGGAGGATTGCCTCCGGCAATCATTCTCCACATGACGGCCCCCAATCCATACATATCGGTCCATGGACCGATCTCTCCTTCCCCGACCTGCTCCATGGCAGCATAGCCATCCGTATAGGGGGCGAGAGATTTAGTGTGCCGGCTGATTTCGTGTTTTGCTGCGCCAAAATCAATTAAGACCGGAGTGCTGTCCTCAAAGCGGACCAGAATATTGGATGGCTTAATATCTCGATGACAGATCCCTGAGTCGTGAACGGATTGCAACCCCGTCAGGAGAGGCCGAACCAGATCAAGCAGTTCCTGCTCCGTAAAGGGATTGCCCTGAGACTCGCGGCGCTCCAGGAGTGCGGAAAGCGTTAACCCCTGCACATACTCCATAATCATATATGCCGTGCCGTTTGCCAGAAACAGATCGGTACAGGTCACGATATTGGGATGGTCACGGAATTTTACCAACTGCTTCGCTTCTCCAAGAAAGCGCTGCAGGCCTTCTTCAAAGAGAGTCTTTAATTCTGGATCACTTGCCTGAACGGTTTCGCCATACCGAACGGACAACTCCGATGGGAAGTATTCCTTAATCGCAATGGTGATCCCCAGTTCTGTATGTCGTCCTTTATAGACAATACCGAACCCGCCCCGCCCAATCACGGAACGTATTTCGTAGGTATTAAGGACATAACCCTGACTCAGCATACTGACTCTGTGGCAAAGCCCAAATATACATTAATTGCGCTACGTACCCATAGTCTGGGGCATGGGAGTTGAATCCAGAAGCCTACCGGCAGCATCTATTGGGAATTTCGGGAGGTACCTTCTCCACAGGGCTAGGAGGAGAAATCCCCGTTCCCGCTGGAGCTGATTCTCGGAGGGATAAACCGTTGTCCAATTCATCAACCACCAACCCTGGAATCCACATATTGCGAAAACTCAGAATGGCGGAGCAAACCCGTCTTTCCCTTCACCAAGGGATCCATTTTTGGATAACCGGCTCTTTAGCACTTCATGGACCTGCTCATAATGCTCATGGTACTTGCTGGGAAATGACGCAATACTGCAGCCAAGTTTTTCGGCCATTTTCTGCCGTGCAACATCTCGGGTTCCTGCAACAAAATGCCCCTTCGTCGGATGGAAATCCTGAACAACAAAGTGCTCTACTCCCGTTTTGATGAGAGCGTCTGCAAACCGTTCTGGATCGTTTACCCAGAGTAATGGAGTCATCGTAATGCAGGTAGGAATGGAATTCTGAGCCACTGCTGCTATGGCATCCAGCCGTCGTTGGTTGGATGGGCAGAACGGCTCAAACGTTTGTCGCACCTCTTCATCGTCTGTCGTCACCGTCATGTTGACCTGAACCTGTCCTCCCCGCTCTGTGATTCTGTGGAACAGTTCTATATCACGTACCACATCCGGACTTCTGGTCTGCACGACCAGTTTTGGCTTGTGGCGGTCGGATAGGGTTTGCAGCAGTCTCCGGGTTAGTTTTAATTTCCGCTCAATCGGCTGGTACGGATCTGTGACACTGCTCATATAAATTCGGGATCCATCCAGACGGCCCGGCCTGCATCGGCGCAGAATCTGAACCGCATTTTCTTTGACCTTTACCCAGTGGCCCCAGTTATCCCGCTCTTCCTGGGTAGTGGCAAAAAACGCGGCATAGCAGTATGTGCATCCAAATGAGCAACCTGAATAAGGATTCAGACTGTAATCATATTTGTCCAGAAACCCTGATGTACGCGTAAGGATACTCGGCGTCGTCTGGTAGGATATTTCCGCACTACCGACTTTCCTGGGACGGCTTAGATGTTTGGGGTCTGATTCAAACAAATTGAACTGCTGATCAGATTGCAATGTGGAATTCCCGTTCATGAAATTGCCTAATTGTGCAACATCCGTTGAAATTTTTATTGAGAACGACCGTTCCCCCGTAAAATATCAAAACTAGTCTGTACCTAATCTATTTTGTGCAATCTTTGGACTCCCTCTGAGTGAACACTAGAAAAATCCCCTAATGAGCGGGGCATCCTGTGTTAGTAGACGCAGTGGTAAAACTGACTGGAAAACACCAGTCAAGGTCGCAATCCCCTAATGAGCGGGGCATCCTGTGTTAGTAAACTCCTGACCCCCAAGCCAATGTACTTATATGACAAGTCGCAATCCCCTAATGAGCGGGGCATCCTGTGTTAGATCCTCGACATCCCCCAGAACCTCAATCTAGCAACAAGAAGTCGCAATCCCCTAATGAGCGGGGCATCCTGTGTTAGGTTTTTCCTGCTGCACCTGCTCCAGACTTGCCAGGATGTGTCGCAATCCCCTAATGAGCGGGGCATCCTGTGTTAGTTTAATTAATTATTTGGATATTTCGGATTTTTCCTGTATAGTCGCAATCCCCTAATGAGCGGGGCATCCTGTGTTAGACATGCGACGCAACGCGGAGGTAGCAGCTAGATATTGGTCGCAATCCCCTAATGAGCGGGGCATCCTGTGTTAGGTGATGGTGACGGTGTCCGCAATCACCGAAACCTTCGCCTGCGGTCGGTCGCAATCCCCTAATGAGCGGGGCATCCTGTGTTAGTAGATGCTGAATATGAGGACGCTTGCTGGTTGCTGGATCGTGTCGCAATCCCCTAATGAGCGGGGCATCCTGTGTTAGATCCAAAATTCCGTCCCGGATGAAACGCTATCAGCAGCTGTCGCAATCCCCTAATGAGCGGGGCATCCTGTGTTAGTGGCGATATTCATGTGTTTCTGATCGAAGGACGGATAAGTCGCAATCCCCTAATGAGCGGGGCATCCTGTGTTAGTGGCGATATTCATGTGTTTCTGATCGAAGGACGGATAAGTCGCAATCCCCTAATGAGCGGGGCATCCTGTGTTAGTGATACTGTTCCGCAGCGCTACATAGACGCTTTAGTCGCAATCCCCTAATGAGCGGGGCATCCTGTGTTAGAAAACCCTAACGAAAATGGAAACCCTAAACCCGGTATCTGTCGCAATCCCCTAATGAGCGGGGCATCCTGTGTTAGAAAGTAATCGGATACCTACTATGCGCAACTACGGTTTTAGTCGCAATCCCCTAATGAGCGGGGCATCCTGTGTTAGCAGGTTCATGACCGCGGGAACCCACCAGGCCGTCCGTGCAAGGTCGCAATCCCCTAATGAGCGGGGCATCCTGTGTTAGTTGACTGGGATTCCCGCGAGGGGAAGATCTTCCTGAGGTCGCAATCCCCTAATGAGCGGGGCATCCTGTGTTAGAGTGGTGAGGAAATCCTCGGCGCATGGACTGACTTAAAGTCGCAATCCCCTAATGAGCGGGGCATCCTGTGTTAGCAGCGGAGTATAGCCCTGTATGGCCCTGTATAGCCCTGTGTCGCAATCCCCTAATGAGCGGGGCATCCTGTGTTAGACTGGACGGAACTTGACGCAGTCGATGCCGATGTTGCTGTGAGTCGCAATCCCCTAATGAGCGGGGCATCCTGTGTTAGGCAAAGAGGCTCAGCGTGAGGCTGTGGCGTTTGTTCGTCTGTCGCAATCCCCTAATGAGCGGGGCATCCTGTGTTAGCGGGGCTTCCCGTAGGCCGTGCGAAGATCCCGGATAATCTGTCGCAATCCCCTAATGAGCGGGGCATCCTGTGTTAGAGTGGTTTCTCAAGCGAGTCGGTGCTTGGTGGGAAAGTGGTCGCAATCCCCTAATGAGCGGGGCATCCTGTGTTAGTCGCGGTGACCGATTGCGGCCGTACGGACTGCTGGAGGAAGGTCGCAATCCCCTAATGAGCGGGGCATCCTGTGTTAGTGTTGACATAGACGGCCGCATGTACCGGAAGGACAAATTTTGTCGCAATCCCCTAATGAGCGGGGCATCCTGTGTTAGAAGATATATAACGGCATCGAGACCATTATTGGCATAAGTCTGTCGCAATCCCCTAATGAGCGGGGCATCCTGTGTTAGTTAG
>JAJECV010000146.1 GCA_022821875.1 Rhodothermales bacterium
CGCATTGGAGACATGCAGAATTCCACGTGACTGACGCGCCTGATCATAGATGGATTCCCGCTCGTCCGTGTGCTCCGTGCGTGCGGGTGCAGGCGGCTGCCACGGGCCGGGGATCGGAGTGCGCGGTTCCACAGGGGCCAGTGTGAGTACATCAACAGCGGACACCGGATTCAGATCATACTCGGTACCGGGTTTGGCGGACTGGCGGCGGCTGCTGAAAAAGAGTACAAGTAACACCCCGGCCAGGCTCAGGGCCAGCGCCAGGACATTCCGTCTGGAGAGTCGTGTCACCGAAACCGGATCTACAAATTCGGTGCGGTCCTGTTCGGCTTCGTTGAGGTTTCCGATCATCGTGCCCGGTAGAGATGCAGGGCACGCTGCGTGTGCCGTTTTCTGCGAAAGATGCCTTTACGCGCAATCCCCCCTGTAATCAGCCGCGCCTCTTCAAAAAGTCCATCCACAATGAAGTATCCATCACGGATGATATAATCCGCAACGCGCTCGCTGCCCCGCGTTCCAATGCTGAGAAGCGGCTGATTTTCCGAGTAGGCATGGGCGGGAATCCGTATATAAACGCGCTCGCCATCATCAAATACCGCCGAGGGGACCCATGGAAATCCTTTTTCTGCCCGCCAGGTGTAGTGATGATTTAATTTCTTCAGGGAAAGACCAGCGGGAGGGTCTGCCGGTTCGCCTGCAGATACAGGTTCGAATTTGTGTTCGGCAGGGTAGTAGAATCGGATGTGCCGCGTGTACTGCTGCTGCGGGTTATACGCATTCCGCTTTGTGGAATAGGGTGGACTGTCAAGTGTGATATGGTAGACCCGGCGGTCCGTGGAAATAATCAGGTTCGTTGTGATATTGTGGTCAATCGGTTTGACGGAGACGATGGCGGTCTCCGCCCCCGTCCCGGTTGCGGTGTGATGAATCAGCCACCTTTGATCATCTCCGGCAATCAGGCTGATCAGAGCTTCCCCTGCCTGAAGTTCGACAATACATGCCCGGAGTACGGTACAGGTCAAAACGGGCTGATAGATTCCGAACGGATAGATCAGCACATCGGACTGCCGCAGTACTTCCGCCCGCCCTCCGGTATTAAAACTGGAAATCTGCTGATCAATGGCCGTCTGAACCGGCCCGGACACATTTATAATACGCTCTGGAGCTGGCTGCTGCGCTTGCACCAGATGATTGATCAGCAAAAAAACCGCCAGAAATGTAGGCTGCTTCACGTTATTGGACCTTGTGAGGTGATAAGGTCATACGCAGCAGTGTGCCGGATGCCACGGGCCTGTTGCTACGAGGCAGACAAGATGACTCGTTGGGCATCCTGTCCGCCAGGGCCGGTTTGGCCCCAACGTATAGCAGCCGTGTGACCGGATTCGCCTGTCAGGGGATCAAAAACACAGGGGATGCGAATCAAGGATATGCCAATCCTGACTTCGACGGTTTGACGGCCGTCTACTTATAAAAACATCTATTTTCAGATTCTATGGACGTTTTTTTCATTTTTGGTGTTCAGTACCCTTGGGGATCTGGCATCTGTTCCGCGTCTTTGCTTCCTCACAGGACCCTATACTACCAGAGTGTGTTCTCTGGGGATTGAAAGTTCTCCCCTGAGAAGAAGGAGGGCAGCGTTCAATTTTCCCGGAAATCTCGCCCTGCACATCTCCATTTGGGGGTGAGCGTCGAATCCAGGAACATCTCGGATATTCTCCCAATACGGCTGCATGCTTTCAAGTATTGCCCCTCGGAGTGCATACATATCTGGATGATTGTACTGCCGCCAGATATGTACGGAGAATGCTATAGATCGAACTCGTATCCATAGACATATTCTTCCTGGGGAGAGGCCGCATACAGGTAACCTCCGTGCAGGAGAAAATCTTGGGCATTCACATCTCTCCTTTCTTCGGGGTCGTTGATTGGCCGAAAAATTATCTTCCTTGTAAGCTGGTATTCACCTTCAGACACATCAAAGATATAATGGTCAGATTTGTGCGCTCTTGCAACTAGATAACGAGAGTTGAGAAAACTAATGTTCGGTATAAACGCGAAAGTTCCAGGTTCAACGATTTCTGGCGGGGCTCCTCCAGGAATACCTACGGGTTCAAAATTGCGGACATTCTCTCCCTCAAATCGAATGGTTTGAAGGTGACGAAACTGATCATCGTAAATGAAAATATAGGGGAGCCCGCAATACACCACGGCAACTCGATTCCCGTCAGGGGAAATTGTTGTAAGGTGTGCCTCTTCTCCCGTCCGATCAGGCAGATCTAAAACAGGAAGTAATTTTCCAGACTGAACCCAGGCATAAGGAGGAGTGGCACTGCGGGCGCAAACTAACCAGGCATGTGCATGTTCTGGACAGGGATCAAATATATATTCTGACGAGACCGAGAATCTCCACTGATACATGCTAGAAGAAGAGAACGAATCAATAAAGTCAAATTGCTCTGTGAAGACTTGTATGCGCCCCCGATCCTTGGCAAATATGTTCAATCCATTGTACTGCAGTCCATTCAAATGAGCAAACTCGCCAGGCCCTCTTCCAGTTCTGCTGATTTTCCGGTTAAGAGAACCATCCGCCCCTACCGAGAAGATCGTTGTAGTGTCAGATATGTAAACACTATCCCCTATCGCAATCATGTACTGCGACCTACCAAGGACTAGTGAGTCCGTCGGAATCCCTAATCTAGTGGTGGCAACCCATTTCTCCGCCTCAATATCCGTATTGACTACAAAGTGGGGAGCCGAAGCCAGCAGGCTGTCAATGATTGGAGAATCTTCAAATCTTGTCAGGTGGGTATCCCCGCTCTGACAGGCCACAAGGGGGAGCAGCAGGAGCAATACTCCCGCGCTCCTCCCCCTGACGAAGAATGGAGAAACGAATTCCATCACACCTGATTCACCGTAGAGAAGAGATGCTTGATGAGTATTCTGCTGTACTTATTCAAACGTGACGGAAGCACCGCATAAACTACCTCCCCAGGCTCCGCTTCCCCCACCGGTCCAAGTATCCCTACCGCAGACAATCTTCATTGACCACGATGTTTCAGAGGTCGTAACAGAACTGGTACACTCACCATTGCTGCAGGTGATTGTAACCTCCGGGCCGGAACTGGCAACGTTTGCAGAAAGGATACCTCCGAGAAGGAGAAATGCATCTGCACAGGCGAAATTAAAAATTTTTTCATTTAAATAGGTAATTATATACATGAGTAACCCACATCTATACTTATGCCGACAACTCACCTATTCTTTATTGATCTGGGCGGTGCCTTTAGAATCGCTTTCGCAATCTGTTCGGCCGGTAAAGGGATTGATCCTTGAATGTCGGCAACATCCTTCTTTGGACGGCCACGGGGTTTAGAACTACTATCCTTTGATCGCTTGTGTTTCAGATTTGGATTAGGGTTTGTTTTCATGGAGTATCCTCAAAGTAGTTTTGCAGAAATTTGAATACAACTCGTTTCTGTTCTTCTGATGCCGATTGAACGATGGCAACAACGTTCAACCAACCAGTTTCATCGTCCCAATAGTTTTTTTTCATGACTTGGTGCCTACCACAAAATGGTTGCCATTTTGATGGGTCTTTTGGGTCGGTTTCTGCGTGTAGTGAATGGGGTGTTTTATGATCCGGTGTCAGTCTTACCGTTCCACCACCTATGGGGTCAATATCTCCATTTTTGAGATTACAGGTTATACCTCCTTCAATCCATGCACAACGGTTATTATGCTTTGAAAGAACCTTTTTCCATGTGGCCGAAGTAGGTCGCATACGGCGTGATGCCGTAGACCTACGTTCAGCATCAGGCATCATATATTCACTAGCCTTAAGGGTGCCTCGATTACGCCATGATAGAATTGTGTACCCTTTATCTGTACGTAGTTCCGAAAGTCGTTGATGCCAGTTCTCAGGTTGCCGTCCTGTTACGGGATCAGTGGAAACTTTCAGAAGTTGTTCCCGTGTGGCTACCTTACCCAAGTTATCCAGAAAAAATGCCTCTATTCGTGCTTGGATAGAACGTTGAAGGTAAGGTCCTTTAATCTTGGCATTCCTATCTTCCATGCTCTTTCTTGCATCGGTCTATTCGTTTTGTTGCAATATCTGTGTATTCAGGAGACAGATCGCACAAGATAGCATTTCGGTTAAGTCGGAGACAAGCCTCACCAGTAGTACCCGATCCACACATCGGATCAAGTACAGTATCATGTTCTTGGGTTGCCATGAGTATCAATGGTTCAATAACAGACAAAGGTTTCTGTGCAGGGTGCCCAGTTTGCTCTGAACGTCCAACAAATCCGATATTTAGTGGTGATTCAAGCACGGATGTAGGACCTGGGATAAAACGCATCTTGCGCTCTGCGAGACGTTTTTTTTGTTCACCATTTAAGAAGTGCTGTGGATAAACTTTTGCCTTATTGGAAGCCAAGTGTAGGCAGGTATTTTGGGCTGATCGCCAACCTCGAATGACTGAAGGACAATTTTTATAGAACCATGTTAGCCATGCAAGTAATGAAAAACCTTCGGGGATTCTCGGAATCTGATGGGCTACTATCTCGGGGAAACCCCAAACAAAAATATGATCTGAAATACGACTCGAAGCATGAATAACTTTGGCAAGCCAATCATGATAATCGTCTCGCTCTCCTCCGACACCTCGATTGTACCATGGATCAAGAATCACAGCACCAACACGTGAACTTGATCTTAACGTGTCGAGTACATCGGCGGGCGGTAAAATAGTTACATGTTTATCCCCTTGGGGGTGAACTTCATGTGTACTAAGAATGGGAGAAGCTGTAGGATTTTGCAGCGGGACAGCAGGTTGAGCGTACGGCATCAGTAATCAGGTTAGAGTTGTTTGTCCTACTTTCCGAGTGAGCATCTTGTAAGTTAGCAGCTTCCCAACCAGTCCCCTTGCCGTTATCTCCATCTGCTCAACCGTGTCCAAGCCTCTGATATTATGTCGTCCAACAAACTCGTCTACGTAGCGTTGTAGATGCTCCGGGGACATTCTGTGATACGTGCCATAATAGCCCCGTTTCAACAGCGCCCAAAAAGACTCCATGCTGTTGATATGGGCTTCACCGTCTACGTATTCCTTGACCGAGTGCTTAACGGTCGCATGAGCAGCCCTCTTTAGTGCCTGATACGCCTTAGCGTCATCGGTGTATACTTGGGCCTCTTGACGTGAAGCAGTGTATACGAAGCCTGTGAGCGTCTTGGCGGTGGTATCATAGATCACCTTTGCCCGCACCTTTTTCGTTCCACGATCTTTTGCTCCTACCACGGCTGTTTTTCCGACGGTTCCCCGCCCCGCGTTCAGTTTCTTGTTCTCGTGCTTGTTCTTTTCTTTGCCACCTATATAGGTTTCGTCAATCTCAACCGGCCCTGCGAAAGGTGCAAGGTCTGTGTCCCATGATTTGCGAATCCGGTGAGCCAAATGCCATGCTGTCTTTTGGGTGATATTGAGGTCGCGGTGCAATTTCATACTGGACGTTCCCTTAATCCCCGTATCCAGGATATAAATCGCCATTGCCCATACTTGGTAACTCAACTTTGTATCTTGCATGGGCGTTCCAACACGGACGCTGAAGAACTTCTTGCATGACCGCTTTCTGCACCGATAGGGCATGGTTGGGTGTTTCGTGCCAACTTGGACGTTATCACAGCCGCAATAAGGGCAGGTGGGTTGGTTTCCCTACCGTTGATTCGCAAACCATTTTTCGACTGTTTTATCATCGGGAAACATCTTCAGGAACTCAATCCATGAAAGCCCTTTTCGGTATGATTGTCCGGGACCTGTCCTCTGTTTGTGCATCGTATTTTACTGTATGTGAGTAACCTAATATACGAATTCATTCATTAATAGTTGCAAAAATCAACGATTATTTCACAAACTTGTGGGTTACTCATGTATATAATTTCCTTTAAATAGGGATTTGTTTCAAGAAAAACGTCCTGTAGTGGACACGATACCAGACAATATAAGAAAATAAAACCAATCCAGCCCCAATTTCGATAGATTTTTTGGATTTGGCGTTCCAGAGGATTGATTTCCTGGCCTGTTTCAGCATAAAAAGGACAAAAATGGCATCCGTACGGTGTCCCATACAGGCATGCGAAAAGGACAGTCGTCTCCATCAAGTCATTATCGCTAGACACTCAAGTGCGTCATTTGTGTCTATTAACATTAAATCTCAAAGAAGCGCACAACTTGATCCGATTCAGATACACCATCCCGCCTCCGTGAGTCCGAAGACTTCACTTCCGATCCAACGAGACACGGCTGAATATAGAATTGGTCAATTTCTCCGGCGGATATTCAAATGCCCAATGTACACTCTGGCTCGCTCACGATCCCCATTCCTCCGGTATAACTCCGCCAGATACCGGAACAGTTCTGTCTGGTCATTCTCTTCAAGCGTCTCTATGCGTGCTTCCGCCATGTGCGCATACTTGAGCGCTGCGTTGAGATTGTTTCTCAGAAGGAGTGCCGCATCAAACGATGCTCTGGCGGCAATCTGTGCATTCAGGGATGCACACTGCAAGAGGTAGGCAAGTGCACTTCGCAGGTCTCCGCTCTGGCGTAACTGCTGGGCAAGATTGTAGGTCATGATCGCATAATCCTTGACAAGATTCTTCTGATCAGGAGCAACAGCCACTAAATCCTGCATCAAACCGGCCGCATCTTCCTCGCTGCCGGATGCATATCTGGCCAGTGCCAACTGATGACGCACCTGTATCCGGGCCTCCAGGCTCTGCACCTCTTCAAGCAACTGGAGCAGGCCTTCGGCTGCGTCTGCCGGGTTTACCGAAGCCTCATTGAGGAGAGTATCAAAGCGCTTGCGTGTCCGCAGATTCCCATCATCCCATGCCAGCCAGGCGCTATCCGTATCCACGAGGATGCGCTCTTGCCCGGTACGCTGCCATAACCGGGCACTGTTCAGTGAAGTGCGGGCAAGTGAACTGTGATTCGCCAGTATGAATGCCCGGCTTGCACGTACATGGTACGCAAACAGGGCGGCAGAATCGGGAGCCATGCTCAATCCCATCTCTACATCATCCAGAAGAACCTCTGCAGCACGCTCCCACAGGGCGCCCGCCGCCATTCCTGATACTTCAGTCTGCAGCGCTTCCTGCGCCGCGGCCAGAAGTGCGATATAGTCATGCCGGTCCTGATTCCACATGACCAGCCGTTGCAGTACGCGGAGCCTCTCCTGAACGGCCCCCGACTGCTGGAATCGCTCGGCCAGCGTCTGGTAAATACGTGCCAGCCACTGCCGCGCCTCCGCGTCAAAGGCATCCGCTTCCAGGGCTTCCTCAAACTTCACTGCAGCATTTTCGAGCAATTTGAGTGCCTGCAGACTGTCGGCCTCAGAGTACTGTCCGAGCAGGTCCGCCCCCGCATTAAATAACGCCAGCGCCCGCACCGTATCCCGTACAGAGGCTTCCGGTGCTTTCAGGAGGATACTGTCCGCAAGAGCGGTCAGTTTTCGCCCTTCGTCTGCCGCGAATGCGGCGGCCCCGGCATCCCGCGCAAACGATGTTTCGGCCAGCTGCCGGGCTAAGTTGACCTGCATGCTGTCCACCCCGGACAGCACGGGATTGACGGGGACCGGTGTCTCTACAATCCTTGATGGGGCTTTGCATCCCGTGAAGAAGACAGTGTGCCCGGACACAATCAGTACAAAAACAAAATTTCTCATTGCAACGTCAGTCGTAAGTTGTCCCACCACGCCAGAAACACATCATAGTGGCGAACCGCCTCGCGACTGGCGGCGGCGCGTTCCTCGGAGGTGATTCCGGTGATCACGCCATCTGCCCGGCGGGCAGCGCCCACCCGGAACCGCCGTCCGTCGCGCTGAAAGCTTGGATCCACGACATAGTAGGTGGCACTGCCCCGGACGATCACCACATGCAACTCTTCCGATGGCATGCGGGCCATCAGATAGATCTCCCAGGGTTCGCCCTCATGATCAAGGAGTGCGGCTGCCGTGAGATTTCCCGTCCGATACCCGACATGGCGTTGAATGCCGGGCGGGAGTTCGGACTGGGTCACCCGTATCCACTGGACGATCTCTTTTGCCTCGCTGACCTCCAGAACACGGGTGGATACTGGAAGGGATTCGATTTCAAGGGAGGTGCCGGACGGATTGGCGCGTCCGGTTACGTTCATTGCGGTCTGCGGAGCCTGGCGCGGACGCTGCCGCGCTGTGACAGCATGGGATCCATGTACGGCCAGTGCGGAAGTATTTGGAATGGCTCTTGCGGTCAGCGTATCCGGATACGCCGTATTTAGCGATACCGAGGTTCGTCCAGAGATCCTTTGCCGTGCACTTAATGGAGTCCGCACCTGCTGCAGTTGCAGGTCTCCTGGATGGGTACGTTGCAGGGGAGCGGTCACCGATGGACTGGACTCAAGGGCTTCCAGCATCTGGATCATTCGCCTCTGGGGGACGCGTTCGGCGGGTTTTGGTGGAATGGGGATCGGCGGCAGGCCGGTGACCGATGCAAAACTTTCAGTCAGAGACAGCTGCCGCAGTTTCGGGGGATCACTGCGCACCTTGACCCAGGCGGCATTCAGTCCCAGCAGGATGAGGAGCAGGATCGTCATGCCGCACGCAAAGAACCGTTCCTGTGTTTTGGCGGTCATGGCTGCAGGGGTTCAATCTCACACAGATGTGCAGTTCTTTTACAGATATCCAGAAGGGTCACCACCTGCTGCACGGTCGCGGCCTCGGCCGGGGGGTTAAGATATGGGACAAGCAGGAAGCGCATGGGAGCATGCCGATTCATGCACGCGGCAAGTTCCGCGGTTCCTTTTCCCCTGCAAAGCACCTGTGACGGGTTCAGACGCGTGATGGCCATTTCCCAGTCCCGATTAAATTCCAAGCGGGCGACTGCCGCCTTCTGCCCCCTGCCCGGTTTGCCGGGCAGGGGAACCTGCAGGGTGGGGTTCAGCTCTGCAACCGACAAAAAGGCAAGCAGCAGCAGGAGGCCCAGATCAATGAATCGTAAAAGATGTCCACTGCTCCGCTTCATTGAGCACCTCCCTGCTGTTGCTGCACCAAAAATGCGGCCTGCCGCTCCAGACGGTTTGCAATGGCATGCGCTGCAAGTAATCTATCTGCAGGTGCCTGTGCATCCGCAACGAACTCTATCTGGCCGGGCCGTGAGGCGATCAGATACTCCAGTTCGTCCAGCGTGAGCAATGTGCCATCCTGGGTATAGATGCCGCCATCGTGTCCAGATACGTCGGGCGTAATGCCGATCTGCATTGGCGCAGGCAGCGCTCCCCTGTCTTCAAGTTCGAGCGTGACAGGAAGCTCCAGCCTTGTGGTTGTAAAACTGGCTGCCGCCATCAGACTGAGCAGCAGGAGCAGCGTGATATCCACCAGCCGTACGATCAGGGATCCGTTCATGTGTCTACCTCCGTGTCTGGATACCCCGTATCTGGATACCCCGTGCCTGGGCACTCCGAAAGAACAAGTACCCGATTGCGCACTTTTTGCGCCCAGATCTGCGCGGACTCAATATACCGGCTTACATAGCCATGCATGACCGCCTCAAAGAATTCGAGCAGGATGCTGGTCACAATGCCCAGAAGCGTCGAGACAACAGCAATGGCAATCCCGGCAAAGATCGTCTGGGCATCACGTGTACCGGCAGAAAAGAGTGCATAGATTCCCACCAGTGTCCCCAGCAGGCCCAGCCCGCCCGCGGTGCTGGAGCAGTAGGTTACAATCCGCTGGGTTCGCTGATAGGCGGTGCGGGCCGCAGTCGCCACATCACTGACCTCGCGGCCCATGGCTTCTGGATTGCGATGCAATTGCAGCATTCCTGTCAGAAGCCGGGTATAGAGGCTGTCGGAAGCACTTCGCCGGGCATTTGTCAGAGTAACCAGCGTGATGGACTCCAGACGCAGCTGCATGAGTGGACGGGCTGCGAGATAATCCCGAAACAGACGGACAACCCGGAGCATCAGCACCATCAGGCCGGCAATCAGTACTGCCAGGATTGGCCACTGAAAGCCGCCCGCCTGACTGAAGAGTTCAAGTATCGAAAACGTCTGGATCTCCGGCGGGAGAGGCATTGAATCCTGCAAAGTTTCGGTCATGGATTGGTTCATGCGTTTGGTTTCGGTTTTAGGTTGCTGTGTGTCTGGACATTGTGCCCGCTGTATCTAAACCGGTTGCATCCTGTGGATAGAGCGAAGGAAGTGTCCCTTATCTCCACAGGGACCCGGCAACGTTCTGGAATTTTCCCTGGAGGGGCACGATCTGCTCCCTCCCCGCTGGCATGTGCGCGGCTGAATCCGGGTGCGCCATTCAGGATCTGCAGCCCCCCTGGGACTTCGGCCCCGCGGTTCCAGATGGAGGTGCTGTTCAAAGTGTCTAGACACAAAGGAAGAATCTCCCGATTTGTCATCGGCGATCCTCCCCCAGATGAATCACAACCCGGATCGGTCGGGTATCCACCTGGATTGTTTTTTCGGCAAGGGGGATCTGGTCCAGAATATCTACGACCGTGAGCGTATACCGCCCGGGGCGTAGATGCAGGGTGAATCCGCCATCCCGGTACACCTCTGCTTCTTTTTCCTGATCTAAAAGAATATTGAGTCTGAGCGGGGTTCGATCCAGTCCGGTGACCATCCCTGTCACCGGAACGAATCGCTGCATCGGTACATGCAGGATTTTTCTTTGCCCCGGGTCTGCGGTAAAACTAAACTCCGGCCCGGTGGCGGGGTGAAGGGATGGATCCCGGATAGATGCCTCCAGAATGCGGATCTGATAGCGCTGATAGGGCTCCAGATGGGCCGCGTACAGTGCTCCGGTCCGAAGGCGTGTCCAGCCGCCCTGAAAAAGCTCCGCCTCAATATGGGGCAGGATCGGCTCGGTGTGCTCCTGCAGACCGTTTCCATTCAGATCCTCAAAGATTCGGAGTTCGACGGCACTCTGTTGAATTCCGTAGGGAGCAAGCTGTACCCTGTCCCAGAGATGGACACTTCCCTGAATCTGCTGCGAATGCGTGATCCCCCGTACATCCCGCTGTCCACGGGCAGACAGGCTCCCGAACGGGGAGGACATCTGAAAACTGAGACGACCGGTCATCATCTGATGATCGGCATCCCACCCGGCGCGGAACGCCAGAGAGGAATGCCCAAGCATGAAGATCCCTTCCAGACCATAGGCGCTCTGGATATCGTCCCGCGTTGCAAACCCCATCACCCGAACCCTTGAGAACATCCATCCAGCCCCGAAATGCCAGCGGTGATGCGCCTCCGCGAAGGGGCCATGCAGCCAGTTCGACTCCCAGCCGGCCTGCATCCGCAGACCGCCGTGATGATGGAGCCAGACCGCAGGATGCAGCGACAGTCGCTGCACCCGCTCGTTAAACGGGGACAAAAAGGAGGACATCGAACCTTGAAGCAGTGCACTGACCGGACCTCTACCGGCAGAGGCCGTCATGTGGAGGTTCTGGAAGTGACGCTTCCGGCCGTTCAGACGGGCAGTCACCTGCACCCCGGAATGCCAGAGTTGAAATCCCGTCTGCCAGTGTGCAGACAATACCTGCATCTCTGTGCTCACCGCCAGAAACGTCACCGGGCTCCATGTGGATCCGACCGATGCCTCTGGATGCACGCCATGGCGTGCAAGTGCACTTCGGAGTGTCCATCTCGGATGGATGCCGTACTGCACATGAAGATTCGCATGCTGCTCCCCGATGCGCAATCCGTAGAATACTTTGCCGGGAGGGACCATGGAGGTGGGGGTGAACAGGTACTGAGGATCGGACTGTGTGCGCCGGCCGCCGAGCGGATGTGTCCTTAACTCCAGTTTTGTGGTTCCATACCATACGGGGGCACTCAGTTCATAGTGCCCTTCTGCATCCGCCTGCACCTGATCCACAATCTCCCCGCGGATCACCGCCTGTATGAGTGCGTGCGGATCTGATCGCCCGCGGAGGTAACGCATACGGTGCAGCCGCCGTCTGGCCAGAGGTACATTTGTGATGGCGAACTCGGTGCTGCCGCGGGCATTACGTCCTGCCTGCACCTGTGTGAGCCATACCTTTTCCGGCCGGTCATACCGGTATGTCCATGAAGCACCATCGCTCAGTTCTGCTTCGACGCTGCCATGCAGGATGCTTCCCGTAAATCGAAAAAAGGGATGTACCCCAAATGCGTCCCGCCGCAGTTGCCAACTCGCCATCATCCCGCCCCAGATACTGCGCGTGCGCCCAAACAGATGCGGCCCCGGCACTTCTGTCCAGCTGCGCTGCCGCGCCCGGAGTGAACGCATATCAAACGTTGACGCGGCCGAGGATGCGGTTAAATGCAGACGGTTTTGATCAAAGTGCAATGCGCGGCCAAGGACATCCAGTATATCCGTCAGAAAAATCCTGCAGGGTGGAGCGGAGGGGTTCGAGCATGAAAATGTATGACGGTGCCGCGTATCCAGTGCTTCCAGTCCTGTGCCCGTAAGCTGCACGGCAAATCCCAGTGCCTGAAAGAGTTCTTCGCCATCCACAAGGAACGCCTCCCCATCATACCATGCCCGGACAAGTTCCTCCCTGCCTGGGAACTCCAGCAGGAGCGGTACTTCCATCAACACCTGTGCGGAGGCGGCACGGATCATGGTGAAGATCAGTACGGTCCGGAGGATCCACTGCTGCATCAATTCCAGTGCAGATGGATGGGATCCGGGACCCCAAGCTGATGCCGGATGGCGAGAGACAGCCCGGTGTAATTCGAATCGAATTTCAACTGCAGCGGCCCCCGCAAAGGACGCTCCGCCACGGGGATACGTACGACGCGTGTCGTATAGACGGCTGCCTCGGCGCTGCCGAGCTGCCATCCATTCTGAATCACACGCACCCCGCCTAGAAAGGGCCATCGGCTGTGATTCTCCAGATAGAGGTGCAATTCGTTCGGCGTTCCTTCCAGAAAACGGGCAGATAAGACCGGCATGCCCCTTCCCTGGAGATAGATCAGGGGAGCAACCAGATTATAGACAATACGGAGTCCGCTGGCAACCGCGGGGATCTGTCCGTCCACAATGGCTCCCCGCTCCTGCATGGCAAAATGCAGGAGCGTAATATGCGCCCCTTCAGGGGCTTCATGGATCCGGTAACGTACGGTCTGCTTCCCGCCTGCCGGCAGGATGCACCGCTCCGGGAAAAAGGTCAGATACCGGGATAAATCTCCCAGCCTACCCGCTTCGCCCAGAACCACTGCCGTGGTGGAGTCCGTAGACGCAATCACGCCGTGATGGGCGCCGATGGTGACTTCAACGCCTTCGGTGCCCCGGTTAGACAGTACGAATGCCCCATAGGGTCGGTCATGGGTAATGACCGCATAGGCGGGAGTGACACTGAGTGCAGCCTGGGCGAATACCTGACGCGGTGCCCATACCCCGGTGACCAGTAAATAAGGGAGAACGCGGAGCATGATCTACAGCGGAGTAATGCGAACCGAGAGATGCCCGGCATAGCGCCCCAGGGCCGCCCCCAGAAGGTGAATGGTCCCTCCAAACCGGAGGGCGCTGCATCCATCTTCCCCAAGCACTCCTGCCGCCTGCCTTGCGGGGATGCGCATAAATGCGCCCTGATTGCAGCCATCGCTCTGTGCCCAGGACGGCGTAAAACGGACCTCACGGTGTCCAGATACAGAGCGCCCGGACATGTCGCTGCCGCCCATCTGATGGAGAAAGACCGGGGCATCCATGCTCACCAGAAACCCGGCCCCGGCCGGGCCGTGCACCAACACCTCCCCCATCGCGTGGGGGCCGCCTGCCTTGCGGTCGGCAAGCCCGGTGGCGGGATCCAGCGTTACCGTCCCTGCATCGGCACGCTGCTCTGCAAAATCCAGTTGACTGCTGCTGACGCTCACCGTCAGCACGCGTGGAACAACCTCCAGCTGAACCTGCATCGTACCGGTGGTCTGGGACTGCACAGATCCACAAACGAAAAACAGTCCAAAAAATATGTATCCTCTCATGTTCAGTTGCAGGCTGCGGTGGTCGTGATCGTTCCCGTATAGGTCCCGTTCGACTTACTGAGCGTAATTCCACTGACGGTGCCCCCAAACCGGAAGAAGTGACTGAAGCTCGTCCCTGCGCCGCCTGCGGTGCCGCTGTACGCCGCACCGCGGATCAAAGTGTATGTGCCGCCGGAGGTCGCGGCCTGTGACCATGCACCGCTGTAGGTTAAACTGCTGCCGGAATTGTTCAGCGTCGCCGGAAAGGATCTGCTCACATTATAATTGGCCACATTCGTTCCGCTCAAACGCGTCTGCCCGGCACTGGCGCTGCCGCTGACCGACAGTGTGCTGCTGCTCCTTGTACCCGTCTGCGCATGGATGACAACGGAACCGGCCCCGCTGCCCGGCTTCTCTACCGTACCATAATCAAGGTTGGAGACGGTTGTAATTGTACAGGTCGGGGAAGGAGCAGATAACGAGAGGGTCGCCGTTACGGATGACGATTGCCCGAATAGGGGCATTGTCCACGCAAAGCTTAAAACAAAAAACGGGATCGCAAGTCGCATAGGAATCAGTTCTAAGTGATGGAAATTTGTAGGTCTAGACACGCTGTGGGGTGCCTCGAAACATTCATACGGACCGTGTAGTCTGATGCGGTTTGACCGAACAGCAACGGTGGCTTGACGCACGGCCTGTGCATCGGCAGCAGAGGCCGCCGGAATCGCCAAAAGGATCCTCTTCATTCGCACGGACGCGTATGGATCTGGCCCGCTTCCGCATAGGTTTCAATACAGCCGGATGCATCCCTGAAGGCCATCACGATGGCCGGGGCCGCAAACTGGAAGGCCTGCCAGAGCGTGTCGAGACGGACAGAGCCGGGGGGTGCCCGGTACTGCAAAGCCTCCGGGTCATAGTTCCAGATTTCCAGACGGACCCCCTCCGGATCCTGAGACATGCGTAAATCAAACGCATCCCCCTCATAATAGCGGGCCACCGCGCTCAGCACATCACCCGTGAGCGCCGCCCGTGCATCCTGATCCAAATGCGCATCTACCGGAATCCGCATCGCCTCCTGACGTGTGGCATCCAGACGGTAATCCGCGGCGATCTCCCATGATTTCATGGACTGTTGCAGCGGCTTCGGCACATCCGTACCGATCTCATAGGTTTCCATGGAGGGATAGAGCACCACCAGATCATTCGGCCCAAACCCGTTGGCCGTTACATCCACGACCTGCGCCTGATCCACCTGCCCAATCGCTGGAATGAGGAGCGCATCCAGCATGGCCCGGATCTGCGTACGGTCGGTCAGTGTGGCGACCGGCCGGGTGAGTTGATCAAACTGCTGTGCACGGGAGACTTGCACAGCGGTGGATAGGAGCAGAGCGGTCGCGAGTACTTTAGTCATTGGATTCCCGTTTGAAGTATTTGAGGTCTTTCATCGGATGAATGATGGTCAGCTGCAGGGGCACTTCCGTCAGCAGATGATTCTGCCAGTTCATCGGTTCGGGGAGCGGGATGTGGTAGGTGATTGAATAGGCAAAGCAGCGCAGTTTTTCGTCTTCGTACAGCTGCACGGGTCGTGCAGCAAGGAACGCCTGTTCCAGAAGATCTGTGGTCGCCTGCAGGCGCAGGTTCACCGCATCATAGTGCTCCATCACCTTCCCGCAGCGCCCGGTCTTATCAATCCGCACGAGCAGTTCCCGCGTCAAGAGATCGGTCACCAGTCGCCTTGCCAGCGGACTGGCCGCGCTGTCACTTACAACAATCCGGGAAACGACAGACGAGTCATGTGCCGCCCGCCGATAGAGCTCCCCCGGCACCGGCCCGTCTGGTCGCATCCACAGCACCAGTGCCAGCGCCAGCCCCAGAGTGCCCGCGCCCGTGAGTAGGTATTTCATTAAAATACATGTTTTTGATATAAGTCATGTGTACGCTGTGATTGGGCGGGGGAATGGGGATCATTTGACGATTCTGACAAAAACCGCAGAGATGTGGATATGCATCGCCTGAGAGGATCGCTCATGGCCAATGCAGGCACGAGGGCATAGAACGACACATGTGCCGATGAGCGAAAACGGCGACGATGACTGTTTATGGAACACGCAGAGGTGAGTACCTGCGGAGAATGGATCCAAGATACTCCGGATGTATTTGGGAACTTGGAGTAAATTGAGATTCAATCCCAGTTCTCTCTCCTCCGTCATGGGGAGAACCCCTGTCGGTTGAAGGAAAGGATTTGTGAGCCGGAATCTCGAATTTTAACGAATAATGGCGTATCTCCGCCATTGCCATGGCGCTGGCGGAGCTTTCTCGGCAAATTGCAGAAAGGATGATTGCTCTTGTGCAACGTGTTCGGAAAGCCCCGGTCACCGCAGATGATGTTGCGGTTGGCAGTATTGGCCGGGGTCTGCTCATCTTCCCGGGAATTCATTCACAGGATGATCAACGGGAAGCAGACTGGCGGGTACGCAAGTGTATACGCCTCCGCATTTTCCCGGATGATGCGGGGCAGATGAATCTATCGGTTGGTGACCTCGGTGCAGACATTCTTCCTGTATCGCAATTGACCCTCTATGGCAATGTTAGGAAAGGACACCGGCCTTCCTTCACAGAAGCGGCTTGCCCCGCGGTTGCCGAACCTCTGTATGAGTATGTGAAGTATCGCCTCTCCAAAGAACTTGAATATCCGGTTGCCGGTGGCAGTTTCGGTGCCTCGATGCAGGTTTCTCCGGTCAATGACGGGCCGGTCACGATCTGGATGGAACGCAGCCTGGAAAAGACTCAAAATTCTCGCGTCTCTCAAACAGAGATTCGGCAGGGATACCGCCCCCAGCACCCTCATGGTCCATGTCCCCCGGTTCCTCAGAATAATTTTTGAATGAGTTGAGACGCATATGTCCGACTCGGCGGGAAGATAGCGCTGCGGAACGATCCAGGAAGAGCGGGTTTCCTTGGCCGTGTTAGCGTTCTTTCAGGAATCGTTGCCGTATCGTAACAAGTTGCCTGAAATTATAATATAAATTATATATATTATATGCAGTATAATGGATGGCACCAGTACTTCGAACCCATTCGGCCTCGGTCTATGCGCAAATTAACAGGAATGATTTTGATCACACCGGTCACCCTTTACTGCCCGGTGCAGAAGCGGGCAGGCAGGCTCCATGTGCATGTTTTCAGGCTCTGGGTTATCCAGATCGGCACCTGGAGTCTGGATCTCCATCTTGCCGGCCGCCGGGGCGCCACCAGAACTGTCTTCTATACCCTTTGCTGCAAGAGATCTATTTCGCCGCTCTTGCTTTTTTTCGTTACCTGAACCATATCCAAACTCCATGACTCAACTCCGCCTTGCAAGTCTGTCGCACGACATGAAAACCCCGCTGAGCGCAATTGCTCTCTATAATGACCGGCTGCGCACGATGCGATTAAATGATCCCGAACGTCATGCCTGCCATGCGGTCATTGCAGATCAAATTGACCGCCTTGTGCAAATCACACGCAGTGTGCTGGAACAGGATGCGAATTCGATAAGGTATGACGAAGTGGATATCGCGGCTTTGGCCAGAGACACGGCCGCCATCTATCAGAAACTGCATCCAGGGTACACCTTCCAGTTGTATGCAGAAACGGAACTGCCGCTTATTCTGGGCGACGGGCCTGCCTTGGGACGCGTACTCACCAACCTGCTGGATAATGCCGTCAATTACAGCCGGCCCGCCCAGATTGTGATTGCTGCGGAGTTACAGTCCGGCGGTCTGCAACTCCGGGTACGAGACCGTGGATACGGGATTGCACCGGAGGACCTGCCCCATATTTTCAAGCCTCGTTTTCGGGGCAGTTCCGCGGTTCCCGGCAGTGGCATGGGACTTGCCATTGCTCAGGAAATCGTCCGTGCACACGGTGGCCGGATTGAAGTCGCCAGTACCGTGGGTGTGGGAACGGTCTTTCGCATCATCCTTCCGGAAAACATCTTCCTTGATTCACAATGATCTACACTGCCGCCCCAAAATTACTGTCCAAGGTGCTGGTTGCCGAGGACGATGCTCCAATCGCAAGAGCAATCCAGCGGGTCTTTGTGAACGAGGGGGCCCAGGTCACGATCACGGACAATGGTTATGATGCCGCAACCTTCATGCAGTCGGAAGACTTCCTGGATGTGGCGATTCTGGATGTCACCATGCCGGGACTGGACGGGATTACCCTCGTCCGGCGGGTCCGGGAGTTTGGCTGTCATACGCCGGTCATTATGGTTTCAGGGAGGGACTCGGTGGGCGACCGTGTACGCGGCCTGGAAGCGGGTGCCGATGATTACATGGGCAAACCCTTTAATGCCCATGAACTGATGACCCGGGCCAAAGCCGTCTGCCGGCGTGTACACTATGGCGGCAATCAGCCCGGGCGGATTCAGATCGGCGATACCCACTGTAATTTTGAAACCCGCACTGCACACAAAGATGGGGAAGTCGTGCATTTGACTCCGATGGAGTGGAAGGTGCTGCGCCACCTGGCATTTCGGAGGGGGCGTGCGGTTTCAAGGGCGGAATTCAATGTCTGGGTTCTCCAGGTCCCGCATGATCTGGAGACGCGAACCATTGATCGTCATGCATATGCACTCCGGTGCAAACTGGATCCAGATCCGCTTCATCCCAGACATATCCTCAAGGTGCACGGGGTTGGATACCGGCTGGACAATTTTGAGCTTCTGGATTGAATGCGGTGGTGTACTCTGACCAGATTCCAGTTGGCAGGGGTGATTGTGATCATTGGCCTCTGTCTGACGGCAGCTGTAATCCAGTCTCTGCCCATCGGCAGCATGAGTCTGCCTCTGTTTGTCAATACATCCACATCCCTGCCGCCTGGTTTGTACCGGATCACGAAAGAGTCCGATCTGGAGCGTGGGGATATCCTTCGGATCTGTCTTCCTGAGGTGCTGAGTCAGTTTGCGGTTCAGCGCGGCTATCTGCGTCAGGGCATCTGTCCCGGCGGTGCAACCCGGGTCGGTAAGCCTGTCGTTGCTTTGCAGGGAGATACCGTTCTGGTGACCCGTCAACAGGTTCAGGTCAAGGGGCATCAAAGTTTTGATGTCCCCATCTATGAACATGACCGAAAGGGGAAAGGGTTATCAAACGCCGTCGGGATCCATGTATTGTCTCCCGGGGAATGTTTTCTGCTCAGCACACACAGCAGTCTCAGTTATGACAGCAGGTACTACGGCCCCGTTCCCTGCGGATCTTCTCCATATGACATCCTGACCGGTTATGGATCCAAAACGCCTTAGTGCTCTGATTCACCAGTACCTCGGCACCCAGGTTCTTGCGCTTCTTCAAGATCCGAACATTGAAGAGGTCTATGTTAACCCGGATCTCTTGGTCCGGGCCATCACCTCTGCCGGGCAAAGGATTGCAACCTCCGTAACCCTGCGCCCGCAGAGTGCAGAGGCGTTCCTTCGTGCGATTTCCACGATCACCTGCAATCGTTTTGACCGGGGGCATCCTTCGCTGGCGGCCGCGGTTTCACAGGCCGATCTTGGAAAATGCCGGATCCAGGGATTTATCCCGCCACTGACTCCGGGCCCCGCCTTCAATATCCGTAAACCGTGCCGCCGGATCCCCTCCCTGCGTGACTATGTGGAGGATGAAATGTTAACCTCAGTGGAGTACGCCGTCCTAACCTCTGCCATCCAATCCCGCCGGAACATTCTGGTTGCCGGTCCTACCGGCAGTGGAAAGACCACCCTCTGTAATGCAATCTTAAAAGCGATTGCAGATACGTTTCCTGATGAGCGTCTTGTCCTTCTTGAGGATACAGCGGAACTTGTTGTTGAGGCAGCGGACGTGCTCCAACTCCAGACGACACCCAAGATTGGAATGCGGGAACTGGTCAAATTCAGTTTACGGGTAACGCCCAACCGGATTATTGTGGGTGAGGTGCGGGATGGCTCCGCAAAAGACCTTTTGGATGCATGGATTACCGGACATCCGGGTGGATGTGCAACCGTTCACGGAGAGGATGCGGATAAGGCACTGGAGCGCCTGAGTGATCTTGCCCGTGAGGGGGCGGGCGGCATTGATCAGCGACATCTTGTACTTCGTGCTGTCCACAGGGTAGTCGTGATTGCCGGTTTTGGAAGATCCCGTCGAGTTCGTCAGATCGTAAAGGTCACCGGCTGGAATCCAAGCGGCTTCACTTTGCAGGAGATGGAGTGACTGTAAAACCGGTCAGAACACTATATAAACTCGCATCCTCTCGATAAAATTTCGATTTTGGGGCTGAATTTCGAAAAAATCTCTCCCGACCCATGGCAGATGGATTGCCAAAATTCTACAGAGATCCTCACCTGAAACCGGATCTGTATTCCCATAAAGTACCAATCAAAAATCAGATGCCTGTAAATTCAAGAAAATCGCTCAATTTGGAGATTTTGCAAGAGGCTCTTGAGTTGTGATTTCACATTCCTGTAGGTTCAGTGACTTGAGGCTCAAAAATCTGCTGCGATATCAAGTCTTTACTGGTTCGCCCAGATTCATGATTGCGAGCGTTACTCCTCTGCCCTTGACAAAACGATAAACCCGCCGCCGTAGCGAGCACTGCTCTCTCTTTTCCAGTCATAGCGTGATTGAAGAGTAAAATGTTCTAGATTGACCGGGGGATCCAGAGGATGAGGATTTTGGCTAGGGGGGACCAAAAGAAATAGTACATCCCGTAATATCGTATCTGAACTGTGATAAAAACTGAGTCCGTAATAACCATAAAATGGATCACGTCTCACAATTGAATACCCTCCATCAAGCGAGACAACTTCCGCTTCATCTCCTGGAGCATC
>JAJECV010000057.1 GCA_022821875.1 Rhodothermales bacterium
CGAACCAGTTCTATATGCAGTTCCTGGGAAGCTGCATTCTCCTGAAATGGAGGGGAGGATGAAGGTCGTAAATTCATGAGTACTTGATTTTGAGTAAATAGGGCTATACCCCTCAAAATCCACTAATAATGGTGCATCCCCACCGATCTCAGATCAATTCCAGTTCCCGAAATCCCCCCGCCTATTCCAGGTCATCATGCCAATTATTCGGTCAGATTCTCCGATGGGGCAAGTCTGTATCAGATGAGCGTGGGGTGCATTGGAGTGCAATGGGTGATTGAATTCTGAACGAACAGAAACTTGTCTATCCAGGCGGAACATCAATTCAAGGAGCAAATCATCCAGATGGAGATGCCCATATCAGATAGGATCTGAATGATGATTTCCCGTATATGTCTGTGGCGTTACTGTACACAACAAGCCTCAATCCTTGACATTTTCGTTAGAATTTCGTATATTCAAGATATGAAATCTGAATGCATCATACGCTTGATTGATCCTGAGTATGGCAACCTTGTTAAGGCTGCACACTTGAGATGTCCTTTCTGGCAAACCAAAAGGCTGCATAAGCCTGTGGATGTGACAGATTGCCCTTGGGGATTCTACCGGCATTCCATACAAATGCCGGTAGAATCAACTTGACTATGCTATCTCAATGCATGAGACCTCATGGTTTTCAGGAGTGTGTCATGAACAGTCGGATGGCAATGATCATAGCAGGGGTTTCATGATCACGGAACTCTAACTCTTAACCTTGAACAATCAAATTTGAAAATGAAGAAATTCTGGAATAAGCAAGACCCTAAAGGCAGGTCATTTGCTAAACCTTTGGGTAGAATTGCGGCAAAAATTGCTGGTGGAGGTGGTGCAGCGGGAGCGACCACAGGGTTAGCAGTTGCGTTTGGTACGGCGAGTACTGGTACGGCAATTTCGAGTCTGAGTGGGGCGGCAGCCATGAATGCAACCCTGGCGTGGCTTGGAGGTGGAGCCATTGTTGTGGGAGGGTTTGGAATGATTGGGGGTGCTGCAGTACTCGCTGCTGTGGGCGTTGGCGGTGCATATGGTGCTCAAAAACTCTACGATTATGTCGTAAAGTAACAACCTGCAGGGATTAGTCGGGGGGCTGGAGATTTCTTCCGGGAACTTCCCGTGGTTGACGAAATAGTTGATCACTGCAAAGTCGGTGGTGCCTTATTGGAAGATTCTGGTACATGGGGGAGGTGCAGGACTTAATATCATCGTAGGAATCGGTGAAGGTTGGCGATGGCCAGCCTTCACCTGTTGCAGTTGACTCTGCCCTGCACAAAGAAATGTACTTGGACAGGGATTCGGGGTTCTGGGCAGAATATGCATGAATGGCTGTCGGATGGCAATCTCATGTTCCGGTTAAAAGAAATGATTCCAATCAAATTACCGGTGGTAGATGGACAGCCCACACACAGGTTTGTAGCATCTGAGCCAGACGATGTTGATATAAATCATCATGTAGTCATTTAGCGACATTATAAAGTCCCTGACAGGGGATATAGGATAGCCATCACGGAGAGTGATCTGCGTTCTGTAAAGCCTCAGATGATCTGCAGGTAGTTCGTGATTGGTCGCAGCCTGGGCAGGGGAACACAGTCTGCACAAGTGCATGTCGGCTCTGTAAAGGATGACGAGTTCAGGAACCATTTCCGGAGAGAGTGCAAGAAATACATGGAAAATCTTCATCGAAGGTGTTCCATGCGAGTTCTGCCGATAGTGAAAGAGATGCCCTCTGATTCTTTCTCACATGAATGGCTCTTCTTCAAATTTTCAGTCGGTACAGTTCTTTTGCAAAGATGTCATCTCTATCATCCGGGGATGTGACCATCACTGAATCATTTCGATTCGTCTAAAGGCGTTTCAAGTGCTTGTATGGCCTCATTTTGAGCAAACCGGAAATTTTCCCAGTGGGGGTCGTGATGGCCAGAATCCACCCGTTCATACAACCGTGTAAAAAGGTGGTGTGCAGGTGTGGGAATGTACCAATGACGAGAAACTACTCCTCAAGATGCAAAACAACGGATGTCAATTTTATTCTGCTTCCAGATGTAATCTGCGGCTCATGAGTACGTCTCTATCTCTGGCCGGAGCAATGAATTTTGATGTCCCTCAAGGGGGATGTGTTTTATAAAGGTGGTCCGGTGAGTGTGGGGGATAGTGGGGCGGTGGATTTGCAGTGGCTTGATTTAGTTTTACAGTGCTGCATGTGTCTTATACTTCGGGGGGTGGGGTGCATGGTAGCGGTCGATTCGTGTGATGTATGGCGGGGGAAGGTAATAATGACTGTATGTACTACGCCGGTAACTTCGAGAGGCTCGGACTGTATAGCGTTAATTGGAGGAGCAGCCAGGTAGGTCCATTGACTGATGATTACCGGGGGATGAGCATTCATCATAAGCCGGCAGCAAGACAGTACGGCAGTTGTCCGTATCATTGATGTGGTCCGGGGAGAGAGCAGATTCAGCAACCCATCTGTTTCAGTCCGTGTATTTGGGGACTCGGCTCTGTTTTGTTCAGATACGATGATCCGACTTTGTGCAGGGATATTCTTTTTTCAGCCAGACAGTGGCAAAAGGATGAAGGAAATGGAAGGTATCTACATGAGATGAGGGCTG
Source organism: Rhodothermales bacterium (assembly GCA_022821875.1). Taxonomy (GTDB): domain Bacteria; phylum Bacteroidota; class Rhodothermia; order Rhodothermales; family Bin80; genus Bin80. The sequence goes on from JAJECV010000057.1 coordinate 2,643, forward strand.
AGAGGAGCGTACGTCGAGTTCTATACGGATAAGGCCAGGAACAGCATTCCAGTCTGGTTATACGGCTGATTGAGTATCCCAAGTGCTCTGAGGTTCATCTGAATACACAAGTTCATACATCAGTTCGGTAGATATTGGCAGGTGTAAAGGGAAAGGGAATCATCTTTCTCTGTGAGTTCCGTACAGCGAATCTGAATGGAACAGTCGCTAGATCAGCAACAGGTTGGGAGAAGAAAAATCACTTTGGAGGCGGCAGAGTAGGAGTCGAGGAATTAGGGGAGGCCCGTGCCATAGCCCAGATGGGTGTAGGAAAACTTGGCCGCCATCGCACTATTGGCAGGTATTGCATGCTTCGTGTTGATGCCTCTGGAACAAGTCCATGTTGCTTTGTGTACCTATATCTCAGCACGAAAATATATGAGCCGATGTCAACGTCCATTTTCCCGCGTGCAGAATACTTCTGTAGGTGCTTCGGTTGGAGTATATCAAATCCTAGCCTTCGGGAATTATGGTGTTCTGCCGAACGACAAACATGGAGAGTATGACATGGAACTATTCCAAGAGCGTTTTCATTCCTGGATTTTAGGCCATGTAAACCTGGCCTGCACCATGGAAACAAGATATATGAGTCCGCATCCGTCAGAGCAACTCCATAGGTGTATGGACTTGACTCACCGAGAATTTGTCGTGTGGATTGAAACCTGTAACCCATAATATAACTCGGTCATGCCCCTTATACCCCCAATCACCATTGCTAAAGTACTGGAACATATTCGACAGAACGATTATGTCCTGCCAGCTATTCAACGCGAATTTGTCTGGAGCCCGGTTCAAATTACTACTCTGTTTGATTCCCTCATGCAGGGCTACCCTACTGGAACCTTTTTGTTCTGGAAAATCAAGGAAGACCATTGTCAAGATTTCAAGTTTTATCAGTTTCTGTGCGACTATCACCAGCGTGACCAACGTCACAATCCCCCTGTTAATGTCACGAATAGCAGTGGAGTTACCTCAATTTTGGACGGACAGCAACGACTTACCTCCCTAAACATCGGTCTTCGAGGAAGTTACGCGGCAAAGAAAAAGTACCAGTGGAAAAAATTTGATGCTGCGTATCCAAAAAAAGAACTCTATTTAAATTTGCTACGACCAAATATAGTACAAACGGGTAAGAATGTAGCTTATGAATTTCGATTTCTTTCATCGGAAAGAGCTAAAAATCCTCAGGAAAATAAACATTGGTTTAGGGTAGGAGATGTGCTGGGATGGAAGAATCTGAACAACGTTATGAATTATCTTAGGGAGCATAAATTATGGGAGGCAAAGTATCCACAACAGTATCTGTCAACACTCTTCTCTGTCATTCATAATGATGCACTGATCAGTGCGTATCAGGAAGAGGATCAGAACATTGAAAAGGTCCTCAATATTTTCATTCGTGTGAATAGTGGAGGTACGGTTTTGAGTTATTCAGATCTTCTTCTTAGTATTGCTACCGCCCAGTGGAAGAAGCGGGATGCGAGAGAGGAGATTCATGGCTTTGTAGGTGATTTAAACCGAATAAACAGATTTCGCTTTACGAAGGATTTGGTACTCAAGGCCTGCCTAGTTCTCTTGGATGTATCCAATATTCGGTTCAAGGTGAGCAATTTTACGAAAGGGAACATTCAAAAAATTGAGGCCAACTGGGATAAAATCTGCGGGGCTTTGCGGTCTGCTGCAATACTTCTAGCGAGATTTGGCTATGACGGGAGTACACTAACCGCACGCAATGTCCTAATTCCGGTGGCCTACTATATGTATTTCCGTGAGATTGACGAAACTCAGTTATCGCAATCAGGCTTTGAAGAAGATGCTCGGGAAATCCGTAAATGAGTGCGGCGTTCACTACTCAAGAGAGGAACTTTTGGTGCAGGAGTGGACACAACGTTGCGGACCGCACGCAGTACAATCCAGGAGAAGTGTTCGGAAAAATTTGTTTTTTCGGCGATGGAATCCTCGTTTGCGGAGATAGGTCGTTCCCTGCGATTTGAGGAAGAGGAGTTGGACGACCTGCTTGATCGCAGTTATGGAGATGGAGCAGCTTTCTCTGTCCTTGCACTATTGTATCCAGATCTGGATTTTGAGAACCTTTTCCATATTGACCACATCTTCCCGCGTGCAAAGTTTACCACCGCACAACTTCGCAAGGCAGGCATAATAGATCCCGAGGAAGTGGCAGTTTATCAAAATTATAAGGATCAAGTTCCAAATTTGCAACTTCTGTCAGCTTCCAAAAACCTTATGAAAGGGGCAAAGATGCCGCACGAGTGGATTGCCGGTTGTGAATGCAGTGAGCAATGGTTAGAGCGTGGATATATGGATCAGATCCCTGAGGACATGAACGGTTTTCGGACATTTTATGAGCTGCGTCGTGAGAAAATGAAAAAGCGGCTGGCCAAACTTCTTGACGTAAGGTTGAGTGAATCGGCTGCCGTGTTGTAGTTTCCGATGAGATGGGCCACATTATCTCGGATGTCTAATTGAGTCTTGTGTGGGATGTTTGAATTTCGGTTTCACCCACCGGCGTAATTTCATGTCAGGTAAAGTGGTATCACGGATTCATTCATTCGGTACAGTTTAGGATTTGATGATGGAGCGTTAGGCTAACTGGTAAAGTGTAGCGGGTGAAAGTTCTGCGTTATGAAACTACAACCGAATACATATCTCCGCGAGTCATGCGCATCTGTTGTGAGGGCAGATGTGAAGCGTTAACAGCGGTACATGTGGCCGGGGCTATCAAGCACCGAAAGAGTTATCGTATGGTCGTCGAGATTCCCACTTCAATCGAAGGCAACACGTAATTCATCCTTATGATATGATGGATTACGGGCCCGCGGTGTTAATAACCCATGGACGCATGCACGAACTTTACCGGGACACGGGATGTCTCCATCCCGCCCTGAAATCGTACAGGGCCGTATAGGGAGGCGGAGGATGTCGACACCTATGATGTACAGGATGGAGAAGTCAGATAAAGACATAACAGCGATGATGAATGCGGACAACAGACAACCGGCGGAGCAGGGGGGGAGCGAAGGCCTCCCTCCATGGAAAGCCGCAAACTTCCGACCACATACCATGCGCAGTAATGGGCGTGTGTGCACCAGAGGAGGGAGGGCTGCGGGAAAATTTGCCGTTATGCCGACGGTGCGACCAACGGGAGGAGGGGCCCTATGTGTCAAAGCGCATGTTCGAATTCTGTACGGGGGCCCGGGGAAACCCGGGTCCCCGCCGGGATAAAGGCATCGGCATAAGATGGAGATTACAAGGAGCGTGATCTAAATTTGGCACTTGATGAAGAAGAGTAGAATCTCGTCTCGGACCATTGTAGTTAATTGAGTTCCGGCTATGCTGGAACTTGTGCTGTTGATACGTCAGATTGGTAGAGATTAATAGATGTGAAGGAAGAGTGGATGTCTTTTCAGGTGAGTTCCGTCCAGCGGAACTGGCTGGGAGTTGCGAGACCGCTGCAAAGGAAGTAGCAAGTCGCCGGGAAAATTCGGAAATGCCTGGGACATGGCAGCAGAATTGAAAACTCAAACATCTATCTGGATACAGCAGCAGAGCCCTGGATGGCATTGCTCCATGCAGTGTGGCAGTCCTGATGAATGGAAGGAACTCCCAGGGGCAGGGGGTAAAGCGCGGATAATGCGGGTAGGTGGGAATTATTCGGCTTAATTCACTGATATGTCTGGACAGATAGTGATGGTTGCAGGTACAGTATGGATGCGCTGAAACAATATAGCAGAGGAAAATCTGTGATGGATGTCAGATTGTCCAGACACAGGAGCCAACAAGTTGATGCCATCTATGAAATCGTGGCGGACGAGGAGGATGATGAGATGTTGGTCGGAGTCTGATGCGTCGCAGTTGGCATGGATCCCTGAAAATATCAGAGAGATGTGGATGCCAGGATGTATCCGAAGACTCGGGCTGTCGTTATTTAAGCTGTCAGCGCTGCGGGTTCTTTCGGCGGAAGCGGGATGCCCCGACAGGAGGATGGTATGTAATGTTTCCGATGTCACGACAGGGTTTTGCACTATACAGCCAGCCCGCCAAGCGGATCCCCCGTGCAGCAGTATGCTGCGTGTCTGGACGCTGTAGCCGGGCGATCATGTGCGGATGTGTGGGTGATGATTGCGGGGATTTTTTTTTTTTGATCAAGTGAGGCCTGATCTGCGGATGGGCCGGTGGTCAGTCGGGGAATTGACAGGCGGACGATTCCGTTTAACTGCAGACTCTTGATGGCAGAGATGGCATTGGAAATAGGTCTGCGAATTAGTGGATACAGGGTATGCTGCAAGGCAGATGAACTCCGTGTGGTGCTGTCTAGATGTCGGCTGCTCCAGATTAGAAATTGGTGAATTAGACCCATTGCTCTGCTGAACTGCACGGATGACATGGATTATGTCTGCACATTCGTATCAGGATAGGGAAGCGCATGATGGGAAGTGCGTGGGGGCTGGTTTTGATTTGGGGGGTTCCGGTTGAAGGCCAGACAGTTATATAGACAAGAGGGAGGTCTGCGTTATGGGGGGATTGCGGGAGTTTGTTTCGTATGGGGCATGATGACGTTTTCATACTGCCAGATTCGCGGGTGCACTTACAGTAGCGGGAACAGGTACAGATATGATTGCCGGAGTTTACGCGGTGCAGACACGGCATTTGACGGCAAGAGCCAGCTCTCAGGCTATCCTGCCATCTTGGAGCGTATCATCGTGACCACGACTGCGGCAAATCCTTTGGTATTTCTCCGTTAAGAACTGGATGTACCGATTTTTTTTCAAGAGTTTCTCACGTCATAGCAATGGAAACATCAGCGGTGCAGGCACTGTGCATCAGGAAAATGGAGATATGCCATAAACAGGCGGCCGGACTGCCTCACAGTGTCCTGACAAAGAGCGGATCTGCGGGATGCCCGTGCTTGTGTGCTGTTTGTTTTGAGGGGGTGGAGGGATTGCGGCGGGCGGTGCCGGAGGGTTGTATTTGCATGGACAGGGTTGCCCATGTATGGGGATGCGTGTTACAGAATGGCATGACGGGGAGCGTGATGCCTTTTGATCCTGATCCATGGAGTCAGGCGAAATTCGAGTAAAGTTTCCAGACACGAAGGCAATCGACTGGTGATCGGAGTCCAGATCGCTGTGCTGGCTTGTGATTTATGATTCAACATGGTCTTTCCATGAGGCACCTCTAAATGGATGGACGGCTTCTGCGGGGACAGGATCTTGCAGACTCGTGATTGGGCGCACAACAACTGCGGTGCTACTGATGTGGATGGACGGTGTCCGCTGAACCTTTGCGAGGGCGAAGTTGTGGAGGAGTGGGGGGATTTCGTTGATGGCGGTATCTTTTTTTGAGGCGGGGGAAAATTTTCACAGAAGATGGATTTTCTGGGAATGCGCATCTTCAATGCAGGTTGTCTGGTGTACTGTTTTGGATTTTGGATAGACGGATCCGCTGCGTCCGGGATCAAACGGTTTGGCTGGTTGTTGGAGGGGTTTGGCATGAGGAATCTGCCATGCATCACTGCGTTTGGCGGTGTGTTCTGGTGCCCCCTTGATGCTTGAATTTCCGCTATGCCAGCGATGGATTGTAGCGGGAATTTAATTTTTCTGAAAAAATCCCAAAGGAGATTACGCGTACTTCGTTGTTCGCGTGTATTTCTGTGGACACCTGCGGTCAGATCGGGCTGTGAAGGTGTCGGGTATACATTTCTTTTAACAAATGGAGTAAGGCTCCAAAAACATGAAACACTTTACTAAATTTTTCGGGCTTGGCTGTGTGGCGCTGGTTGCCATGTTGTTGACGGCCCCGGGTGCGTTTTCGCAAACGACCACGTACTATGTGGACACGGTGAATGGTGTTACCACAGGGACATGCAACATTACTGCAGATCCAGCAGAGGCCCCGTGCACTTTGGCACATGCTTTGACTACAGCGAGTAGTACAGGGGGGGAGATTGCTGTCCGGGTTCGCAGAGCCGGCGGTTCGGTTACCATTTCCGATGATATGGTTGATTTAGCGGCACAGACTTTCACTTTCTCTGCTTATCAGAGGGGTGGGGCTGCAGGTGTGAGAGTAAAGGCCACCCTGAATTTTACGGGTGAGGTTACGATAGCTGGAGGCGCAGCGGATGGTATGTTTCTTCGCCATAAGGACCTCACGGTTCAGTTTAAGGATGTTGTGACTTTCAATAACAATGATCCTTTTGGCAGTGCTGTTGCAGATCAGGGATCATTTATGATTTCCGGTACTTTGGCTACGGGGGCTGCAACATACGGCAACTTTGTTGTTACCTCAGATATGACGATCAAAGGAATAGACCGTAATGGTGCCGCGATAGCAGCAGACGAACCTGCACCTATCATTGTCGTTGGTGCTTTGGAAATCAAATCTGGAGCAACCTTAACGATAGGCACGAAGGGAAACGAGACTGATGCGAATGCGAATCATCGGATTGATTTGAGGGTTCCCCTGAAAAAGCTTACAGCAGCACGTGCTATGGACGCAAAGGGGGCAGATGTAGGGAATATGATCGTTAACGGGACCATTGACGGTGAGGGAGAACTTTGGATTGCGCATTTAGGAACGGGCGAGGATCGGAGTACCACGGATACTCCTCCCGTGCACAATTTTCATATGCCGAGTGATTATGACCGTTACAGCGGTGCTATGGATAAGGAGGAAGTAGATTATGAAGACTGCGTGATGATTTTGGGTAGTGGTAGCATCCTCGTTAAGACTACTGCAGTCGCAGCTGGCAATGTCTGCGTTACGCTGGGTGAAATGGGTGATCTTGTTGCTGCAGGTAGCATTGAAGGTACGGGAGTCATAGCCACCACGGATATCATTTTCCGCAATCCTGTAATGATTAATGGTTCTGTTCATCAGTGGGGAGATGCCCGGGTTGTTTTTGAAAAGAAAGCCACGATTGACGGAGGCGTGATCTTGAATAACGGGACAGTTCCAACAGACGTAGTTCCTTCTGCGTTTTTCGGGACTGTTGCGTCAGGTGCAGTTGATGATGTAGGCGACGACGCTGCAAACGCGCATTATGCGCGGACGGTTACACTGGAGAATGAAGGTATGCCCGCAATGGACCCTGACGGAACGCCCGGCAACGCTGATGATGTTGCCGCAGTGGCACCTGATTACTTTACATGTGAGGAGGAGATGGGCAGGCGAAGTGACGCTGCTATCGTGTTTTCGGGGGTTCAGTTTATGGCTGACGGCAATATGATTGAAGGTGATTTATCCCTGCGGTATACAACGAACACGGTTCGGAATCAGGGTGATCCTTTAACAACTGTTGAAGAGGGCTTTGAACATCTGGAGATCTGCGAAACTCAAGCGATCTTCTGGGCACCTGCAGTGGGGAAAGCAGACGACCATGACATGTCTACGGTAGGTGGAGATCTGAGCATTGAAGCTGGTGGGACGGTGCGTTTGGACGGTGTTAAAGCAGGTACTGCTGCCAAACCAATATATTCCGCTCATAACCTGAACGTAGACGGTGATATCTTTGTGGACGGCCCCGACGGGGGATCCATCACAATGGGGAGTGCTGCAATGTCAAGCATCAAAGGCGAATGTGGAAAGGATGACCTCATGTTAGGGGGTGGCAACCGTGTGACCCTGACTTCCATGAATGACCATGTAGTTTCAGTTGGAAGTGGGGGGTTGACGATTGATGCTTTGGTTCTTCAGCAAAAGCTTGATATTCAGGGATCAGGGAGTTTGACATCCAGTACCGTCCATGTCGGTTCAGGCGGAGAACTTGTTTCTAACGGCAAAGCCAAGGTCACGGGTGATCTGATTCTTCAGGGTAAAGGGCTTGATGGTGCGCTTGCCACCGGTTCCAACGTGACGAACCTCGCCTATGCCAGCACGCGTGGAGAAATTTCTCTGTCAAATTTAAATGTACTGTCGGTTAGTTCAGGAAGAGGCTTGAGGGTTGAGAATCCGCTGACGGTAAATACTCTAGGACTTTGCAGTGGAGATGTGACTCTGGTTGACACGGGAAATGATAAAACAAATTCCCTAACAGTCAATACTGCGATTCATGTGAAAGACGGCAAGATCACGATGGATACCAATGCACCCGGCGATTTAGTCGGTGATGGTGGTGAAAAGGCCGCGGCGGGCGATGGCTATATCCTGAGGTATGTGACCGAGGGCGAGCGCACATTGGGTGCTGAACTCATGGGTGCTCGTGATCTGGTGCTTGATCATAAGATGGCGAAGGTCACCGTGATGGAGGATCTGTCACTTGGCGGCAAACTTCACATCGTGAACGGGAACTTGAGTGTGATGGGGGATCTGACAGTTGGTGCTTCCAGTTTAGCCGCGGATAGGTTTGTGAATATCCATGAAGGCGCGGGGTTGAATTCAAACGGGAACAATGTGGTTACACATGCCATGGTAACCGTTGACGGGACCCTGATGACCGGCGATGGGGATCTGCATGTACTGGGTAACGCGGCCAAGATGAAGTATAACACTGGCAGTGCGATGGCAGTTGTCGGTGCAAAAGGAGTCATTGATGTGGGAATGGGCACGTTTCAGTTAGGTCCGGCTTATTCGAACCCCGATAATGGTTACGCAGGTGGTGATCGTCCTGATGTTAGCCTGACGGTTGCGAAGGGAGGCATGGTGAAAGGCATGATTGACGTTCCGAAAGGAAGTAAAGAAACACGGATCACAGGGGAGGCATTTGATGTGATTGTGTTGGACGGGACTGGGAACCCGAAAAAGGATGCGAAGGGAGCTGACAACTGGGGTGGAAGCCTGTATTTCCATGATACAAAGGTTGTAATCGACAGTCTGGCAGCGATGAATGATGCGGCGGTTGAATTTTATGACCAGACGAATCCCACTGCTGAAGGAGATTCCATCACGATCAAAAAAGATGTGGTGCTCAAATCTGCGCGAATCTATGTAAACCAGAATAACACGCTCAAATTTGGTGGAGATCTTATGATCAGTGATACCGGTGGGATGCGTGTTTGGGACAAAGCAAAGGTGACGGTTGACGGTGATTTCGTACAGGATGAAGGGAAGAAGCATGCTGGAAATCAGGATGGTATCGGCATACCTGGTGATGCGGTCTTTACCGTGATGGGCGACTTCATGGTGGCGGATAGTGCATCCCGGTATGAGTCTGGGACTGGAGCGAAGTTAGTTCTGAAAGGAGACTTTAGTTTCGGGGCTGTCAAGATGGGATCGAAAGAAATGCTGAATGCAATGCTTGAGTTTTCTGGCAAAGAATCCCAGTCGGTCATGTCCAGTGTACATCTAGGGAATGTCATGGTTAACAATTCCATGGGCATCACGCTTGGCAGCGATGTGATGCAGGGAAAAATGAATACACTGACGTTGACGCGTGGTGTGATCAGCAGTATGGGGGACGGCAGCGGTAAGGACGACGATATGATGCACACCTGGACGGTGTCGAATCTAAACATTGAGGAGGATGTGAGAGGACGTAACAGTGCGCTAGGGGATATGTCGGTCATTAAGAAGGGGTCCCGTGGTTCCCATGTAGCTGTGGGGGTTTCCCGTCTAGTGAAGCACGGAAACTCCGGCGAAGGCAAGACGAGTGGAGGCTATCTGTTCCCGGTGGGGGGCATGGATGGAGATATGGCGCATTATCGCCCGCTCATCCTGCAATTACCCGATGATCTGTCCGACGCGGATACGGTAACCGTATCCCCGGAAATGGTGCCCGAAGGTGCCATGCCAGCATGGCCGGCAGAGAACATTCTGGTGCCTGTACAGGGCGGCTTACTGACGCTGGATGCTTATGCGGACATCTTCTGGAAGGTGGAACTCAAAGAGGCAATGGATCAGAATCCGCATATCCGTGTTGCTGCCGGTGGACTTGCAAATGTATTTGATCCCGATGGCATTCGTCTGGTGCAGTGGGATTGTGACTGGAGCAATCCACGTTTGGCAGGAACTGCGATTATTGGAGAGGACGAAGAGTCCTTTGCAGAGAACGGCTATGTGAATGGCGTTCTGAACCTGACTCGGATGAGTGTTGAGGTTGGAACCTGTACAATTCTGGGTGTTGCTGCGAACGGGCTTGAGAATCCGATTCATATGGATGCGCTGACGGGTGGACTGTCACGAGTTCAGTTCATTCACAATGTACCGCTTCCGGCTCCGGTTGACCTGTCCTTGGACGGTGTCCGTCTGCAGAGCGGTCTGGAGTTCCGGAGTGCCACGGGTTATGCAGTGGTTGCCGCCGGTGCACATTCGGCGAGCATTCAGGTTGCAGGCGCACCTGCGGATCAGGCCATTAAGTTTGATCTGCCCACGCTTGCACATGAGAGCAGTTATGCCGTGATTGCGCACGGCGCAGCAACGGCGCCCATGGTTGAGATTCTGGAAACCCGGATGACCTCTCTGGCCGACAA
>JAJECV010000086.1 GCA_022821875.1 Rhodothermales bacterium
GAATAATCCCCGAAACACGACATTCGGATCGTGTTTCCTGATTCAAGATTCACCCCCAGAAGGGGGACAGGTAGTGTTCACTTTTCCCGGAAATCCCGCTCTGCGTATATTCATATGGGGGGTAACCGTCGAAGTCAGGACCTGCACAAATTGACCGTCCATATCGATGATCACAAAAGAGTCAGGTGTTGTGGGAGTCTGTCCTTTGAGCGAATTTGCCGCTCAACCCCAAAAGTAATAAGCATCGGTGCCAAACGGTATATACATACCTGTGCGACCGAAGGGAACAGGGTCACACGAATCCCACCGCGGCCACAAACACATCGAATTAATACATTCTATTGACAGTATATCCCGTTTTTTGTGAATTTTTGCAGTCAAAGCATACTACCACGCCTTAAAATAGATAACGATATTTGAATGGCGGCCAAACCATACTGGTGCCGGCTCCCCATAATGGAGTCAAGAAAATTTGCACATCATGACATGCACTCGTACAAATCCAGCAATCCCGTTCCGGTGAATCCATTTCTGATCCCTGCGGCTCCCGCAGGGATCAGAAATGGATGGAAGCAGTATATTGCAGTCGCAGTATTTCCTGTTTTTTGTGAATTACTGCAATCAAAGTATACTATAAATGGTGCGACTAGACACTGGTTTTGCCCAAAGTATGGATCGAACAAGCAACTGGATTTGCGACTTAATCCAGGAAATGGTCTGGAATGATCCCGGTTTCTGGCGAGGGTTAATGATCTTGTTTCGGGAGCTAGGCTTTCCCCGGCTGCGGCACACATAACTCGCACGAACCGATTTCTCTGATGTACTCTATTGTTGATAATTCGCGTTTTTTGTGAATTTTCGCATTCAATTTGTACTGATTCTGGTATGAGCAAACCCTACAAAATTCCCAAAGGCCGGCTTAAACTTGCATATGTATTGCGGAGTACCGGTACGTTTGTTCGCATTAGCGACGTTGAGAAAACCCTCAGTATCAGTCGCTCCGATGCCTCCAAGCAGCTCTCTAGATGGGTCAGTCAGGGTTTGATGCGGCGTACCGGTCCAGGAATCTATACAGCGGCGAGAATTGATCGTCTTGACGGTGAACAAGTACTCCATGACCCCTGGGCGCTCGTACCGGAATTATTCAGTCCGGCATATATCGGTGGTCGAACCATTACGGAACACTGGGATCTTTCGGAACAGATCTTTCTGGATACATCTGTGGTCACGGGCCGCCCCTTGCGATCAAAGCATCAGAAATTAGCTGGTTGGTCGTACACCTTGAAGCAGATCCATCCGGATAAAATTTTCGGACTTGATTGTGTGTGGTATGAAGACATAAAAATTGCAATCTCAGATCTTCCGCGAACGATCTTGGATCTCTTGGGGGATCCTGTATTCGGAGGTGGAACTCAGCATGTAATTGACTGTTTTGGAGAATACCTGCGTCATGACTGCAGGCAGGATGAAACGCTGATTTCCTACGCAGAACGTCTCGGCAACGGTGCCATTTTCAAGCGTCTGGGCTTTCTGGCAGAACTTATGTCAGATTCTACCTATCTCGTTGATGCCTGTAAGAAGAGAATAACCAAAGGCAACACCAAACTTAGCCCGGATGTGCCATGTACTCGACTGGTGACGAGATGGCGGCTTTGGATTCCTGAGCGAGATTTTCGGTACGAACCGGATCGGTTCTAACGAAAAGAGCGGCAGATGGCCGACCTGTACGGATTGATCCCTCATACTACTGCGATGGATGATGTACCTGAATGGGCTTTCGCCGATACCAATTATCACAACTCACTGGAGAATAGGCGAATTTTCCAGAAAGGGACTTGGCCGTGTGACCTTTGAATACCGCGAAGATTGCTGAATCTTGAAATGTTTCAAACCCTTGAGTTCGGAACCCTGTCAGGGAGCAGACTCCGCCACCGCACTCCATGATCCTCTGCGGAGATGCCGCTTACTCCCCCGCATCAAGATTGACATGGCATCTGACAAGGTTAGTGCTGTATCACCGGCTGAACATATGATCCGGCATGCTTCCAGTACTCCGGTTCCAGTAATGAGGTTTTCCCTGCTACGGTGTACACGGTGCTTATCAATAGGAATTATATCCTAATTAACAACGGGCTATCTGACCGGTGCAGTTAGCTGGATTCCCGTTTTTCAGGATTCAGGGAACATTTTCAGCCGTAGAGCGCTAAACGCGTTTAGTTTTATTTCTGGCATCATAACAACTCAAGTTACAAGCACATGGCGAGATCATTGAAATACTCCGACCTACAGGGGATGTCCGAACAGGACCTCATTGAAGCGTATGACATGGAGGCCAAAACCACGAGGATGGGTGCGCAATTCTACCTAGACGAACTGGCACATTGAAGGCATCTGAATGTGGCTTGCGATGTGGCATCATTTACGAGGAAAATTCATCGTTATACTACCGTGATGCTTTCCCTTACAGTAGTTATGGTTATCCTTACGATCGTGATGGTTTGGCAGTCATTCATGTAGCAAGTCGGGCAACCCTCTAGAACGGATGACTTAAGAGGCATAAGCAGACGTTCGCCGCCTTTTGATTTTTCCATGCATCCAGTTTTATGCCGGATCATATTCCTTGTGCGTTAGATATTTAAGCAGTCAGGAAAGCCGGAGGAGAACTTCCCTTATTTCTTGAACAGATTTGGCGACCCCGGTTCGTCCCATACTCCATCCGCGAATATCCGCCTGTAGCCCGTGGATAAAGTATGATGACGGAGTTAGACAGTACAACTGCATGTCGTAGATGGCCAAACCATCTATTTTTCGCCTTTTTGACACTCTAAAGGGCGAAAAAACTCTCTTCGACCCTCTTGCAAAACTCCCCATCTCGAAGATTTTTTAGTCTGGATTATTAGTTTTGCAAGAACCTCTTCTATGACTATTCTGAGCAGTTTAATCCCGAAAAGTGTTGCTCAGATCTTCCTAGACTTTATCCACGGGCTGCTAAACCTTTCCCATGTAAGAACACACAGGGAACAAAAACGCATGGCAGTTAGTATACTCCACTACTTAAAATTTGCATTTTTCGTGAATTTTTGCAGATATTCTATACCTATGGTGATATGATTACACAACTGAGTTTACCCTAGGGGCAGACCAAATTGGCTACCGTGCTGCAGAATACCGACCAGTTTGTTCGCACTGCCGATGTTGAGCGGTCTCTCAATGTCAGTCGTTCCACCGCCTCCAAGTTGCTTTCCAGATGGGCCAGTCAGCGCTGGCTAGAACGTGTTGGCCCAGGAGTCTATACAGAAATTGATCTTAGCCTAGTTGATGCCGGAGCGGTACTGAAAGATTCTTGGAATATCGTGCCGGAATTATTTGCGCCTGCATATATTGGTGGACTATCCATGATTCAACACTGGGACCTTACGGAACAGATCTTTCATCCCATATTCGTAGTCACGGGCCGGCCCGTACGATCAAAGAAACAGAGAATCCTCGGTTTGTCATATATATTCAAGCATATTCGTCCAGATAAAATTTTTGGACTTGAGTATGTGTGGTACGAAAACATAAAGATCGCGATCTCAGATCTTCCAAGAACGATTGTAGACATTTTTGATGATCCCTTGTTCGGGGGTGGAATAGATCATGTGATTTCGTGCTTTGACGAATACACACGCCATGACGGCAGGCAGGATGAAAAGTTGATCTCCTACGCAGAGCGCCTCGGCAATGGAGCCGTCTTCAAACGCTTAGGCTTTGTGGCAGAGCATATGCCGGACTGTACCTATCTCGTTGATGCCTGTAAGAAGAGACTGACAAAGGGCAATGCCAAAATTGATCCAACCTATTCATGCCCTCGACTAGTGACGAGATGGCATCTTTGGGTTCCCGAGAATGAGTTTCAATACGAAAGAGATGGTTACTAAAACAGAAATTAGGCGAGTCAGGTATTTGTGTGGACTAGACCCCCATGTTATTGAGAAAGATTATGTGCTTGGATGGGTTTTAGCCGGTATCTATCATCATGCTTCACTGAAGGATCACTGGATCTTCAAGGGAGGAACCAGTTTCCATAAATGTCATTACGAAACCTTTCGGTTTTCCGAAGATCTTGATTTCACGATTACCGAGCTATCCCATCTCAATCGTGACTTTCTTGTTGAAACGTTCAGCGAAATCAGCGACTGGATATTTTATGCGACCGGTTTTGAAATTCCGAAAAGATTGCTCAACTTTGAAATCTATACAAATCCCCGCGGCTCGGAATCTTGCAAGGCCAAAATAGGTTACCGAGACCCCATCAGCCCCCGCATGGGATACCGCTCACTTCCACACCTTAAGATTGACCTGACGTTCGACGAGGTGGTTGCTGCTGTACCACCGATTGAACACATGATCCGGCATACTGCCAGTACTCCCGTTCCAGTAATGAGGTTTTCCCTGCTACGGTGTACACCGTGCTTGTACATGTGCTCAATTAGTATATTGGAATTTCACTATATCCCGTTTTTTGTGAATTTTTGCAGTTATAGTATACTCAAATGCTACGAATCAACGCTATTTGCGTAACTGATCTGGAGTCCATCAAGTATGAATTCAGTTTCACGAGTCTCCCTTATGGCCATGTTCAGGGCCCGAAACCTATCCCGGGTAAGAACACACGGGGAACAAAAATCCATGGCAGTTAGTATACTCTATTATGCAAAATTTACGTTTTCTGTGAATTTTTGCAGATATCTTATACCTACAGTGATATGACGACACAACTGAGTTTACCCCAGGGGCGGATCAAACTGGCCGCTGTATTGCGAAATAGTGGTGGTATTGTTCGCACTGCCGATGTTGAGCAGTCTCTCAATATCAGTCGTTCCACCGCCTCCAAGTTGCTTTCCAGATGGGCCAGTCAGCGCTGGCTAGAACGTATTGGCTCAGGAACCTATGCAGCAATTGATACTTGCTTTGTTGACCGCGGAGCGGCACGGTATGATTCTTGGAGTATCGTGCCAGAATTATTTGCGCCTGCATATATTGGTGGACTATCCATGATTGAACATTGGGACCTTACGAAACAGATCTTTCGTCCCATATTCGTGGTCACGGGCCGCCCCGTACGATCAAAGAACCAGAAAATCCTTCGTTTGCCATATATATTCAAGCATATTCGTCCGGATAAAATTTTTGGACTTGAATATGTGTGGTACGAAAACATAAAGATCGCGATCTCAGATCTTCCAAGAACGATTGTGGACATTTTTGATGATCCCTTGTTCGGGGGTGGAATAAATCATGTGATTGAGTGCTTTGACGAATACACACGCCATGACGGCAGGCAGGATGAAAAGCTGATCTCCTACGCAGAGCGTCTCGGCAATGGAGCCGTCTTCAAACGCTTAGGCTTTGTGGCAGAGCATATGCCGGACTGTACCTACCTCGTTGATGCTTGTAAGAAGAGACTGACAAAGGGCAATGCCAAAATTGATCCAACCTATTCATGCCCCCGACTAGTGACAAGATGGCATCTTTGGGTTCCCGAGAATGATTTTCAATACGAAAGAGATGGTTACTAAGAACGAAATTCTGAATGTCAAAGATTTGTGCGGACTGAACCCCCATATTATTGAGAAAGATTATGTGCTTGGGTGGGTTTTAGCCGGTATCTATCATCATGCTTCACTGAAGAATCACTGGATTTTCAAGGGAGGAACCAGTTTCCATAAATGTCATTACGAAACATTTCGGTTTTCCGAAGATCTTGATTTTACAATTACCGAGCCATCCCATCTCAACTGTGACTTTCTTGTTGAAACGTTCAGCGAAATCAGCGACTGGATATTTTATGCGACCGGTTTTGAAATTCCGAAAAGACTGCTCAACTTTGAAATCTATACAAATCCCCGCGGCTCGAAATCTTGCAAGGCCAAAATAGGGTATCGCGGCCCCATCAGCCCCCGCATGGGATACCGCTCACTTCCACGCCTCAAGATTGACCTGACGTTCGACGAGGTGGTTGTGCTGCCACCGGTCGGGCGCACAATTCATCACCACTACAGCGATAATCCACAAGAGGAACCCTTGGTCAGATGCTACCCTCCAGAGGAGGCTTATGCGGAAAAAATCTGCGCTTTGGGACAGCGTGCAAAGGCACGTGATCTGTATGATGCCATCAATATATTCCGAAGTAATCAGGAACGGCCTGACCTATCTGTTCTGAATGACACAATCCGTAAAAAATGTGCTCACCGTGGTAATCAGCCCCCAACACTTGCTGATGTGCAGGCAAAAAGATGGGATCTCGAAAAAACCTGGCCCCCGATGCTGAGCCATCAGCTTCAGACACTTCCCCCGTTTGAGTCTTTTTTCCATGCACTGCCTGAATTTTTTGACTGGCTTGAAACCGGCACACTCCCCTCGCTGCCTGCCATTAATCAGATGGCAGCGGGGGACGAGATCATCCGAGAGCCTACACTGAAGCTGCCCGTCAATTTTAACAAACAGGTATCCGTTGAGGCCATCCGGTTTTCAGGAGTTAACTATCTGTGCGCTGACATCCAGTACAGAAAATCCACGGAGCGCATTGAGCCCTACTCACTGCGTCGAACAAAAGATGGCCATCTTATACTTCATGCCGTCAGGGCTTCCGACGGGCAGCTTTGCAGTTATCAGGTTGACGAAATCGACGACGTGACGGTCACTCAACAGAGTTTCGATCCTCGTTATCTGGTTGAATTACGCCCCAGGATCCAACCGTCATAAACCATGTCATGTGTGCAAATTCAGATCTTTCGGGGGCTGTGTAAATTGATTTTGCCTCAGGAATAACTGCCCGCTCCTCCCCGGTTACATCATGAAATTATTCTTTCTGGAGCATCCTGCAGAACTCTCAGGCTTTGAAAGGTTTTGCAGGAACCTCTCTGGTAAACTGACATCCGGTTGCCATTCCGATATCTAAATGGCTCCGGCAGCTGGTCCGCTGGTACAGGAAAAATTTGATGATTCCGCGCCGATACTGATCAAATCAGATTAAAAAAGAACCATTCACCGAATTCAAATACATTGAACTTGAACCTGATAAAGCATACCTGTGACTGTATCAGCCCTCACGATGGTCATGCCGCGGCATCCCTGCCTTTTCTGATCCTTGGAACGGTGGTTGCCGTGATCTCAGTTTTTATGCGAAGAACTGACCGAACCTGGAATGGAATACCCCCCAATAGACGGCTCGGCCATCTACGATACACAGTTGCACAGTCTAATTCTCTAATTCTATGTTCATAATTTATCCACAGACAGTTGGATGGGGACTCATGGCTGCTGACAAAATGAGCAGAACATGCCCTCAGGCGTAAAACCATCCAGATGCCTGAATTTGCATCTCTCTATAATTGACAGCGACACTTCATGACCGGTAAACTCACGTACGAATTACACATAAACCCGAATTTTAGATGAGAAAGACACTGACCCAATGGTTCGTACTTTTGGTGCTAATGCATCCTGTGATCCTTTTTGCTCAGAATGGCAGCGATACCCTGAGTGTCGTGGATATGGACGATCTGATTATTACGGCAGATCGGTACGAGTCCATACGGTCTCAATCTACGGGGGCCATCAGTGTGCTGAAAAATACAACTGTTTCACAGTTGGCCGGGGTTCAGAATCTGGGAGGAATACTGCGGCATATGCCGGGCTTTACAATGCTGCAACTGGATGGGATCGGGTATGATGTGCAGCCGATTGTACGGGGATTCTATGGCGGAGGCGAAGCCGAGTATGTTCTGCTGATGGTGGATGGACAACCGGTCAATGCCCTGGAAAGCGGACTCGTAAACTGGGATCAGATCCCTCTGGCCGCCATCGAATCCGTGGAAATCCTGCGCGGCGGCGCTTCCTCACTCTACGGTGATGCCGCCATCGGAGGGATCATCAATATTGTCACCGCCTCCGATGTCCCCTCCAACTACGCAATGGCCCTGTCCGGCGGCTCGTTCGGCACCTACAAAGTAAATGGATCCGTGCGGAGGTCATTTGGGAAAAGAAAACTCTCCTCCTACGGCAACTACGAATCCACGCAGGGGTACCGCGAACATGGGGATCGTGCACTGGGAGGACTGGGGCTTGCATTTGACTTGATACGCTCGGACCAAGCCCTCCTGACTCTGTCCGGCTCCATGCATCAGAGGAACTATGATATTCCAGGCCCTCTCACCACGGATCAGATCGCCCAGGATCGCCTGCAGGAATCTCCATTTTTCCAATTTGACCATAATGACGAGCGCACACAGCGGCTTGCACTGCAGGGACGGCTTCATCTGGGGGGGCAGTCCGAATTGCGGGGTTCGCTGGTTGCAAACCAGCGAACCCTTGAAGGGGGCCGTACTTTACCGCTGAGTGCAGAATTCGCAGACGTAAAATGGCGGGAATTTGATACGGCGCGCTTATTCGTGAGTGCACAATGGGTGGCTCCAAGACTCCTTGCAAAGGACCGCTTCACCATCGGCACTGATCTGCAGGGTGGACAACTGGATGTGGCATGGTATGATATGGTGACCGGTACGGCGGAAGACTTTAATGGGTTTGACGGAAAGAAAGGAGACCTCTCAAGCAAGGGGGACGGTTCCCGTCAGGCGCTGGCCGCGTACATGCAATATGATATTGAGCCGACCTCCCGGCTGCGCCTGTTGGCGGGGATCCGCTATGATCACATTCGGGATACGTATGCACCGGAAGGAGGCACAGAACAGGATGCAATTCATACCGCATTGAGTCCCAAAATAGGTCTTAACCTGCGCTATGTGGCCAATGCCCGACATGTCGGCAGCTGGTATGCCAATGTTGCCAGATCCTTTAAAACAGCAACGCTGGATCAGCTCTTTGGTCAGAGGCTGATCCCGGTGCCCATGCCGCCCTACGGGATTACTATTTCCAATTCAGAACTGAAGCCGCAGACCGGTATCAGCCTTGAAACCGGCTTCTATCACCGCACAGCGCTCATCCCCGGCAACTTGAACGGCGAAGTATCCCTGAGCATTTATCAGATGGATATGGAGGACGAACTGGATTTTCAGTTTGAGACCTTCCAATACGGAAACATTGCAAGCAGCCGTCACAGAGGGATTGAGATGGGCGTGCAACTGGAGCGGACGGAGGTTGCTCTGTTCCGATTTAACTATACTCTGCAGAACGTGACCTACCGTGCCGGGGAGAACAAAGGGAAATTTGTCCGCACGATCCCGCGTGATTATGTATCGGCCGCAATCAGCATCCCCGTTCTTGACCGGCTCCAGGCAATGGCAACGGTGCGAAGTACGCGCCGCACCTGGCTGGATGATGCGAATTCCATTCGACTGGAAAACTTCTCTTCCGTAGACTTTAAAGTCATCTATACCCTGGGCTGGATGGCAGTGGAATTTGAGACGGTCAACCTGATGAATAACACCTTCAGTACGACTGGATTCCTGGATCCAGGTGGATCGGATACAATCTTTATGTACCCCGCGGCAGGGCGTTCCATGCAGATGGGGATTCGGGTCGAGTGGTAACCAAAATCGCCGCCCGACCACCTCAAGGCAAACTCATCATCCTTGTCGCTTTCCAGACCGCTGCGCTGCGGGAACTTTTCTTTCCCCTGCCGGCAGCCTTGCAGGTGCGGGCGCACCGTGTCACCGGCTTTGTAATGGATCATTCTGACGGGCCCCACCCCCATCCATACAACGCCAACCTTGCAGCGTAGAATCGTCCGGTGCAGCCCCGGAAAACCCTGCATAAAAGCCTCTCTTGAAGGGTACCGCCCGGCCTCACGATTGGTCCAACTTCCCTGACACGCCCCTTCTCTTTCCCGCCTTGCGGGTTGGAATCAAACCGGATCATGGATCTCTCTGGTATAGAATGTTCCCGCCGATAATCGTATAGAGCACCTCTGTAGAGAGAATCTCCTCATCCGGAATCGTCAGGATGTCCTTTGAAAGTACCGTAATGTCGGCCAGCTTGCCTGGAACGAGTGATCCTTTGATCTCCTCCTCAAACGCTGCGTATGCATTATTGATGGTGTACGACTGCAGCGCCTGTTCTCTGGAGAGTCGTTCCTCCGGGAAAAAGACCGATCCATCTGCAAGCCTGCGTGTCACCGTTGCATGATAACTTGCGAGGGGATCAATTGCCTCCACGGGCGCGTCCGTTCCGTTGGTGACAACTGCACCGGTCTGCCATAAGGTCTGCCAGCGATATGCACCGCTTGCAGCCCGCTCCTCTCCCAGCCGGCGATAGACCCACGGAGCATCACTGATGGCATGGACTCCCTGCATCGCTGCAATAACCCCCAGACTCCCGAATCTGGGAATATCGTCTGGATGGATGTGCTGGGAATGCTCAATGCGCCACCGTAAATCTTCCTCTGCCGTGCCATAGAACGATTCGTAAATATCCAGAACCACCCGGTTTGCACGATCTCCAATGGCATGGACATTGACCTGGAAACCATGGGCTTTTGCAATCTCCGCGGTTGCGTGGACTTCTTCCACTGCAACCGTCTCAAGCCCGCTGGAAGAAGGCATATCTGCATAGGGTTCCAGCAGCCAGGCACCGTGAGATCCCAGCGCCCCGTCAATCGAACGCTTCACACTGCGTACCGTCAGGTGATGATTCCCGTATCCTATCATCCGATAATCTGCCAGTCGCTCCGACAGTTCCGTACTGTTTGATCGAATCATTACATAGAGTCGAACCGGCAGGCTGCCCTCATCTGCCAACTCCCGGAAGAAGTCCACCGTACTGAATCCTGCACCGGCATCGTGGAACGATGTGATGCCATGGGTAAGGGCTTCCTCCGCAGCCAGACGTGCCATAGTGCGCCGCTCCTCATCCAGTTCGGCGGCGCTCATGCCCTCTCTGGATTTTTCCAGTGCAGCCTCCACAAAATACTCGGCAGTCTCCCGCATAAGCCCCGTCAATTCTCCGCGCAGATCACGTACCAGTTCTCCACCGGCAGGATTGGGAGTTTCCGGGCTGATCCCTGCCGCATTCATTGCAGCTTGATTCGCAAAGGCGGCATGGCCGCTGGCATGCCGCAGAAAAACTGGATTATCCGGAGACACCTCACTGAGGCTGTGATGGGTCGGAACACCTTCTACCGTGCCGGCGGGAATGGAATCCCATTTTTCCTGATGCCACCCGCGACCGGTGATCCATTCGCCAGGTTCGGCATCAAGTGCTGCCGCTTCAACCATCGCAACAATCTCCTCCCAACTCTTGGTATTCGCCAGATCAAGGATCATCTTGGCCTCTCCAATGCCTAGATAATGGCCATGCCCTTCAATGAGCCCTGGAATCGCCAACTTTCCCCCCAGATCAATAACCTGCGTTTCTGCTCCGATGTAGGCTGCAATTTCTTCAGACGTGCCTACCGCCATGATCGTGTCCCCGCTCACAGCCAGCGCCTCTGCCTCGGGCAGGGAAGGATCTACCGTTACAATCTTACCGTTGGTCAAGACGAGCCGTGCAGACTCATCCTGCGAACAGCCAAACCACAAAAGCGCTGCAAGAAGAAGCACCCCATTATGCAAGGAAATACATTTCATGGGTTCAATATCCTGAAAATATGATTTCCCCAAAGATAGGGACTGCCGGGGGGATAAATGACTGCTCTGCAGGAATTAGAGCTGTCTGCGCATAAACGAAGAGATTCTGCTTGGCACTTGATCGGAAAGGTGCGACAAGACTTACCATCACCTCAACAAAACTGAATTCGTACCAGATGATGTTACCTGGAGGAGCAGCAGACACAGATCGTCCAGGTCGGAAAGTCCGCTCCGATGCTCCATAAAAACGCCAATCCGAAAACTCGAACCCGCCAAAAACAGATCTCTTCGGAAAATCCTGCAGAATGATTTGTCAGAGCGATCCGCTCTAGTTATCTTTGGGGAGAATCACTCCGCACTTCTTAACCATCCAGACAACAACGATGAACCAACAGGCCACGCTGCACCGATGGGATGACATGCCGCTGGAAAAGGTCAAGGACGGCCTTGACCGGCGTATCATTACCGGGGAGCGAATGATGATCACCCATGTCTACCTTGAAAAAGATTGCGAGGTGCCGTGGCATGCTCACGACAATGAGCAACTAACCTACGTTCTTCGGGGTGCCCTCCAATTCTGGCTTGGCCCCGGCGGCGAACAGGAAGTCATTGTGCACGAAGGGGAAGTCCTCGTCATCCCCTCCCGGCTCCCGCATAAAGCGGTTGCTCTGAAGGACACACTGGATGTAGATATATTCTGCCCTCCGCGTCAAGACTGGCTAGATGGAACCGATGCGTATTTGCGTTAATTTTTTACTGCTCATTGGCCTCACCGCCCCGGCACAGGCCCAACCCCTGCTCAGCGATCCCCCATCCTGGGCGGACGAGGCGATCTGGTATCAGATCTTCGTGGAACGATTCCGCAACGGAGATCCCTCGAATGACCCCACGCCGGAGGATATACGCGGTTTCTGGTTTGATTCACAGCCGGACAACTGGGCACCGACCCCCTGGACCCATGACTGGTATAAACAGGAGGACTGGGCCATTGAGAATGACAAAGATTTCTATACCGCCGCGCAATGGCGGCGCTACGGCGGGGATTTGCAGGGAATTCTGGACAAGCTGGATTATCTGAAGGATCTGGGAGTCAATGCGCTTTATCTGAATCCGATTAATGATGCTCCCTCCCTGCACAAGTTTGATGCGCGTCATTACCGTCATGTAGATCGTAATTTTGGCCCTGACCCGGCCGGGGACCGTGAGATTGCCGAGTCAGAGGATCCTCTGGACCCGGATACCTGGCAGTGGACGGCCGCGGACCGCCTCTTTCTGAAACTGATCCAGGAGGTGCACGCCAGAGACATGCGGATCATTCTGGATTACTCCTGGAATCACACCGGTGTGCGGTTCTGGGCCTGGGAGGATGTGCTGGAGCATCAGCAGGAGTCCGCGTTCGCAGACTGGTACGAGATCAACGAATTTGACGATCCAGCCACCCCCGACACAAACGAGTTTTCCTACGACGGCTGGTTAGGCGTAAAATCCCTCCCCGAACTGGCAAAAATCAACGTCCCGGAGGATCACACGCACGGGGCACATGAAGGAGACCTTCATCCCGGCCCCAAAGCGCATATCTATAACGTTACCCGAAGATGGCTGGATCCCAACGGGGATGGAGATCCGGAGGATGGACTAGACGGATTCAGGCTGGATGTCGCAGAAATGGTTCCCCTCGGGTTCTGGCGGGACTACCGCAAATTCGTTCGGAGCATCAACCCGGAAGCCTACCTTGTGGGAGAGGTCTGGTGGGATTCATGGCCGCACCGGATGGCAGATCCGGTCCCCTGGGTTCAGGGAGATATATTTGATGCGGTGATGAATTACCGATGGTACATGCCAACGCGCAGTTTCTTCGCACAAACGCCCCCGAATCTGAGCGCATCCGGGTATGTGGCGCATCTGGATTCTGTCATGGCGGGGATCCCGAATCGCTTCTGGAATGCCATGATGAATCTTACTGCCAGTCATGACACACCTCGAATCAGCACTAGCATCTACAACCCGGCGCTCTATAAATATCACCAGAACCCCAGAGGAAATCCTGATTTCAAGGTGAATCGCCCGGATGCACGAACAAGGGCAATCCAGGAACTGATTCTCGTACAGCAATTCACCTGGCCCGGTGCCCCTCATATCTGGAACGGGGATGAGATGGGCATGTGGGGCGGCGATGACCCGGATGTGCGGAAGCCGCTCCTGTGGTCCGACTACCGCTTTGAAGATGAGCGTACGCACCCGTCTGGTCTGGACAGACACCCGGATGTGGTTGTGGCGGATCACCAGCTGACCGGCCTCTACCGGCAGTTGATTGCGCTCCGCAAAGCAAACCGGCAACTGTTTATTCACGGAACCATCAAGTGGCTCACCGCAGACGATGAGCGCCGGTTACTTGCTTATGAGCGGCAGCTAAATGGAGAGCGTGCAGTGGTGGTCTTCAACGCATCCGACATGGCACAAGAACTGATCATCCCCGAGGGAAGCTATCGGCAGCTCTACCCGGCCGGTTCCGCAGACGCAGGGAATTCCTTGACCATGCCTCCACGATCTACCCGTGTCTATTTGTCCTCCCCGGAAACCCCAAACTGATGGAATATGTCCCAATCTCTCATCACAATCGTACTCACCAGAATACTCCATGCGTGATCTAAAATCACAGGATGCCCAGAGGGTTCAGGACACCGCTCAAGATCCGATACCGGAGAACGTTCCGCTCCCAAAAGGCTGGGCGCAGGCGATCAAATCGCTCAAAGAACGACTCATTGATACCAGCAAGCGGAACCGCCTGATCCACTCCCCTGTCGGCAAAGACCGGGGAAAACATCTTGATATCATCGATGAACGCTCCGATGAGATCTTCAAGCTGCTGGTGCAGAAAAGGAAGAAGATGCAGTTCCTCCATTCCGGGGACGGATATGACGAGCCGGACCTTATGGAGAACATCTTTATTCCAGACCCGGACCCTCCCGGCACCAGACATACCGATCTCAAATTGCAGACGCGCCTGACCAAGGATGCACTGCATAAGCGCCTCCTGCAGCTTTATCGTGATTCAAACAGTTCCATTGAGGAACAGGGGGCAAATCCCCTCTTCCTCGCGCTTGGGTTCGTGCGCTGGTATGAGAGTGATTCCTCCGCAATCAAACGCTTTGCGCCACTGGTGCTGCTCCCGGTTGAACTCATACGGGAAGGGGTCAAAGACAACTTTAAACTGCTGCTTCGGGATCAGGATCTGGAACCCAACCACTCCTTTGATGCCCTTATCAAGAGCGAATTTGAGGTTCGGCTCCCGCCATGGCCGGAAGGAGAGGAATGGCTGCCGTCCGGGTATTTTCAGCAGGTCAGTCATCTGGTCAGCAAGCGTGAGAGGTGGTGCGTATATGCCGATGTGATCCAGCTGGGCTTCTACTCATCCGGCAAATTTCTCATGTCCAAAGATCTGGATAATGCAGAACCAACCGACCTGATGCAGCAGCTCTTGTGCGGCGGCTTTGGGGATGGTTCTCCCCTGTTTGATCCAGATGAGAACCTTGATGAGCGGTATACGAACCCCCAGGATCTTGGGCACATCATGGAAGCCGATGCATCGCAGACCCGCGTCATTGCCGCGGCACGGGACGGCCGCAGCATGGTCGTTCAGGGGCCGCCCGGTACCGGTAAGTCCCAGACCATTGCCAATATCATTGCCGTTTCCGTTCGGGACAATCAGAAGGTGCTGTTTGTGGCAGAAAAGCGGGCAGCGCTTGAAGTGGTCTATGATCGGCTGGAAGCGTGTGGGCTTGGCCCTCTGTGTCTGGAAATGCACTCCACCAAAGCCAAGAAAAAAGCCGTCTATCAGAACCTGGGAGCGACCCTGGACCTGGGAGAACCCAAGGTGAATGACCACTCCGAATACGAACGCCTGAAGGCCGTGAGGGATGAATTGAACGATCTGTCCAGACAGCTTCACACGGTGGAAGACATCAGCGGCGAAACCCCCTACCTTGTCATTGGTCAACTGACCAGACTCATGGCCATCATCGCAAACGAAGACCTGCCAAGACCGGACTACCAGATCAACGACATTGCAACCTGGGACCGTGAAACCGCACAGGTCGCCCGAAAGCAGGTGGCGCAGCTTGCCGGCTTAACCCGGCAATACGGACCGGAAGGGTCTCATCCCTGGCGAGGAGCCAACCGGAAAATGACCCCCATGGACCGCGACCGGCTCAGGGACAAAGTGATAACACTTCGAGGCTGCTTTCAGGAACTGAGAACCTGTCTGGAAACGGCATGCTCCGCGCTCAGCCATGACGCGGAGGGAGATCTGGTTTTTGTGGACCGCACCGTGACCCTGCTTCGCGCCATGAGAGACAGACCGGCGGAGGTAGATGATCTGGTGACGCGGGAGGAGGTGATGCGCCATGCAGGCAGACTGCAGGAGTTATTTGAGACGATCCGGAACGAGCAGGCAGCCCGTACCGAGTTGGAAGCGTCTATGATGCCGAGCGCTTTCGAACGGGACTGGAGCACGGAACAGCGGGAGATTTCCAGACGCCGGCATTCCTTTTTCCGATGGCTGAGCGGCTCCTACCGGAAGGCCGTAAAAGCGCTGAAGGAAGCCGCAAAAGACCTGCCCAGATCAACTACGGACCGGCTGAAACTCCTAGACACCCTCATTCATCACCGGTCGCAGCTGCAGGAAATCGAGGAGCAGCGATCTCTGGGAGAACTCCTCCTTGGCCCGTTATGGCGGGGATGGAAGACCGATGTGACCGAGGCGCTGGCATCGGCCGGGTGGATCAACGAACAAATCAGACTGCTCGGCACATCCGATGCACTCCAAACGCAGATTGCGAACTGGCCTGAAGATGCCCGTGCGGGTGAGCTTGCGGACCGGTTGCAGGATTGTGTCCACACGGTGGAAAAGAAGTGGGATGAGGTGGCCGGTCTGTGTGATCTGGATTTCCAGCAGGCCTTCGGGCAGGACACGATCCGCAGCGTACCGCTCGCCACGATCATGACGCGCATGTCTCTCTGGGAAAGAGACCCTGAAGGGCAGGACATATGGATCCAGCTGCATGACCGTGCGAATGCGGTCAGTGAGAACGGTCTGGATGAACTTCGCATCCGGCTGGCCGATGGCAGGCTTGCCCCGGAACATGCCTGTGACACGTATGACTATATCCGCGCCGAGGCGCTCTATCAGCGGTTTGAAAAGCTGAACCCCAATCTGCGCCAAATGAGCGGCCAAGAGCGCTCCGCACTGGTGGAAGAGTTCAAAAACCTCGATTCGGCTCCGTTGATGCTCAGTGCACAGGAAGTCATGTCTGCTCATTATGCATCCATTCCAGAAGGTACGCGCGGAAAAATGGGGGTGCTTCGCGGAGAGGCAAAAAAGAAGACCCGGCATATGCCGCTGCGCAAGCTTCTGAAAGAGGTGGGGGATGCGGTGCAGACCATCAAGCCGGTCTTTCTGATGAGCCCCCTGTCGGTTGCCCAGTATCTGGATCCGGACGGGCTGACGTTTGACCTGCTGCTGATTGACGAGGCCAGTCAAGTACGGCCTGCGGATGCGATTGGTGCCGTAATGCGGGCAAAACGCACGATCATTGTCGGGGATCAGAAGCAGTTGCCGCCAACGACCTTCTTTGAGAAACTGGTCACAATTGAGGAGGATGATGATGTGAAAAAGGATGTGGAAGAGGTGATTGCCGGACAGGTTGCAGATATGGAGAGCATCCTTGCACTCTGTGAGGCCCGAAACATGCCCGGCTGTATGCTGAAGTGGCACTACCGGTCGCAGCATGAATCGCTGATTGAAGTCTCCAATCAGGAGTTCTACGAGAACCGGCTCGTCTGCCCGCCCAGCCCGGCCGAGTCCACGGCCGAACTGGGACTCTCCTTTGAATTTGTCGGCGGAACCTACTACCGGGGCAGTGGCAAGGGAAATAATCCACAGGAGGCCGAGGCGGTCATGAAGGCCGTTTTGGAGCACGCTAGAACGCGGCCAGATGAATCGCTTGGTATTGTGGCAATGAGTCAATCCCAGCAGACTACGATTCAGAATGAGGCAGAGCGGATGCGGGCCCTTCACCCGGAGCTCAACTCCTTCTGCAGCGAGGCAAAAGAGAGTGCCTTCTTTGTGAAGAACCTGGAAACCGTGCAGGGAGACGAGCGGGATGTGATTTTGATCTCCATCGGATACGGGAGATCCGAAGACGGGCGGCTCTTTCAGAATTTTGGCCCCGTCTCCAATGATGGGGGTGAGCGGCGGCTGAATGTGCTGTTCACCCGGGCAAAAAAGCGGTGCCGCGTTTTCTCCTCCATCCGGCACACCGATATCCAGCACGATAAAGCACGGCACCGGGGGCCCTACATGCTCAAGACCTTCCTCAAGTATGCCGAAACCGGCGAAATGGATGTCCCCGTCATTACCGGACGGGAACCCGACAGCCC
This sequence comes from Rhodothermales bacterium, assembly GCA_022821875.1. GTDB lineage: Bacteria > Bacteroidota > Rhodothermia > Rhodothermales > Bin80 > Bin80. The sequence continues at coordinate 18,006 of JAJECV010000086.1, forward strand.
CTTTGAGGAGGCGGTCGCCAATGCGATCCGCAGGTACGGATACGAAGTCGACTATCAGGTCGGCTCGGAAGGGTTTCTGATTGACCTTGCCGTCAGGGATCCAGACCGGGAGGGAGCATACATTCTGGCCATTGAATGTGACGGAGCCCGGTACCACTCATCCCACTGGGCACGGGAGCGGGACCGGATGCGCCAGACACTTCTGGAGGGGAAAGGCTGGACCTTCCACCGTATATGGAGCACCGACTGGTTTGCGCATCCCGACACCGAAACCGAGCGGGCCGTGGAAGCCATTCGACAGGCGTGTGTGCAAAGGCCTGTAAATACTTCCAGGGCTCAGCGCCAGGCTGTGCTGGATCCGGTGATTGTGAGAAAAAAGAAATCCGGACAGCCCCCGAAGGAGTCCAGGAAATACAAAGAATTTGATTCTGATAACGGGTATGAGAAGTATGTCATGCGGACGTACCTTGACATCCACGAAGCTCACATCAGGGATGTGGCCGACTGGATTGCAGCGATGGTGGAGGTGGAAGGGCCGGTTCATCAGGATCTCGTGGTTCGTAAAACACGGGAGGCCTGGGGATACGAGCACACGGGAAAACGCATCCGGGAAAAGATCCACGACGCACTCAGGTATGCGGTGCGCCGGGCAATGGTGGAGCGGTGTGATCTGGATCCGAATTTCCTGCAGAAGCGCGGCAGAGAGGTGCAGGTGCGAAACCGCAGCAGACTGGAGAACCCTCTGCTGAAAAAACCGGAAATGATTCCGCCCCGGGAGTATCAGAAAGCGATCCTGCGTGCGGTGGAGCGGTGCCTTGCGATCAGCCCGGAAGAATGCGCAGTGGAGGTTGCCCGCATGTTCGGCTTTCGATCCACCAGTGCAGCCTTCAGGAAGCAGGTGACCGCACAGATCTCTCCGCTGGTCCGGAACGGACATCTGACTGCCCAGCCGGACGGAACACTCCGCCAGCCGGACAACTAAGGCCGATATATTCCCTGCGTGGCGGCGGGGACCGCCCTCAATCAGGACACAAGCTGCGCGTCCAGATTGAGGGTCGTGCCTGCGTAGAGCTTTGCAATCGGGCACCCGGTCCGGGTCGCTTCGGCCGCATCCTGAAACGCCGCATCATCCAGCCCCGGCACACTTGCCCGGACCTCCAGATCAATACTGGAGATATGGAAACCGCCCGCCGGATCCGGCCCGAGGGTGACGGTTGAGCGCGTGTCCACACGGGTTGCCGTATTGCCGCGACCGTCCAGTTCATTGGAGAGGGCCATTGAGAAACACCCGGAGATGGCGGCCGCCACCAGGTCTTCCGGCCCGATGCCCGGGGCCCCCTCAAAGCGGGAACTGAAGGTGAACGGCGTATCCAGGGATCCCCGGTCCGTTTTGATGTGTCCGCTGCCGGACTTTAGATCTCCTTCCCAGGAGGCGTTTGCATGATTTACACTCATGGTTGAAAAAATTTAATTTGCAGATTCTAGGGTATAGGGCTGGTCATTGATGGACCAGCTCACGGTGATAGAGGCGGTCTTTTCCAGGATTTTTGCCACCGAGCAGTACTTGTTAACACTCAGATCCACTGCACGGCGAACTTTTTCCGGATCCAGTTCCCCCTCAAACTCATAATGTACATGCAGGTTGGTAAACAGCGCGGGCGTTTCCTCTTCTGCACGGTCATAGGTAATGGCGGCATGGAATTTCCGGAGGTTCTGGCGCTGTTTTTCGAGGATCATTACAATATCAATCCCGCTGCACCCGCCAAGCGCCATGGCGACTGCCTGCATTGGACCGACTCCCTGCCCGCTGCCTCCTTCTTCCGAGCCAGTATCAAAATGCAGCGTATTTCCATTGCTGTTCGCAGCAAGGAAGTGAAACTTGTTGTCTAAGCGCCGGAGCGTAACCTTGGCCATCCGAAGTTTATTCAGCGATGGGAGATTGAACCGTCATCCCGCGCTCAGGATTCCATTCCACCTCTGTTTTGCAACTTAATTGTAAAATTATTCGTAGCCTTACCAGAAATGAAACCGTTTCCATACGATGATTTCAAGATGAAACGCCTCTTTGCTGCTACGAAGATCCTTGGCCTTTCGGCCGCGGCCGTTCTGTTACTGGCTGCATTCAGATCCATCCCGACGGCCCGGGATGTGATCAAAAAAGAGTACCGGGTGAACCCGGGAGGGGAGCTTACGCTGGATCTGGACCGGGGCAATGTAGAAATTGAGGCGACCGGGGGCAATTATGTAAAGATTGAACTGGAGCGCCGTGCGCGGGCGGAAAGTGCAGAGGAGGCCGAGCGGATTCTCCAGTCGGCACACCGCTACGAGTTCGACAAGGACGGGGATGACGTACATATTCAGTCACGGGTGGAAGAGGAGCGCCGGCAAATGCGGTGGCGCAAGGGAGCGGCAATCAAAATTCGGCTGACCGTGCGCGTACCTGAGGAGTACGATATCCGTTTCAAAACCGGTGCCGGCAATATCACAATCATGGAGGTCATCGGAGACATTGAGGGCCGCACGGGGGCAGGCAACATCCTTATTGAGGATGTGGAGGGGGATGTGGATGTAAAATCAGGGGCCGGGAATGTGGAGATCTCCGGGAATCTGTATGATACAGAGATTGTGACGGGGGCGGGCAACCTGTCTGTCTACGCCTCGATGGATGCACTGCATGCCGTTGCAGGTACGGGAAATGTGACCGTGGAAATGCATGGGCAGCCCCGTGGCGAAAGCAAACTGCGCACCGGTGCGGGCAATGTCTCTCTCTCGCTCCCGGAAGATGTGCAGGCCGAGGTCCGGGGGACTGCGAGTCTGGGGACGGTGACCTGTGAGTGGCCGATTGAGGTTTCCAAAAAACTGCTCTCCAACTCGTTCTCCGGCAAGATCAATGGGGGCGGCGATGCATCTATTGTGATGTCTGCCGGAGTGGGGAATGTGTCCCTGCACCGTCATTGATCAAGGTATGAGCAGGATCAGACAACCTGTCTGATCTGCAATTCCTGCGAGCAGCCACGCCATTGGGGCCGTATGCACGGGCACCAGATTGCGGGGTGTCTCCTCCAGCCTTGAAGTTTCGAATATCTGGATGGCTGGAAACTCTCCATGAACTAGAGAGCACCCATCCAATTCACACAAGAACGCTAAGCGTGCGGAGGCTGTTATTTGCGTATCCGTCCAGAAACCCAGTGCGGAAGCCGCCCGGTAAAGCGGGGAACCCCGGCAAATCCATCCACTGCAACCGAATGTGACGGGTTCAACGTTTTCGCACTTCGGAGTGCCGTTTTTGGATAAAGATCCAATGTCCCTCTGTGGTGCCGCCTGTGCGCCAGATCCATCCGTTTACAGTGCTGATTTCTCCTTCATTCAATCCGATCCGGCATCTCCATGAATTCTATGCGGAAGATCCCGCGCTCTGTTCGATGTCTACAAACCGTTGTACCCATCTTGTCGTATCGAAATCCATGCCGACGAATACGGATGGTATCGGTCTTTTCATACAACCCTGTGGGCTTTTCGCAAGAGGTTGATTTCATTTTTTCAAGTTGAAAACGTTCCATTGAACCGCTGCAAGATCTTCCGCTTCAGGGTGCAGGATCAGTTGGAAATCTGGGTCGCCGTTATGAAGATGAGAAGGAATGTTGCAATTGAATATGCGATCTATGATGCAATGTCTGAATGCAGTCACAGCGCCGTTCCAATCCGTGTCTGAAGGGGGATTATATGCCGGGTCATCCCTTCAAATCGGAGACTGCATAGTTCCTCATGGACATAAGGGGTTTCAGATTAGGGGTTGGCGGCACGTACAACAGAAATCTTTGGTATATTTTTCGTACCTTGACCTTGGTACCGTTGCACCGGCAGGGTATTCAACCAATCAGCATGCTAAAATTGTCAGATAAATGAAGTCGTTAATCAATAACTTATCTATCACGGCCGTGCTTTCGGTCATCTTTTTAGGAGCGGGAGTACCGTTATCCGAATCCCACTCCCTTCGTGCGCAGGTTCCCAAAGTCACTGCCGGGGCAGTCACCGGTGAGGATGGGAAAGTGAATGAAGATTCACTCAAAGCTTTTGTTACCTGGGCTACCTCGGTATTTGAAGGGATAGAGACCGATGAGGAGCGTACTAAATTGCTCGGTGAAGTATATGAGGAAGGCAGTGATTACAACTCAGGCAAGATTTATGTAGTTCTATTTGCAACGGGCGGTACTGAAGGCAGTGATGGTAGAATTATCTATTATGGTAAGGATCCGAACTTGAATGGTTTGCCCGCGCTGGATGTAAAGGATGATGAGGGCAATGAAGTTGTTAAGAAAATGCTGAAAGCAGAAAAGGGCGAAGAAGCAATCCGGGTGGAGTATTGCTGGAATGATCCGAGGGATAATTCGGACAACGCGCCAGGTGCCACCTGCAAGTCCAGTTATGCGATGCGTTACGCATCTTCATTGACTGACAGTGATCTTGTTGTCGTTGGCGGATATTATCAGGATTTAAGTTTTTTAACGGTAACGCTTCCCGATGATCTTGAATATCCTGCTGTTTCCGCCTCAGACGTGAAAGACAGAGAGACCCTGAAGCAATTTGTAGAGGGGACGGCGACATGGGTGACCCAACTCTTTGAATCGCTAGGAATTGCAGCTTCGCAGATGAGGGTGGAACTTAGGAAAGATGCTCAAGACGGAGGATTTTTCAAAGACGGTCTGGTCTATGTTTATATCATAACGAAGGGAGGGTATGTAATCTTTCACGGATTTGATGCGTGGCGTGAGGGTCGGACCGTCATCAATAATCCCGATCTGCGAGGAGACTCTACGTTCGTACGAAGAATCATCAATACAGCTCTGGACGGGGGAGGATATGTGGACTATTACTGGAACAATCCTGATGACCCAAACGATGACCCTGATCCAGATATTCTCCCGTTTGACCCGAATGCGGGAACGCTCAGGACGGCCTACTCGCAAACTCTTGAAATAGGGGGGATAACAGGAGAGCGGATCATCGCAGGTGCCTTCTTCCCGAGTGTCATAACCTCAGTAGAGGACGAAATCACCGAACTTCCGACAGAGTTTGTGCTCCATGGAAACTATCCTAATCCCTTTAATCCATCCACGCGGATCCAGTTTGATCTTCCTGAGAGAGCACAGGTAACGTTACAGGTTATGGATGTGTTGGGGCGTAAAGTGATAGAATTACCCGCGCAATCATTTGAAGCGGGTGCGAATCACACCATCGAGTTGAATGCGATAAGCCTTGCGTCTGGAACTTATTTATACCGCATGACTGCCACGGGAGCAGAGAGCAGATATGAGAGAACGGGATTTGTGACGTTGGTAAAGTAAGAGAATTCTATCCATAAACGTATGCACGCACTTTAGCTGGATCTGGGAGGTCTCTATTCTACCCTGGGGCTGCTGCGCAGGGAAGATGGAAGACATTGAAGCCTGCGATGTACGCAATGGAGAAGTCAGAGATCGGAGCATCGTAGCGCGGAGGGCATCAAACAAAGGAGAGATCCTGCGGAGTTGCTGGAGCGAAGTCCCCGGCCTTAGGGAAGTTGGGAGCCCCCATCCCACGCCATACACGGAGATGGGATAGGGGTCCACGGGATCAAACAACTGCGGCAAATTTGTCGTTATGCGCGACGGTGCAACCTAAGGAAGGAGGAGGCCGGGCTAGCAAGACAATTATCCGTCAAACTGAGCCCCCGTCATATTGATTGTTTCTAGACACCCTCTGACCGACACCGCTTTTTATGTTAAGGGAACCATAGCGGCGCAGAATGTTCTAACTGGTTTTGAGTGCCGAGAGATTACATGAAACGAAATTCTACACGTCTGCCGCTTCGAAGGGCGGCAGTAATTGGTGCAGGCACCATGGGGGCGCAGATCGCAGCCCATCTTGCCAATGCAGGCGTTGAGGTACTGCTCCTAGATCTGGCCTCAAAGGACACTGAGCCGCGTTCTCTGGTCAAAAAGCGCCTGAAAGATGCTTCACGGCTGAAGCCCAATCCGTTTTTTACGAAGGCAACCATGCAGCGTATTCGGTGTGGTACGATTGAAGATGATCTAGTGAAGATTGCCGAGGTGGAATGGGTGATTGAAGCGGTGACGGAACGTCTGGACATTAAACAGGCCCTGTTAGAAAAGATTGAAGCACATACGGGTCCGGCTGCCATCGTATCCACCAACACCAGCGGCATCCCGATCCGCATACTTGCAAAAGGACGCAGTCCGGAATTTCGGCAGCGTTTTCTGGGGACCCACTTCTTCAACCCGCCGCGATACCTTCGCCTTCTGGAACTGATCCCCCACCCTGACACGGACCCCCGGGTCGTAGACCGGATTACCTGGTATAGCCGCGTCCATCTGGGCAAAACGGTGGTGCCGGCCAATGATGTTCCGTATTTTATTGCGAACCGGATTGGGATTTATGGTATCATGGGAGCCATGGAGCAGTTTGTCCGCGGGGGCTATACCATTGAGGAGATTGATACTCTGACCGGGCCACTGGCGGGCCGCCCAAAATCAGCCACCTTCCGGACTGCCGATCTGGTCGGGCTGGATGTGATGCAACTGGTGTGTGCAAACCTGTATGAGAGTGTTCCGCACGACGAAAGCCGAGAACGCTTCCTCGTACCGGCCGTACTGAAAACGTTAGTCCATCAAGGAGCCCTGGGAGCGAAAACCAAAGCCGGATTCTACCGGAAAGAGGGCCGCACGATTCAGTCGCTCCATCTCGGTTCAATGCAGTACGAAGATCCGGCAGAACTGAATCTTGGAGACCTGCGCAGGATCAAGTCTGCGGGCCCGCTTCCCCTGCGCCTCTCGGCATTGTTCAAAGATAAGGAACGCGCGGGGGCATTCTTTCGCAGTACAATGCTGGATCTGATGGCCTATGCTGCAAGGCGAATCGGCGAGGTGACCGGCAGCCCTGCATGTGTAGATCAGGCCATCTGCTCCGGATTTGGCTGGAAGATGGGGCCATTTGAAACATGGGATGCCATCGGGTTTGACGTGGTGAGAGAAGCAATGCTCAAAGAGGGACTGAACTTGCCGCAGTGGGTTTTGGATATGCCTGATCATGCATCCTTCTATCGGGATCGAAGCGTATATATCCCGGTCAAGAAAGAATATGAAGCGCAAACGGTTCCCGCTTCGGAAAAATCTCTGGCAATCATCAAAGCCGAGTCGGCAGGCGATCTGTGGTCCAACGAAGAGTCAGGGCTTGTTGACCTAGGAGATGGGGTTGCCCTGTTTGAATTCCGATCCAAGGCCTGTACGCTGGGAGCCAACGTCATCGGCGGCCTGTTAGATGCGATTGATCACGTTGAACACAGCCCTGATTTATATGGATTGGTGATCGGGAATGAAGGGACTCACTTCTCGGTGGGCGCAAACCTCGCCGAAATGGCCGCTGCACTGCAGTCCGGCAAACTCGAAATGATTGACCGGTATATTGCCCGGTTCCAGTCCGCAATGCAGCGGGTACATTATGCCCGCAAGCCGGTCGTCGTGGCTGCCCATCAGCGGGCACTGGGCGGCGGCTGTGAACTGATCCTGTCTTCCCCACATCCCGTTGCCGCCGCCGAAACTTATGCCGGACTTGTGGAACTGGGGGTCGGTCTGATTCCAGCGGGTACAGGAAGTATGCGACTCGCAGCAAAGGCCAGTGACGAGAATCATGGCCACGACAGTAACCTGCTGCCTGATGTGATGCGCTATTTTGAAACGGTTGCAAAGGCAACGGTTTCCACTAGTGCAGAGGAAGCGCGTGAACTGGGCTTCCTGCCCGACCATGCATGCATTGTACTGAACAGTGCGCGGCGTTTTCATGCTGCGAAGCATGAGGTCCTGCGGCTTTCTGCTCAGGGCTATCGCCCCCCGGTCCCTCAAAAGATTCGTGTACTTGGCCGCCCCGGAGCCGCCGCCTTAAATACCGCCGTTTATCAGCTGCATCAAGGCAGATTCATCAGTGATTATGACCTGCATCTGGCCAGGCAACTCGCATATGTATTTACCGGCGGGGATTTAAGCGGAGCATCGGACGTGTCGGAATCCTATCTGCTGGACTTGGAGCGTGAGGTATTTCTCGGCCTTCTGGGACAGCCGAAAACACAGGAGCGCATCGCCGGCCTGCTAAAACATAACCGGCCCATCCGCAACTGAACAACTTTGAAAATGCAATCGTCAGCTGTAATCGTCACCAGTCTCCGCACGCCAGTTGGAAAGGCGAAGCGGGGAGCACTCCGTTTTCTGCGCCCGGAGGCAATGGGAGCGGAGGCCGTTCGGGCGGCATTGGACCGTACTCCGAATCTGAGCGCAGAGGAGGTTGATGATGTCCTCATCGGGTGCGCCTTCCCGGAGGGGCCCCAGGGCATGAATATGGGGCGCATCATTGCCGGTCGGGCCGGATTGCCCGACTCTGTACCTGGCGCCACCATCAATCGATTCTGCTCGTCCGGACTTCAGACCATCGCCATGGCGAATCAGGCCATCGGGCTGGGGCAGGCCGAGTGTATAATTGCCGGCGGGACTGAGAGTATGACGCTTGTCCCCATGAGCGGGTATTATTTTCAGCCGGACCCTGACACAGCGGAGCAAAGCCCGGAGGTGTACGTCTCGATGGGCAATACGGCAGAGAATCTCGCAGAGAAATACAACATCTCCCGTGAGGATCAGGACCTCTTTGCACTGCGCTCCCATGAGCGGGCGCTCGCCGCCCGGTCCGCGGGGCTTTTTGAGGAGGAACTCATCCCGCTGGATGTACAGCAGACCAGCGTCCGGAATGGAACCCCGAACACGGTCCGTTACCGGTTCAGCGCGGATGAGGGGCCAAGGGCCGATACGAGCCTGGAGGCACTCGGCCGCTTGAGGCCGGTATTTCGGAAGGCGGGAAGTGTGACGGCCGGCAATGCCTCACAGATGTCGGACGGTGCGGCGGCGACGGTCGTGATGTCGGAGGCAATGGCCCAGCGTTTAGGTGTGGAGCCGCTGGCGCGCATGGTTGGCTTTGCGGTGGCCGGGGTTGCCCCGGATTTTATGGGGATCGGCCCGGTACCGGCGATCCGGAAAGTTCTTGCGCAGACCGGACTGAATCTGGATCAGATTGGATTGATCGAACTAAACGAAGCATTTGCGGCACAGGCTCTGGCGGTCATCCGGCAGGCGGATCTGGATGAGTCTATTGTGAATGTGCAGGGAGGGGCCATTGCACTGGGGCATCCGCTCGGCTGCACGGGGGCCAAACTCACGGCCACCCTGCTCCATGTAATGCACCGCCGCGGGATTCAATACGGACTTTGCACCATGTGCATTGGGGGCGGAATGGGGGCGGCGGCCATCTTTGAATGCCTGAAATAATCCGCCGACCGGCGGAGGAAGAGCCTTGATGTTCGTTTTACATGGAAGGCTGCATCTGAAGACTTGCCGGGGGGCAAGATCATCCCGTCCACCCTACTCGGGGAGCGGCAGAATGACACTCGTATTTGTGTATCCTGCAAAAACACCCAGACCTCCGGTCACATTGGAATATACATTGATCGGCTCATCCAATAGCGGATCAAGGAATAGATTGTGTTCCAGTGTCCGCTGATATTCAAAATATTCTTCGCTCAAAGAGGATAGAACCAGCAGCAGTTCGCTCCGTCCGCCCCTTTCAGAAACCTCAACAGTTGCGGACCACGGATACGTGCCACCGTCAAAGTTTCTGTCTGTAACCACGATTGGATCCAAATCCCCGCAACCTGTCGTGCCGCGATCTTCGATATCAATTTCTGTTTCGGCCGCCGCCACATACCCGCACGCCCATCCAGGATGTAACTCGTTAACTGATTTTCGATAATATAGACTGTCTATATCAGTCGCTACGTATTGGTAGATGCCGATCTGATAAAAATTGGGATTTGGCTCGTCTTTGAATACAGCTTTCAGACGATAGATCGTGTCATCCCTGAATCCCCCTTCCCCTACTTTTTCAATTGAATAATCAGAAAACGGTACCGGTGGAGGAGCGGTTGAGGTCGCCTGGATACTGGTTGCGCCGGGGAGATCCACATGAAGTGTATACTTTGTACTTGACGCTGGAAGTCGACCTTTATTTGCCCTGTACTCTCCATTCCCGACATAATTGAGCGCCTCAATCATGTTAGAACCATCCATGATTCGTACGGAGGCATCCGTGATGTATTCCGTACTCGTATCTCCCTTTGCGTTGATACCCAGGCTGCTGTGCAAAGTCACAGACCATACACTATCTGGTGAAAAAAAGCTCGTGGCAACCGGCTCCGGGGTGTATTCTGGCGGATTAATCTCAATGATCGTTTCACAGCCCAGACAAACGAAAATCAGAAACAGACTTAAATACTTCATAGAATTGGAGAGCATTTTAGAATTCAATTCGGTAGGTTACAAAGGGGATCACGGGAAATGCGCTGATCTGCCTGAACTCAAGGAGCTCCTCATTTTGCCAATTCTTTCTGACCTCCAGAAGGAAGGGATTTTTTCGATTGTACGCATTATAGCCCCCAAAAGATAAGGTCCGATACCCCCACCGAATATTTCGCTTCAGATGCATGGACAGATCAATCCGATGATGAGCACGCACACGATAGGAATTACGTTCCCCATACACACTCGGCACTTCGGCCCGGTTTCGACTAAAGAGGTCTTGTCCCCCTCCGGCGTCGTGTACTACACCATAAAATCTGCCAACTGGAAGCCATGTGGCCTGTCCTGTGCCGTAAACCCAGACGGCAGAAATCTCTATGGCATCGGTCCAGTGATAGCTGGCTACAATTGAAACGTCATGCAGACGATCAAATCTGTAGGGAAAGGTTTCACCGCCATTGAGTTCTGAAAACTTGCGCTCTGATTTTGTCAGGCTGTACCCCACCCAGCCGGTGATCCGCCCAAAATGCCTCCGAACGAATACTTCTCCCCCATACGACCAGCCTTTTCCGGTCGTGATCCTTTCCTCCCAGCTATCCCCTGAAATGCCATATCGGCTCACCCCCTCTTTATACTCAATCAGCGAGTTCATTCTCTTGTAGTACCCCTCCAGTGAAACCTCATATTGTCTGTTCTCTGAATTCCATGCGAACCCCGTCGCGACTTGATGTGCACTTTGAGGACGAACCTGATCGGTAGCCGGAACCCATAAGTCCAGGGGAAGCGAAAGTCCACTGGCCGCAGACAGCAGATGCGTGTATTGCTGCATGGAGGCATACGAAACTTTCATGGCTAGATTCGCGGCCATAATCCATCGTGCACTGAACCTCGGCTGCAGGGAACTGTATGCCCGGTCTTCAACGAAGAATGTGGAGGCTCGCAGGCCGACATTCATGGTTAAAACAGGGGAAAGGCGTAATTCATCCTCTACATAGGCATGTGCTTCCACGCTTCTTGTCAAATAATCTGGCGCATAGACGGTATCAACCGGTATAATGTTCTCACCGGATTGCCGCTCTTCAAATGTCCCTGTATGATAGGCATGCATAATGCCACCGAGTCCAAATCGAATATAATGTTGAGGATTGGGGATAAAATCAAAGTCTATCCGGCCGATCACATCTGTGATGCCGGATGTAAAATTGCTTTCTTTAAAGAACAGTGTCGTGGAACGATCATTCACCGGTTGTTGAATCACTTCACGGTCGGTTCCAAGCCGATAGCGCGTGAGCCCCAAAAGCGTATTTGAGAAGAATCGAGATCCATATACGCGGTTCCACCGGGCCGTAGCCGTCATGTTACGCCATCCGAGATCTCCCTCAGAGTACTCATCCTCGCTATCGTTCAGATCAAATCGATCCTGAGTATATCCGCGGTCCCGGCCCGTATAGAAACTCAGATACAGACGGTCCTTTCCAGACGCAATATAGTTGATCTTCGCACTGACATCATAAAAATAATATCCCCCCCGCGCATCCTCGTCAAGGAACGGGTACACCAACAGGTCCAGATAGGTGCGTCTTGCGGCGACGATAAACGATGCTTTATCTTTCCTGATTGGTCCCTGTACGGTAAAGCTGGAAGCAACCACGCCTACCGCTGCCGTTCCCTCAAACTCCTGCAGGTTCCCCTCTTGCATGCTCAGATCCACCACCGAGGATAACCGGCCTCCATACCGGGCCGGAAACCCTCCTTTAATCAGCGTCACATCCTTGATCGCGTCTCCATTGAACACGCTCATAAAACCGAACAGGTGGCTGGCATTATAGACCGTAACCCCGTCCAGCAGGATCAAATTCTGATCCGGTGCTCCTCCGCGAACATAGAGTCCACTGGTTCCCTCCCGCCCGGATTGGACCCCCGGAAGGAGTTGCAGTGTCTTGAGGACATCAACCTCACCAGCCAGGACCGGCAGTGTCCTGATGGTTGCCACCGGCAGATTCACCTCTCCCATCTGAACCGATTCCACGATTGACTCCCCGACGGCAACGACCTCAACATCATCAAGCCTGGTGGTCACAGATAGAAGTTCAATCGTTAATTGGACATCCTCGGTCAACTTTTGATTGACGGTCACAGGCGCATAACCGATATGCGAAACGAGGAGGCTTACCGAGTCGGCATTTACGGTCAGACTAAAGAAGCCGTACCGGTTTGTTGTTGTGCCGATACTGAACTCCGGCGCATAAACGGCCGCCCCAATCAGATTCTCACTGCTTTCCGCATCCACAACAAACCCGCTGATGGTGTGCGTATTGCTTTCTTGTTCAACCTCTTGACCAGGAGCCTGATAAAAGAACGGTAAATATTCAACTTTATCCCGGCGTGGAAAATCATAGGCTTCGGCTTCGAGTGGCAGGCACGCGAAGAAAATAAGTATCAGGGATACCGGGTAATACGGTTTCGGAAACATACACAGCATAAGCAATTGGATTTAGAAGTGCTGATGTTTTTTGGGTGGATGCCAGAGTTTGATTTTCTGGTCAACCTGCCTCGTGTCACGGCTCAAATTCACTCAATATACATGGGTTTACAGAGGGAAATGCGTGATTGTTTCATCTTCACAAAAAATTCACATTTTCAGTAAAAAATCCGTATGGCATCCTTTGGATCCCGTCATTGGAGACCTCTCTGGATCAAAACTCAGACTTAATACTTGCCGTGATTTCTCAAAGCGGGAGAACTTTTTGACTCATCCCTTCATTATCCGGGCTTTGCCACGGGTATAGCCGGCAAAGATTATCTTTCTACTCGCAGATGAGTGCAAAACTTCAAGATGGCTTAACGCCCTGTATTCCGCTTATGCGGCAGCACGAACTGCTGAGTTTCGCGTATTCTCCCGAAGCATTCACCAATTCAGGTCGCATGGAATAAAACAGATACTGATTGGAAACATTGGTTCTCCGTATTCTATCTGTTAACGTTTTATTGCATGAATCGCTTATTGCGTTCACTGATCTTGGTCCCATCTTTGATCTTGCTCATCGGAGTGGATCGGCTGTCTGCACAGGAGGTCGTCGTCAGTGGCTATGTCACCGATGCCGATAACGGGGAGGCGCTGGTCGGAACCAATCTCTACGAGATCTACATCCAGAGCGGAACGACTACAAATCAATACGGATTTTTCAGTCTTACCGTCCCCGGTGACTCTGCGGTAATCCGCTTCAGTTACCAAGGATACGAGACCTTAACGCTTGTTTTTTACGCCCCCCTGCAGGAACTCCAACAGGTTGAAATGCAGCCTGCCATCGTGGAGTACGATTCTCTGCTCGTCGTTGAGGCAGGTGAATATGAAGGACTTCACCAACAGGTTCAAATGAGCAATGTGAAAATCTCCATGTCAGAGATTGAAGCACTGCCGGCTCTACTTGGAGAGACGGATCTGCTAAAAGTCTTCCAGTTGATGCCGGGGATTCAGTCCGGCACGGAAGGCTCCACCGGACTGTATGTGCGCGGCGGAACTCCCGGGCAAACCCTCATCCTGCTTGACGGGGCCACGGTATACAACGCGGGGCACCTGTTTGGTTTTATGTCCACCTTCAATACCGATGCGATCAACAGTGCTGAGTTGTTCAAAGGAGGTTTTCCTGCCCGGTATGGAGGACGGCTGGTGGGCGTACTGGATATCACCATGCGGGAGGGAAACCGAAAAGAGTTTGAGGGGCGGGGAGCGGCGGGACTGCTGGCCTCACGGATTACGGTAGAAGGGCCGCTTATAAGAGATAAAAGTTCGTTTATTATTTCCGCTCGCAGAACC
>JAJECV010000042.1 GCA_022821875.1 Rhodothermales bacterium
GCCATGCTCCAGATGCGACACATACTTATCGCCGCCCTTGCCGTGACTGCATTTCAGGGCTGCGCAAATGAACCCGCCGGGCCCGTGATGGGGAAACTTGATTTTGTGCGGAGTAACGGGGAGATCCTCCAAACCATTGAGGTTGAGTTTGCCGAAGATGAAGAGACCCGTGCCACCGGATTAATGCACCGCCGTCAACTCTCACTCAGCCAGGGAATGCTGTTCATCTTCCCTGCACCGGATTCTCTAAGCTTCTGGATGGCGAACACCCCCATTCCACTCGACATTATCTTTGTGGGAGCAGACTCCACCATCGTGAACATTGCAAAACGTACCACGCCGCTCTCCCGTGAATTTATTCGGTCAACCGACCTTGCACAATACGTGGTTGAAGTGCGTGGCGGCTTCAGTGACCGCTTCGGCATAGACACCGCAACACGTATACAGTGGAGAAAAACTGAAACTGCAGAATGAACCACCCCCTTGCTCCCTGGATACTCCTCTTCCTTCTGGCATCTTCATGCCAGAACTCCCCCGAACCGACCCCCGCAGCACCCGAAATCCCGTTCCGGGTTGATGGATCCCTGGATTTCATGCGAATGGGAGAAACCTTCCTCACACTTGATATCGAAATTGCCGATACAGACTCCCTTCGTGAGCGAGGCATGATGCAGCGAACCTCCTTCCCGCCAAAGTCGGGGATGCTGTTTCTGTTTGAACATCAGGAACTCCGGCAATTCTGGATGGGCAATACCCCGCTGTCTCTTGATCTTCTGTTTATTTCCAATGACTCAACCATTGTAGACATTGCAAAACAGGCAAAACCATACTCCGATGAGCCCATTGTGGGCGGACAACCGGCACAATTTGTTCTGGAAGTTCCCGGTGGCTTTGTGGATACACGAGGAATCGTGGAAGGAGATCAGGTGCGCTGGATACGACACTGACCAGATTAACGAACCCTGAACCAGAAACCCGATCTTTCTGCGTCGGAGCTTACAGACCAAACGACTCGCCGCATGCACAGGTTCTGGCCGCCTGAGGATTGGAAAAATGGAAGCCTTTTCCCTCCAGCCCGTCCGTAAAGTCAAGTTCTGTGCCGTCCAGATACATTCCGCTGCGCCGATCCACAACAATAGACAACCCGTCCAGATCCATCTGAGAATCCCCATCCCTGACCTCCGTATCCCATCCCAGATCATACGTGAGGCCCGAGCAACCTCCCTGAATCACTGCCAGACGCACATAGGCGTGCTCCAGGTCAATCTTTTCCTGTATGGCAACCTTGCGGATCTGCTCACCAGCCCGCCTTGTAATCTTTAGAAGCATGTTTGAATTAAATTTATGAACCGAATGAATCTAGGAACGAAAAACAATGCAGAAAGTTTACCAGGCTGATCCAATCAAATTCGGCATAGATATATCTTAGATGCCTGAACCTAGCCGTCAATTGACATGAACACTGACACACAGTACCTGCACCAAGTCGCCGAAAGTGACTACGAGCATGGCTGGTCCACCGATATTGCCTCGGATACGATCCCCAAGGGATTGAATGAAGAGGTGATTCGATTGATTTCAGCGAAAAAACAGGATCCCGACTGGATGCTGGAGAGCCGACTTCGAGCATTCCGGCATTGGGAAACCCTGGCCTCCGATACCGACAAATATCCCCGCTGGGCACACCTTGACCACCCTGAAATCAATTTTCAGGATATCAGCTATTACTCCGCACCCGGAAGTAAACCCCGCTATGAAAGTCTGGATGAGGTCGATCCTGAATTACTGCAAACCTTTGAAGCACTCGGGATTCCGCTTGAAGAGCAGAAAGTGCTCGCGGGCGTGGCCGTGGATGCCGTCGTGGATAGCGTCTCCGTGACAACCACCTTCAAGGAAGAACTGGCAAAACTCGGGATTATCTTTTGTTCATTTACCGAAGCCATCGAAAATCATGGAGACCTTGTCCGCAAGTACATGGGGAGCGTCGTTCCCCATACCGATAATTTTTATGCCGCACTGAACGCGGCCGTATTCAGTGATGGATCCTTCTGCTATATCCCGCCCGGCGTTCGATGCCCCATGGAATTGTCGACCTATTTTCGCATCAATCAGGCAGGAACCGGGCAGTTTGAACGGACCCTGATTGTCGCCGAAGAAGGCTCGTATGTCTCCTATCTTGAGGGATGCACCGCCCCGCGTCGGGACGAAAACCAACTCCACGCCGCTGTCGTTGAGATCATTGCCCATAAAGACGCCGAGGTAAAGTACTCCACGATCCAGAACTGGTACCCCGGTAATGCAGAGGGAAAAGGAGGAGTCTTTAATTTTGTGACGAAACGGGGGATCTGTGAAGGAACCGGATCTAAGATCTCCTGGACGCAACTCGAAACCGGATCTGCCATTACCTGGAAGTATCCGAGTGTAATCCTGAAGGGAGACCATTCTATTGGAGAATTTTATTCGGTCGCATTTACAAAAGGAAGACAACAGGCAGATACCGGCACGAAAATGCTCCACCTCGGCCGCAATACATCCAGTACCATTATCTCCAAAGGAATCTCCGCCGGCCAGTCCAATAACAGTTATCGCGGATTGGTACGCATCAATAAACGGGCCGAGAATGCGCGGAATTTCGCGCAGTGCGACTCCATGCTCTTAGGAGACCGCTGCGGAGCCCATACGTTTCCGTACCTGGAAATACACAATCCAACCGCACAGGTGGAACATGAAGCAACCACGAGCAAGGTGGGAGAAGATCAGATGTTCTACTGTCAGCAGCGGGGAATCAGCGAACAGGATGCCATTAAGCTGCTGGTGAGTGGATTTTGCCAGGAAATTCTAACCAAACTGCCCATGGAGTTTGCCGTCGAAGCACGGAAACTCCTGGCTATTGAACTTGAAGGATCCGTTGGGTGAACGCTCATTCACGGGTCGTACCTGTCCATATTATAAGGAATGACACCAATTTTAGAAATCCGGGGGCTTCAGGCCTCCGTTGAAGATATGCCCATCCTTAAGGGCGTGGATCTCTCGGTAAATCCCGGCGAGGTTCATGCCATCATGGGACCAAATGGCTCGGGAAAAAGCACATTGGCCTCCATCCTCGCAGGGCGTGAAGATTACGAGATTGACGGCGGCACCGTACACTATCGCGGAGACGATCTCCTGGAGATGGATGTAGATGAACGCGCCCGCGAAGGTGTGTTCCTAGCCTTTCAGTATCCCGTTGAATTACCCGGGGTCAGCATGATGAACTTTCTGAAGCAGGCCGTGAATTCCGTGCGTGAACACCGCGGGCAGGAACCCCTGGGGGCCGCTGCACTGCTGCGCCTAGCCAAAGAAAAAGCCGCACTGATTGAATTAAATCCGCGCCTGAAACAGCGCTCCGTGAATCAGGGCTTCTCCGGCGGAGAAAAGAAGCGGAACGAAATCTTCCAACTCGCCATGCTTGAACCCGCCATGGCCATCCTGGACGAAACAGACTCCGGACTTGATATTGATGCGCTGCGAAGCGTTGCTCACGGGGTTAACCAGCTGCGTAATCCAGATCGTGGCTTTTTGATTATCACACACTACCAGCGCCTGCTCAATTATATTGTGCCTGATTTTGTTCATGTAATGGTCGACGGACAGATCGTTCAGTCTGCCGGCAAAGAACTCGCCCTTGAACTCGAGAAACGCGGGTATGACTGGGTTTACGATCATATATCTGCTTAGACAATGCCTGAATTGATGGATCACCGTGTAGAAGATCGCTTTCTGGCAGTCTATGAGCGCTACCAATCTTTGAATGGTACGGCAGAGCCGCTTTCCGATCTCTCAGAAAAAGCCATTGCGTGCTTCGCAAAGACCGGTTTCCCCAGATCAAAGAACGAGTCCTGGAAATATACAAATGTAACACCGGTCATCAAACGGACCTACCAGTTTGCCGAAGCGGGCCCGGCTTCCGCCAAGGGAGTTGACACATTAGATACTCCCTATGTGGCCGTATTCGTGAACGGCCGCTTCGCACCGGAGCAATCCCGGCTTGACCAAATGCCTGCCGGGGTCTCCATCCAAAACCTCTCCGCCGCCGCCAAACAGAATCTTGTTCAGGAACGTCTGGGAACATATGCAGACTATGCGGAGGATCCATTTGCGGCCCTGAATACGGCATTCATAAAAGACGGGGCCGTGATCACCGCAAATCCCGGTACCCAACTGGATCACCCTGTCCATATCCTCCATATCATTACCTGCAGCGATTCCACACTGGTGCAGCCGAGAACTTTCGTTTATGCAGGCAGTGGTGCATCTCTGCAAATCCTGCAGTCCACGGAATTTGCAGGATCAGATTATGTGCTGATCAATGCGGTCACCGAGATTCACGTTGAACCAGAGGCGCAGGTTGACCACCTGGATCTGCAAGTGGGCACCCCTAAATCCAGCCGCATCACAAATCTGAGTGTCTATCAGGAAGCACAGAGCAAATTTTACAGCGGTGTCTTTACGTTTGGGGGCGAACTGACTCGGAATAATCTGTCCATCCTTCCCAATGCCGAACACTGCGAAAGCCTCCTTCACGGACTGTTTATGGCACACGGACGCTCTCATATTGATAACAATACCCTGGTGGATCACGCAAAACCGAATTGTTACAGTTCTGAGTATTATAAGGGGATTCTGGATGATCATGCAATCGGGGTGTTCAACGGCAAAGTACTCGTGCGTCAGGATGCGCAGTTAACCAACGCCTATCAGACGAATCGCAGTATTTTGCTCACAGAGACCGCCCGGATGTATTCAAAGCCTGCACTGGAGATCTATGCGGATGATGTAAAATGCTCCCATGGAGCAACGACCGGACAGTTGGACAAGGATGGACTTTTCTATCTTCGCTCCCGGGGAATCCCCGAACAAGAAGCACGAAGACTCATGTTGATGTCTTTTGCCGGCGATATTATTGAAAAAACGCCTGTTTCGGCAATGCATGAAACGCTCTATGACCATGTGGAGCACATGCTGCGCTAACGCGGGCACTCCGCGCAATGGTAAATCCTGCTTTGAAAGATAATGCCCTGCGGGCGAACTTCCCTGCACTGCGCCAACAGGTGTACGGCAAACCATTGGTCTATCTGGATAGCGCCGCATCTTCGCTAAAACCGCAATGCGTCGTGGACTGTCTGGCAAACTACTATGCACATGAGCACAGCAATGTGCACCGCGGGGTCCACTACTTGAGCCAGCGTGCGACCGATCGATATGAAGCGGCCCGGAAAAGCCTGGCACAATTTATCGGGGCACGAAGCGAAAACAGCATCATCTTCACACGGGGCACCACCGAAGCCATCAATCTGGTTGCCGCCACCTACGGACGAAAATATATCCAGCCCGGGGACGAGATCTTGACAACCGTCATGGAGCACCACTCCAATCTAGTGCCCTGGCAGTTACTTGCAAAAGAGCGCCATGTGCAGTTGCGCGTTTTGGATGTGTCGCTGACCGGTACGATCAGCATTGATACGCTGGTGCGGCAAATGAACCCTAGAACACGCCTCATCGCTCTGGGACATGTTTCCAACAGCCTGGGGACCGTCCATCCGGTAGAAGACATTATTGCCGAAGCACACAAAAGAAATATCGCAGTCCTTCTGGATGGAGCACAGGGATTGCCACACCTGCCATTGGATATGCAGACCCTGGATTGTGACTTCTACTGTGCAAGCAGTCACAAAGCTTATGGTCCTACCGGCGTGGGATTTCTCTATGGTAAAGAAGAACTCCTGCAGGATTTGCCGCCCTGGCATGGCGGCGGGGATATGATTGAAGAAGTGCATCGTACATCTTCCACCTGGGCAGAGGTTCCGCACAAGTTTGAGGCCGGCACTCCGAATATTGCGGGGGTGATCGGTATGGCCGCCGCCGTTGACTATCTGGAAAATATCGGAATGGAAGTTCTTCGAAAAAAAGAAGAAGCACTTCTTAACTATGCGCACGAGGAGATCATGACGGTATCCGGTCTGAAAATTGTCGGCACCGCCTCCGAAAAGGCTGGCGTTCTCAGTTTCCTGCTTGAAGGTCATCATCCCTATGATGTCGGCTACGCGCTGGATCAGGCAGGGATCGCAGTGCGGACAGGACATCACTGCGCCATGCCGCTGATGGAGTATTTCGGGATCCCCGGCACCGTTCGTGCCTCGTTCGGAGCCTACAATACAAAGGAAGATATTGATGCCCTGGTGGCCCGTCTTCACGAGATTGTCGAAGGAGCCTCCCGGAATACGTTCCCGCCCGTTGCAGATGCAGCGACCAATGGTCGATTCCTGCCGGAAGAATCCATTGAAGATCGCAAAGCGGCTCTGCTGGAGGATCTGGCACTTTTTGACGATGCAGACGGGCGGCGGGAATACCTGATTGAACTGGGCGAAAACCTGCCGGACATGGACGCTTCTTTGAAGACCGAAGCGAACCGGATTCATGGATGTCTGGCAATGGTCTGGCTGGATAGCACCGTGCATGGTGACCAAATTTATTTTGAGGCAGACAGTGATGCACTGATTACCCGTGGAATGATTGCTCTTCTGATCCGTCTAATGGATGGTCAGACTCCCGAAACAATCCTTGAAACAGATTTATTTTCTCTGGTTCACGATATAGGACTGCCTAGCCTCATCACTGCACGCCGAAAAAATGGGCTGAATCGCATGATTGAGCGTATTCAAAAAGAAGCATCTCTGTCTGAAGCTGTATGAACTGCGAAGTGATTAACCATTCAAAAACGGACGGATTAGCGGACGAAATCATTGAATCCATCCGGCAGGTCTACGATCCGGAGATTCCGGTCAATGTCTATGATCTAGGACTCATCTATAAGGTCCGGCTTGACAAAGATGACCGGGCATTCGTTACGATGACCTTAACCACTCCAAACTGCCCGGTGGCAGACAGCCTTCCCAGTCAGGTTGAGTCCGTGGTGATGCTTACCGAAGGGGTGACCGATGCACATGTGGAACTGACCTTTGACCCTCCCTTTACGATTGACATGATGAGTGATGAGGCAAAGCTCGAACTCGGCTTCCTCTAGTTCCCGGCCCCCCATTCCATTCACACACAGGAAATGGCTACAATACCCGGCAATGGCTTTACTGCTGCGAAGTGGCGTACTCTTCGCTATTGCCCTTATGCTCTTTTGCGTCCAGCCGATCAACGCACAAACGGCAACCGTTCGTGGATTTGTGACGGATGCATCCGACGGGCAGCCGCTTCAGGGTGTGAATATTGCCCTGCGTGATGCAACCGGAAATTTGCGGGGAGGTGTGGCGAATGATGATGGGTTTTTTATTGTGGTCCGCCTGCAGCCGGGGCGCTGGCTCCTGCAGGCATCTTTCATTGGGTACGAAACCTTTGCGGATACCCTGGATCTGGTCGAAGATGAGGTAGAACAGCTTTCCATCATGCTTCGCATCGGTGCGGAACTGGATGCTGTCGTTGTGGAAGGAGAGCGTGAAGGGGGCGCAATGGTTGCAGCCGGTGTACAAACCGTCCGGCCCGCCGATGTAGATCTGGTTCCCGCTCCGGATGTCTCAGGAGACCTGGTCTCCTATCTGTCGGCGATGCCGGGAGTCGTTTCAATTGGGGACCGGGGAGGACAGGTGTTTATACGTGGCGGCGAACCATCCCATAATCTTGCGCTTCTGGATGGGATGTACATCTATCAGCCTTTCCACATCCTCGGGTTTTATTCCGCTTTTTCATCGGACATACTCCGCAATGCGGATATACATGCCGGTGCTTTCAGCAGTAAGTATTCCGGCCGGATGTCCTCGGTCATTGATGTGCATACGCGCAACGGCAACCTGCAGGAATCACGCAGAACCTTCTCTTTTGCCCCCTTTGTCAGCATGGGGATTCTGGAAGGACCGGTGAGGCGTGGAGGTATGTCCTATTTATTTTCGGGCCGGGCCTCAACCATTGAGCGGGTCGCCTCCCGTTATATTGATCAACCCGTCCCGTATACCTTTGGGGACTTCTTTGGCAAAGTTCACTGGACGATCAATGACAGCCACCAGGCTTCGGTCAGTGCAATTCATACATATGATCGGGGTACACTGGATACCGTAAATCCAGACAGTGATGAGGTTCGCTGGAACAATACGGCCTACGGTGCCCGCTGGCTGGTGGTGCCGCCGGGTCTGCCGATGCTGGGGGAGGTCCTCTTTTCGGTATCCATCCTGAATATGGAGCGGGGACCAAACGAGAAACCGGATCGCTCCAGTGCGATTGAGGGATTTAATCTGACCGTTAACCTGACGAATTATGGCCGGCGTACGAATGTTGACTGGGGATTCTACCTGCGTGCCCCGAGACTGGACGCAAGTCTGGACGGGTTGTTTCAGAATCTGGATTTCAGCAGTGATCGAATTTTGTCCACCGGCGCCTACTTTGAGCCTGAGATCCGTTTTACGCCAAGCCTGAGGGGGCGTTTTGGATTAATTGGTGAATTTCTTGGAGATCAGGGGTTTCATTTTGAACCGCGCCTGCGTGTACTCTATGAGTTTGGCCCCCACCGGTTCAGCATTGCCGGCGGACTCTACCGCCAGGAAATGGTTGGGCTCAATGACCGCCGGGATGCAACGAATGTGTTCACCGCATGGACGGGATCCCCCACCGGGAGCCTCCCGAATTCCATTCACGCCCTGCTTGGCTACAGCATCTCACCGCGTCCGGGACTCAATCTATCTGCCGAACTGTTCTATAAGCATTTTTCCAACCTGTTTGTCTCCGAATGGACGGCCTTCCCGCGGTTTACCACACGCCTGCAGGAGGCCTCTGGACGTGCAATGGGAATTGATTTGAGAATGGAACTGCAACGGGATCATTTCTATGGCTTTGTCAATTACGGTCTGTCCTCGGTTGAGTATAACGCAATGCAGGAGACGCTCCCTGTCTGGTTTGGGTCCAATGAAATTCGGTACCGCCCCCCGCACGACCGTCGGCATCAAATCAATGCACTCCTGAGTTTTACATGGAAAAACATCGACTTCAGCGCCCGATGGAATTTCGGGAGCGGGCTGCCTTACAGCCGGATCCGTGGATTTGACGGCTTTGTACTCATGGACGGACCGGTGGACATATCCACGGAACCCGGCATGGCGCGGGTCATCTATGACCGTCCCTATGAAGGAGTCCTGCCAGGTTATCATCGACTGGATTTATCCGTTGACCGCATCTTCCAGTACCGTGATGATTCGTTCATTACCCTCCAGGCCGGCGTAATTAATGTCTATAACCGGAGCAACCTCTTTTCGCTTGATGTCTTTACGGCGGAGCGAAATAATCAGTTACCCATTATTCCGACCGCCGGCATAAAGTTTGAATTTTGATGGCCCGTATTTATTTCGCTTCCACTGGCGTGATCCTGCTGAGCATGGCGATTATCCTGAGCAGCTGTGAGCAATCCATTGATCCAATTATCGGGGAGGATCGTCCCTTCACCCTGTGGGGATATCTGGATGCCCACGCCGATATTCAGCGGGTTCGTGTGTTCTCTATTGAAGATCGCTTAGGGGTTGATCGTTCGGGCCCCGTTGACGCAGTCGTTTCCTCAAAAAACCTGACCACCGGCGAGGAATATAAATGGGTGAATCGTGAGATTGTCTACCGTGACAGTTCTGTGGGGCATGTCTTTGAAGCGGAATTCAGAGCCGAATATGAGCACAGCTACCGTCTTTCGGTGCGGCGTTCCGATGGTGAAGAATCCAGCGCGGAAGTCACCATCCCGCCCCCCGTTGAGGTGGAACTGATTGATGAACGTGACCGCGTCATCGTTCCCGTTCATATTCATGGAAAACCGCCCAGACTGGTCGATGTAACGGTTACCTACGATGCCATTACACTGCCTCCCGCCAATCCATGGCCGCCGGGATCCACTACACCGCCTGCGGTCCTGCTCCCCGTGGAGGTCTCCTATTCTGGAAAAGAAGAGCCCCTTGAGAATGGGTGGCGCTACGAAATCAATCTGCGTGACGATTTTGCCCTTGTACAGGAGGAGTTTGAACTCAGCTGCCTCTCGCCGGACCACATTGCACTGCGGCGCATTTATTTCCGGTTTTTAGCCGCGGATGCGCAATGGGCACCTCCGAATGATTCATTTGATCCAGACCTTCTGATTGAGCCCGGTACCTTTTCAAATGTTGAAAACGGATATGGCTTCTTTGGAGGGGGCTATACGGTCACCACTTCCTGGATCCCGACAGGAGCAATTTTGGGCAATATCGGCTACCGTACGGCAGGTCCATGTTCATTCGGACCCCAGAATATTCCCGACTGTCAGTTACCTCCCGAACCCTGTCTGGACCGGGACGGTTGAAATAACGGCATTTGAATCCTTTAATTATCCTTTAATTCTTCATAGAATCTCCACACAATTAGCCCCTTTTTGACGCACCTCCGCCGGAAAACTCCGTATAAACCCTTGTTTTCGGGCCTCAAATGTGAAGATCCGAATTGTTAGTCAACCTCAATTTATCAAACGTCGAAAGACACAGTGTTAATGCAAGATCGTGAACAAGGAACGGTGAAATGGTTCAATTCTGATAAGGGCTACGGCTTTATTCAGAGGGACAGCGGGGAGAAGGATGTATTCGTTCATTACTCGGAAGTCAACAAGGACGGCTACAAGTCGCTTGATGAAGGCCAGCGAGTAGAGTTTGCTGTGACCCGGGGAAACAAGGGGTTCCAGGCACAGAATGTGGATCCTCTCTAGGAGGGCCATTATTTCCCTTCTTCCTGTCCTGCCTCTATGCAGGCAGGAGGACATCAGTTTCGTGCAGCAGCAGTGATTGCTGTTGTCCTGCGGCTCTTTATCGTGCAGCATGCCCATCCAGGATCCCTTCCGTAATTTGATGCGGCTCTGGAAGCGTGTTGCATACCGGCACTTCCGACCGTGAGGTTGCGACACCTGACCTCTGCTTCTCCTGAGTAACATATCCGTTGACTTCTCCGGGAAGACTGTGGTTTCGGATGTCTGTTCCGCAAACCTGTCTGGTTTGCCGGGCTGTGAATCATACTTCCTTTTGGATCCGTTATCCACCCCTCAAGGTTCCTGCAACATGAATAACCTGGGCTAAAAAGTGCTCCTGGGGGTATCAGGTAGACAAACCCCATCAAGATTGAGTGTTTCACAGGAGGCGCTGTCAAATCCAGAAACCGGTGGAATCAATCCTCGTGGACGGATTATGCTATCCATACAGCGATACTGAACCGGAGTTTTCAGAAGAAATCCGGCTACTGCCAGCCATGAATGGCAATCTTCAGCAGCGGAAACTCCCTATAAAGATGCCCGCCGTACTGGATACTGGACGCACCTGTTCACCGCCTCAAAGTGTTCATCCTTCCCCATGCGGCCGCGTGTATGTAACCAGCTGCGATATCCAGCACTATACTTAGCTGAATGCACTGCGGAGAAGGTCCAGGCTCTTCGGGATTGCAGTTTTCTCACTCTCTTTGCCTTCAAATTCCAGTGAGACATATCCGGCATAATTGTGTCGGCGCATGATTTCTGCAATGCGCAGATAGTCCAGCTCCAGCGTATACCAGGTGCCGCCTCCATAATAGGTCTTCGCCTGCATCAGGATGGTATGCGGTGCCAGCATCTCCAGTTTATCATACGGGTCTTCCAAAAAATTCCCCGTATCCAGCGTGACTTTCAGCCACGGAGAATCAATCGCTTCCACGATCCTGAGGACACCTTCGGGGGTGCGCCCAAGCCCCCAGTGGTTCTCCAACCCAAGAAGTACTCCGCACTGCCTGGCTTTCGGGATCAATCGTTCAATGGCATCAATCACCCAGACAAACGCCTCTTCGTCGGTATACCCTTCCAGCGGCGGTTCAATCCCGCGATTATCCATCAGTGCAGTGAAGGATTCGGATGTACCCCATCTTCCGGTATTGAGGCGCATGGTAGGGATTCCAAGTTCGTAACAGAGTTCAATCTGCCGGATCGTCTCGTTGATATTGTGCTGCCGCTCCTCTGCATCCGGTGATACAAATCCCTGATGTGTAGAGAATCCCATGAGATCCAGACCATTGACAAATGCCCGGCGCTTCAGCCCCTGCAGATAGTCCGGCTCCTCAGATGCCATCTGTATATGAAGTAACTCTATCCCGTCGAACCCCATCGCTGCTGCCTGATCAATACAGGTCTCAATCGGGTAGTCCTCCTTTGGACCGTTAAACCGCCAGAATGAGTAGGTGGACACGCCAATCGGATTGGGCCGGCTGGCTTTAACGGAACCGGAGCCCACTGCAGGCACCGCAGTCAATCCTGTCGCGGCAACTGCCGCAGTTTGCAAAAATTTACGTCGGTCTGTCATGATTTCGTTCAAAAGTATGGTTAGGCCAATTCAGATTACTAAATTAGTGAATTAACGGATTATTTTATGCACCAACCATGACCAGGCAGAAACGAGAGCAATTACGGCTGCGCTGCGAGCACGAACTGTTTGAGCGTGTGCTTCCGTTTTGGGAGCGATATTCCCCGGATCCTGTCCATGGAGGACACTTTAATAATCTGGACCGGGATGGCACCGTTTACGATACAACCAAGCACATCTGGTTGCAGGCCCGGCAGGTCTGGATGTTCAGCAAACTGTACCGCATGGTGGAAGCACGTCCAGCCTGGCGCTCCATCGCTGAAAGCGGCATGAATTTTTTAATCAACCATGCCCTGCGCCCGGATGGACGCGTTTACTTTTCGCTTGCCTGTGATGGCCGGCCGATCTATCAGCAGCGCAAAATATTTACCGAATGCTTCTATGCCATGGCGTTGTCCGAATATGGCCGTGCAATTGATCACGCTGCACATGTCCATGAAGCCGCACGGAGGGTGGAGCAAATCTGGGACTGGGCCTACGACTGGTCCAAGGTTGGCCGCCCTGCCCTTTCCGGTGCAGCCCCCGCTCAAATGCTTGCCGTCCCCATGATGCTGCTCAATCTGATTGATGAAGTGATGGTGGATACAGACTGTTCCTCCGAGATCAATGACTGCTTTAAGCGCATTCGACTCCATGTGCAGGGCAACCATACGTTTGAATTCATCTCTCTGGACGGCCGTCAACTAGACGGTCCCAACGGGCGCCTGATGAACCCCGGGCACGTGATTGAAGCCGGATGGTTTATCCAGCATATCGCCTCCAGGACTCAGGATTTAAGCATGACTGCACTCGCTCAAACTATGATCCGGGATGCTCAGGCGTTTGGATGGGATCAGCAGCATGGCGGACTCTACTACTTTGTGGATGCAGAGGGCTTCAGTCCGGTTCAACTGGAGTGGTCCATGAAACTCTGGTGGCCGCATTCCGAGGCCCTTTATGCACACCTGCTCAATTATGCTTCTACGGGGGATCCCGATGATCTGGCCTCCTTTCAAAAGATTGACACCTATATTTCCGATCACTTTATTGATCTGGAACATGGCGAATGGTATGGCTACTGTGACCGTGAAGGCAGACTGACACACCGGTTCAAGGGAGGGCCCTACAAGGGATGTTTTCATGTGCCGCGCACACTGTGGCTCTGTTGGCAACTTCTGGGACAATGGCCGGAGAGTTCACATTAACGCTTATTTTCTTATTCTATAGGCGCTTTGCAACCGGCGATTATTGATGAGTGTGACATTTACGTTTCTGGACTGGCTCTGGGTCGGACTGTTTCTGCTGCTGATGGTCGGCAGCGGCATCCTGTTCTATCGGCTCGGCAAGCGCTCAGAATCCGATTTTTTCCTGGCCGGACGGGGCCTCCCCTGGTGGCTGCCGGCCAGTAGTGTCTATGCCACGCACACCGCAACCGACACCCCTATGTGGATCACGGGAGTGATCTACAAAAACGGTATGGCGGGCATCTGGTATACGTTTTTCTGCGGCTGGGCCGCGATCAGTGCATTTGTGTCCACCCGGATTTTCCGCCGCTCGCTGGCCTATACGCAGGCAGAATGGAATGTAGTACGATTCACCGGCCTTGGCAGCGAGCTCCTGCGCGGCTGGATGGCCGGATGGCAGTTCTTTATGAACATGTTCGTTCTGGGGTGGGTCGGAATTGCCATGGGCAGAGTATGTGAGTACCTGTTTGCATGGCCCACCTGGATCGGGCTGATCGTATTCTCGCTCGTCTGTGCCATCTATGTTCTGGCCGCCGGGTACTGGGGCGTGGTCATGGCGGACTTTCAGCAGGGAGTCATCGCATTTCTGGTCATTATCATCGTCTCCGTGTGGGGGATCCATACCGCCGGCGGCCCGAACGGGATCCTGGAAAAACTGGAAATACTTGGAGAGTTGGACCGCATCAATCCGTTTGCTTTTACCGGATGGTGGTCGGGAGATTTTCCGATTGCCTGGTTTATTACGATGATGCTGATTGCATTTCTGGGCGGCTTCGGAATGGGAACCACGATTGACTGGTATGTAGAAGCGCAGCGCATTCAGTCCGCGAAAACCGTACGGGACGCAAGCTACAGTATCTGGTGGGGCACCATCCTCGGCCTCGTCAGAAATTCCGTATGGGCGGTAGCGATCCTTGCGTTCTTCGTCCTCTTCCCTGGTATTACGGAGCAGAGCGAGTACGAGATGGGATGGTTCCGCCTCGGGTTTGACTATCTGCCGGCCGGGATGCTCGGGTTCTTTTTTGCCGCGATTCTGGCCATCCATCTGTCTACTATTTCATCACACCTCAATCTTGGTGCTTTGTATGCCACACGTGATTTATATCAGCATTATGTGAACCCGCAGGCAAGTCAAAAGCGGCTTGTACAGGTGGGCCGGATCTCCACTGGAATCCTGCTGTTAGGATCTTTCTTCTACGGCCTGATCATGGAAGACATTACTTCCTGGCTCATTTTTGCACTCTGGATCATGGCCGCCGGCATCTGGCTTCCAAATATTTTACAGGTCGTATGGTGGCGCTTTAATGCGTGGGGGTACCTCTCATCCTGGATCGCCAACCTGGGATTCAGTTGGCTGGTGGTCTGGATTTTGCCGGAACTGAACCTGATCCCGCATCTGCTGGACTATCAGCAGTTCTGGATTCTGATGATTCTCGGTGCTATGGTGTATTTTCCGGTGACGCTTCTGACGAAATCTGAACCTATGGATCACCTTGTTCATTACTATGTAATGTCACGCCCCATCGGCTGGTGGGGCCCTGTGCGGAAGGAGGCCATGCGCCGCGGCTTAATTCTGGTCAGCGGCGAAACGACATTGGGTGCAGAAGAAGCCAGCCGCCCTGCTGACACATATCCCAATACCCCATGATTCGACGAAGGTGGTCGGCCATCGAAGCCGACGAATGGACAAAGGAAGACTGGATTGCAATCCTCCTCTCTCCGTTATGCTATGTACTCATTACGATCGGGGCGGCATTGGCCATCCTCCTGCAGGTATCCGGATATATTATGCTGGCAGTTGGAATTGCCATGACGGTGTTTCTGCACCTTGTGATTGACCCAAAACTCAAAGCAATTTCCAATGAGTACGAAACCAGACAACAGGACTATCTGCGTGAACTGGAAGCAAAAGTCCGCTGGGAATCCATTGATCAGAAAGCATCATGAATCAGGCACTGGCTACCGTCATTGGAATGACGATTGCGTATGCGGCATCGTTTCTGGGGCTGATTCTGGCCTACCGGGCATGGCGTTCACATCAAAAAAAGAACCGCAATGGAGACGTTTAACTTTTTGTGGGGCGTTGCAGTCCCGGCAACCATTTTTGCAATCGCCTTTGTGGTAACCTGGCTTCTCTACCGGCATTTCACGGCAGACGAGTGATGGGGCTGCACCGATTCACTGCGCCTGCGTCCTGCCTCCATTTGAGGTCATTGGCAGACTCTATGGTCATGGAATGGGATCTTCCACAAATTCCGACAATCTAATTAAATGATTTCCAAAGACATTTCAGAAATCCTCCCCATTGATGCTTAATCCTTGCCTCCAAACCATATGCTTACGCAGAAAACCTCGCCGATACAATACCGCACCTTCAATGAACCATGGTGTAATTTCATGGGGGATTGGTATGTGATTGCCCTGGGGATTACCAGAACGGACACCTTTTAATCCATGACGATTCTAGACGCGGCCGCAAAAATACTGAAAGACACGGGAAGGCCTCTCCATGTCAAAGAGATCACCCGGCGGATGATTGAAACTGCCCTGTGGGTATCAAAGGGCAAAACGCCGGCACGCACGGTCGGTGCCATCCTTTACATGGAGATCAAAAAGCATGGGGATCAGTCGACTTTTGTAAAGACCGCACCTAAGACGTTCGCGCTTCGGAATATTCAAGATGTAAAGAAATCAGAATCAAGTAATGTGAGCGATTCTACGAATCCGAAAGAAACGTATTCTTTCCTGGATGCCGCTGAAAAAGTGCTGATCCAGTTTGGCAACCGGAAACCGATGCATTACCGGGAGATTACGAACAAGGCGATCAATCAAGGCTGGCTCATCACCGAAGGCAAAACTCCAGATGCCACCATGATCGCTCAATTGGTACGTGAAATCAAACGGGCAAAAGCCAGTGACTCCCCCGGCCGGTTTGTTTGCACATCCCGCGGTTATTACAGCCTAGTCAAATGGACGGGGACCGGCCTTCCGAATCAAATTTCCAAGCATAATCAAGATGTCAGGAAAAAACTACGGTCTAAGTTGATGAACCTCAATCCGTTTCAATTTGAGGAACTTATTGGACTTCTGTTGGCAGAAATGGGATTTGAAAGCATTGAGGTGACCCAACGAGGCAAGGATGGTGGTATTGATGTCCGGGGCACGCTGCTGATCAGCGATGCAATTCGTATAAAGATGGCAGTTCAGGCAAAACGCTGGAGAAAAAATGTTCAAAGCCCAACTGTTACAACGGTGCGCGGCAGCCTTGGTGCGCATGAGCAAGGGTTAATCATTACCACCAGCGACTTCAGCGCCGGAGCCAGGAAAGAAGCGAATGAACCGGCTAAAACCCCCATAGGCCTAATGAACGGCAAACAACTGGTCGGACTTCTGATGGAATACGAAATCGGTGTGCGCCGCATACCTCACAACCTTTTTGAACTGGAGGAACTGCCAATTGCTGAAAACTGAAATGAAAAGCAGACTGAAGAATCTCGGCACCTGATTGAACATGGGAAACAGGAATTCAAAGACTGGAATGATATCTATCGTGAGTTCTACGATCAGATCAGACAAATCCATAAACATGTAAACGCAGGAGAAAGCCTGCTTGAAAGCATCATATTTTTCTGCGACAACTCCTCTGCGGCAAACGTAACGGGGTCACTCTTTGCGCCCGGTCTGTAGTGAGCAGCGGCAATTTTCAGCCATTTGTCAACCCAGAACCCCATATCCATACTGGAACAATTCACCCTGAGCTCCTGCAAATTGCATTCTGCTGTGGGTTATTGATTTATATAATTCTCTTCGACAGAGAACGATCTTCATGCGAACGCTACTTTTCTCTCTTGCACTGTTGACCGCCGGTTCGACCGCAAGCGCACAACCCCGGCTTGCGTTACAGCCCTTGTCGCTGGAATCCCTCACCCAGTTTGATGATCCGTCAGAAAATTGGTTTCTGGCGGACAGTGTCTATAGTGACCTTGCTTTGCACAATAGCCTTGCCGTCACACCCGGGAGGGGGATCCTTGTCAATCAACCGAACGAATGTGCCCGGGAGAATCTCTATACCAGGTGGCAGCATGGAGATATCGAACTTGAACTTGAATTCATGATGCCAAAGGCATCCAATTCCGGCATTTACCTTCAGGGACGCTACGAAGTCCAGTTAGTGGACAGTTGGAGACATCCTCATGTTACGTTCGGAGATCTCGGTGGAATCTACCAGAGGTGGGATGAAGCAGAAGGGCGTGGATTTGAGGGGCGGCCGCCACGCATCAATGCCGGCCGTGCACCGGGCCTGTGGCAATCCCTCCGTATTGTGTTTGATGCCCCGGACTTTGACGAGAACGGCATAAAGATCCGGCCGGCCCGCTTTGTGCAGGTTGTCCTGAACGGGGTTATCGTTCAGGAGAATGTAACGGTCTCCGGCCCAACCCGCGCGGCCGGCTTTGAAGATGAAGCCCCGCTTGAACCTCTGATGATCCAGGGAGATCACGGGCCGGTTGCCTTGCGCAATATCCACTACCGCATGAGTGGAGAATCGTCCATTTCCGTAAATAACATTACCTATTCCGAATATGTAGATGAACCTCTGGACGAAATAATCTGGAATGCTGCGGGAACTCCGGCATCCACAGGAACCATCCAGAATCTACAGGAACATGCGGTCACCTCTGCAGATCCCGTTGCACTCCGCTATGAAGGCACGCTCCATATCCCTGTGAGTGGCACCTATCGCTTCGGCACCACACTGGGCTGGGTATCTGGAGACCCGCACTGGTCTGGTCGCCCAATTGGCGGCGCGTTATTGCAGATTGCCGGTCAGGAAGTGCTACGGCATGATCAGAATCAGTCCTCTATGTACGGAGATGTAGTGCTTGATAAAGGGATGTATCCTTTCAGTTTTGGGTATTTCAAGGCGGCCGGCTGGGTACCTCCCCAGGTTACGCTGATCGTGGAGGGGCCTGCCACCCGCCCCTCCCCTCTGATGCAGCCTTTGCAGGGAGGAACTCCCGCTGAACGGATTCCGGTTGCACTTGGCACACACCCCTTACCGCTACGTGGATTTGTCGTCCATCAAGGCATCAAATACACCCATTCCATGGCCGTCGGCAATCCCGGTGACATCCATTACACACTGGATTTGTCCACCGCATCTCTGCTGCATGCATGGCGGGGCCCGTTCGTAGATGCAGCACCGATGTGGCATAATCGCGGACATGATCAAACGATCCTTCCTCTTGGAAGCCTTCTAACCTTCTCCGGACATTCTGCAATTGAAACCGATATGGATACAGAACTTCAGTTTACCGGATATCAACTGTCCCCCCATCCTGTATTTACCTATTCGATAGGGGAAGCAGTTCTGGAAGATCATATCCAGCCTCAGAGTGATGGATCCGGGCTCTTGCGTACCCTGATCCTCATTGGTGGAATCAAGGAACCCATATGGGTGCGTATTGCCATTAGCGACCAAATTGATGCAGTCAGTGATCATCGTTATGCAATTGACGGGTTCACCTGGTATGTTGAAACAGAGTCGGAGGCCTCCATCCAGCAGTCACAAGATGGTCAGGCACTCATGGTTCCGCTGGAGCCAGGCGAGTCTGGTGCATCTGCCAACTACGTTATTGTGTGGTAGTGACATGAAAAAACTTTCCTGCATTCTTCTGCCTTTGATCCTTAGTCTGCCCTGCATGGCGCAGACACCCGAGGAATCCGACTATTATCGGATCATTGATGTCCCGATTCCACAGGATATTTTGCTTGAGGTTGGCGGAATGTCCTTCACGCCGGACGGGCGCCTTGGAGTTGCAACACGGCGGGGCGAGGTATGGCTGATTGATGATCCTGTCCTGTCGGGTACATCTGCCCCTCACTACCAGCGCTTTGCATACGGCCTGCATGAACCTCTCGGATTGGCATGGTATGACGGCTCCTTTTATACGTCACAGCGAAGCGAACTGACCCGGCTCACAGACACCAATGGAGATGCCATCGCCGATCAATATCAAACGGTATATTCGTGGCCTCTGGAGGGGAACTACCATGAATACTCCTATGGCCCGCTTATCCAAAAGGATGGTTCCATGATCGTCATGCTCAATCTAGGCTGGATCGGATATGGTGCCAGCCAATCCAAATGGCGCGGATGGACGCTCTCTATTGCTCCGAATGGAAAAATGACCCCTCTTGCAACGGGAATGCGGTCCCCCGCCGGCATGGGCACAAATGTGGATGGGGACCTTTTTTATGCAGAAAATCAGGGAGACTGGATTGGGTCCGGCTATATCACACATGTGGAGACGGGAGACTTTGTGGGGAACCCGGCCGGTCTGCGCTGGACGGGAGAAACTGGATCGCCGCTGTCTCTGAAACCGGAAGACATCCCTGATACCGGTCAGCCACTCTTTGAGGTCGCCAAAGAGATTGATGCACTCAAACCGCCGGCGGTATGGTTTCCGCACACGATTTTAGGAATCTCCACCTCTGATATTGTCCCGGATACTACAGGGGGAAGGTTCGGCCCCTTTACCGGGCAGCTCTTCGTGGGTGATCAGGGGTACAGTAAAATCACACGCGTATTTCTGGAAGAAGTAGACGGAGTATATCAGGGAGTTGCAATCCCTTTCCGGGAGGGATTTGCATCTGGAGTACTGCGAATGACCTGGGATCCCGAAGGCGGGATGATGGTCGGACAGACCAGCCGGGGCTGGGGGGCGACTGGTAAAGCACCCTATGCGCTCCAGCGGCTTGTATGGACCGGGAAGATCCCTTTTGAAATGTACAGCGTCCGTGTCATGCCGGACGGGTTTTTGATTACACTGACCAAGCCCTCGGATCCATCCTCAGCAGCCAATGTCGCTAACTATGCTGTTGAGAGCTTTACCTACAAGTACCATTCAAACTACGGCAGCCCTCCAATCTATATCATGGAGCATCGGGTAAAGGCCGCCGTTGTGTCGGAGGATAGCCTGGAAATCCGCCTAGTGCTGGATGGTTTGCGTGAGGGATATATCTACTCCATCCGTGCGGAAGGTGTCCTTTCCATGGACCAAAATCCGCTTCTGCATACGACCGCATTTTACACGATGAACCGGATCCCTGCCGGGGCCTCTCTACAAATTGAATCCAGATCAGATGCAGTTACAGTACCATCCGGGG
Organism: Rhodothermales bacterium; assembly: GCA_022821875.1. Classification (GTDB taxonomy): domain Bacteria; phylum Bacteroidota; class Rhodothermia; order Rhodothermales; family Bin80; genus Bin80. The sequence continues at coordinate 20,804 of JAJECV010000042.1, forward strand.
ACATCGGCATTGAGTCGCCTGACCGTGAACCGGATGTGCATCTATCTGTGGGCACCTTACCTAACCTGCAATTCAGCCAGACCGAATTTTCAGTTCCTTCGAGAAGCACGGTTGCGCTCACATTTAATAATGACGATGATATGCTGCACAATCTGGTCGTGGTCCGTAGCGACGCAACCGATGAGGTGGCAATGGCGGCCTTGCAACTTGGTTTAATAGGACATGAAATGCAATATGTCCCCACCTTGGATGCCGTGATTGCACACACGGGACTGCTGGAGCCGGGCGTTTCGGAAACGATCATCTTTCGCGCCCCCGGTGAAACGGGTGAATATGCCTTCGTCTGCACCTTCCCCGGCCATGCAGCCACGATGCGCGGGATCATCCAGGTTCTGGCCAACTGACACACGCCAGCACTTGTATGTCTACTCGTCTTTCTTTCCACAAATCTCTGTAATGTAGGCGCTCCCTCTCGCCGGGCATGCTCTTGAACAATCTGAACTATCGACCTTTCTATATAACCCGATACCAGAACACACAGATATCTGGCAAAATCTTCCTGTAATTCAGATGAATCAGAGTCAAAAGAACTAATCCTTTCAAAAGTAGCATCAAGACACGGCCTCTGATCTACCTTCATGACCAGAATGTGCATTTGGCTTGTCTTTGCTGTGGTAAACCGGGGTACCCCATCTTATCAGGTCAAATTATGAAGGTGGGATACGCCAAGTTTAACCACGGAACGGCAGCTATCGCTCTATTCCATGATCGGGATCGTGGAGTTGTCCAAGCGGCGGGGGATGGATGTCCCATAGTCATCGGGGAAGGATTGGCCGGACGGGAAGTCCGGGCGGGGAATGATTTTCGGGATCTACGGTGTCTCCAGTTCAATGAGGTAATTCTCCAGGAACCAGTCACGCATGGACTGGATCGGGATGACAAGCTCCCCGTCCTGTATATCCAGTACTCCCTTGTGGAGCGCATGTGTGAATATCTCTCTGGCCTCATCCTCTCTGAACTTCTCCAGCAGAAACGCCATAAGGACATTCTCATCAATATGTCCGTCTGCGTCTAGTTGGACGGCGGCGCAGGCAATACACTGGCGGGCTTTTTTCTTAAGCCCCTTTGCACGGGACTTATAAAACTTTGTTCGCTTCACCCGTCCCGCTCTCATTACCGCCTCCAGTCCATCCGCGGTCATCTTTCGGCGGTCTGCTCGCACCTGGAGGGCAGCGACCTGCGCGTAGGCGGAGACATGCTGCGGCCAGCCATATGCCTCCGCTGCAATTGCGTCAATCCAGAGACGGGGATCCCCTTTCGCCTTACCATTCAACTGGAGCCAGTCTGCGATGACCGCCCGCTCCGCCTTCCGCCGTAATCTGCCCAATTCAACGTAGCAGTTATCCTTGAATCGGGAGATTCCTAGGTCGCTGAAGGCTTGTGCGGTTGCGGACAATCCGGCAGAGAGCAGGATCACGGGGCGATCCAATTTGCCATTATGGATGGCATCGAGGCACTGGGATACGATTCTGAATTCCTTGGACTGGGGAGAAAATGAAGTGCGGAGATCCTGTGCCTCGTCTAGTAGAAGCAGGAGCGGTGTCTTGCCCGAGTTGAGAATGTCCACCGTCTGCGGCATATGGTACTCGGATGTGGACTTCCCCGAGAAGATCTTAATGTCTATCGCTGCAGATGTTTCCCTGCGCTTATCCGGGGCGGGGTGCCGTAGCGCTCTGCTTAATTCCACTGGATCAAGCAGCCCGCCCGGGTCAATCTCGGCCACCTGCCACCCCCGTGCTTTTCCCCGCCGTGCACATTCAGCAAGCAAGGCGGTCTTGCCCGCACCGGGAGCGGCCTGGACCAGGAATGTGGTTCCCTTCCTTGTGTCGCCCTCCGCGAACTGCAAGCGCTCCTTGAAATCGGCCAGTATTCCTTTTCTTCCGTGGAAGTATTCGGCTTTTCCGCGGTCTTCTATATTCGGTGTCCTATCATTTGAGTCGGTCATGGGTATCGAAGACTGTGTATAGCGTAGAAATTTATTTCGGGAACACTTTGTTCCGCTGCCCGGTGCGGGAAAGGAAACAATGGACGCTGGGGGGACTCTCTATGATTTATGATGTTCGAACTTAGTCTGAAATTCGACTACGTATGGGGAGATATAACCCATATCACGCTGTTCCCCGGTGGGATGCGGTGGATTAGACTGCCCCAATGCACCAGTGAACATGTTGGGAGTTTTTTCACTCCGAGATGGTTGATCAGTAATCTTAGGGGCTTATATACCTGAGTGCCCATATCTGGGGAACTTTTCCCAGTCAGGTGGATAGAACGGATACAATCAGTAAGGAGAGTCCCTCCCTGACTGCCTACACAACATCATCCGCTTGATGCCATGCCTGTTAAGGATTGTAAGACAAAGCCCCCCGTTGGTTCAGGGAAACGCCAATACGTGATGGTAAAATTTCGGTTACGGGGAGACCAAGAAGTATATCCGTTCCTACACGCATTGGCGGGTGTCAGCCGATATCTCTGGAATGCGGCGCTGGCGAAAGCTAAAGAGGATTACGCGGAAACCGGGCAATCCCAGACCTCTCAGTTTGATTTCTATAAGTGGTATAAAGTACACAAGGATACGGTCGCACCATGGCTAAGAGAGTATCCCGTAAACGCGACTCGCACTGGACTGAAGGATCTGGCGGATGCCTACAAGCAGTTCTTCAAGAAAAAGCGGGGGTTCCCCAGATTCAAGAAAAGGGGCAAAGCGAAAAAAAGCTTCACCGTAGATGTATCAGG
>JAJECV010000038.1 GCA_022821875.1 Rhodothermales bacterium
GAATTTATGGAACAGATCGGTGGCGCTGTACAAGGTATTGTGATGGGGCAAACTGCGATTAAGGATCTCCAGAATGCTGGAATACTCGGCCATCCATTTGTGGGTTGCGAGTTCACTGCCGGGTGCGAGCATGCGTCCGACAACCAAGGCAAGGGCGAGTTTGTTTTCTTCCTCCCGGACCCCCAGGTCCTGAAAGATCTGGGGCAGTTTGAGTTCGTTCATGGCTTCCAGGATCAGGCGTTCGCCGGCCACGGTACGGGAGTCGGTGTGTTCGATTTGGTCGGGGAACACTTTGATGGATTCAGGCGCTTGTTTGGCAAAGATGTCAAAGCCTTGATTGAGCAGTTGTTGGGTGATGTCGTCCACGGCCTCCTTGAAGGCTTCGCTCTTGCCTTCAAGGGGCAGCAGGGGATCCTCTTTCAGACGGGCGGTGACATGCCGGATGAGGTCTTTCCATTCGTCTTTGGGGATGCTGAAATCTTGTCCAAGATTGAGGAGGGTTTTGTGTTTAGAGATGCCCTTTACACGTTGGGATTGAAGCAGGGAGTAGGAGGTCCCGGCCTTGGCATTTTTGCGTTTTGAGGGTTGTGCACGGATAAACATGATGGTAGAAACAGTGAATGAATGATCTTACGTGGGGGTTTCGGGAAGGTTTCAATATCACCAAAAATATCACTACATTGAGCATTTTGTCAAAAAACGTATTTTAAAAAAGACAAACGGAGGGCCGCAGGGCCGAAAATCGAATCCGAAAAAAGAGAATAAGGGGGGAATTTTGACCTGAAATCAGTAAATTTTCAGGTCAAATTGTGAAGATGGGTTAAGTATCTTTTCGGGATCATCATAATTATGGATCAAGACAAAGGAGAATTCAGTTCATCTGTCGTTTTGGAGAACTTTTCATGGGCCGCGTTTCCTTTCACACACTTGGCTGCAAACTGAACTTTGCAGAGACAAGCAACCTGAAGCGTCAGTTTGAACTGCACGGTTTTAAACCCGTCGGGCAAAAAGATGCCTGCGATATTTCCGTTATCAATACCTGTTCCGTGACGGCCGAAGCAGACCGGAAGTGCCGGCAAACCATCCGGCGTGCCCACCGCCTGAACCCGGATGCCTTTATTATCGTCACGGGCTGCTACGCGCAGTTGCGCCCGGATGAAGTTGCGGCAATTGAAGGCGTAAATGCAGTACTTGGGAATTCAGAGAAAGCCCGTATTTTTGACGTACTGGAGAATTTTTCCCCGAAAGCACCTACGCGGATCAGCGTCTCCTGTACCGGTGACCTAACCACCTTTGATCCTGCCCTTTTGTCAGATGATCGCACCCGTGCATTCCTGAAGGTGCAGGACGGCTGTGACTATTCATGCTCATTCTGTACAATTCCGATGGCCAGAGGAAAAAGCCGGTCCGCTCCTCTGAACCAAATTGTTGACCAAACCCGTCAACTGGCAGATCGAGGGGTAAAGGAAATTGTCTTAACGGGAGTGAACATTGGCCTCTATGGTCAGGGCAGTCTTGATCCCCCTGCCGAATTCACCCTGCTCCAACTGCTGCAGCGATTGGCAAAGGTGGACGGGATTCTTCGTTATCGCATCTCTTCCATTGAGCCCAACCTGCTCACCGATGAGATTATTGACTTTGTTGCAGATACCCCTGTAATGGTGCCGCATTTTCATATTCCCCTGCAAAGTGGCGAAAACTCCGTCCTGGGGGCCATGCGACGGCGCTACCGCAGAGAACTGTACCTGCAGCGACTGGAAACGATCTGCGCCAAAATGCCGGATGCGGGGATTGGTGCAGATGTAATTGTCGGATTCCCAACAGAAACGGACGCTCATTTTGAAGAAACGCGTACATTTCTGGCAGATCTGCCCGTGACCTACCTGCATGTCTTCACCTATTCCGGGCGCCCAGACACCGCAGCAGCAGACCGCTTTGAGCAGCCGAACACGGTCTCTGCTTCCGAACGTGGATTCCGCAACCGAACGCTCCGGGAACTCTCCCGGCGTAAACAAACCGTATTTCAGGAACGGTTCCGCGGTCAGGTCCGACCGGTACTCTGGGAGCGGAACACCTGGTCCGGCAGGATGCAGGGCTATACGGATAACTATATCCGGGTTTCACAGCCCTTTGAAAAGCATCGGGTCGGGATGGTGGAACCCGTTCGGCTGGGCACTGAAACCACAACCTTCGTTTCCTGACTATCCGCCGCACGCAGTTTCCACCTCTGTAATTGTTCTGGGAATGGGAGGACCCAGGATCCGATACCCCTCCGGGGTTACGACGATATTTTCCTCAATCCGTACTCCGCCAAAATTCCGCCAGGCCGCCAACGCCTCATAATTGATGAAGGCTTCATGACGCTTTTCGCTCCGCCAATGGTCCATCAGCGGCCCGATAAAGTAGCACCCCGGCTCAACCGTCAATACGAATCCAGGCGCGGGGGATCTTCCGAATCGCAGCGCACAAAGCCCGAACTGCCGGCTTCTTTGGATCTGATCATCATAGCCAACCAGGTCCTCTCCCAAATTTTCCATGTCATGTACATCAAGCCCCATCATGTGCCCCAATCCATGCGGGAAAAAGAGTGCATGTGCCCCGGCGGCAACGGATTCATCCGGATCCCCCCGCATCAAACCGATCTGCTGAAGCCGGCTGGTGAGGGTACGCGCAGCAATCAGGTGACAGATCTGGAATGGACGGCCTGGCTGAATGCCTGACAGTGCATCGGTCAATGCATCCAGAACCGCCTGATAAATCTCACGCTGGCGGGAAGAAAATATCCCGCTAACCGGGTAGGTCCTCGTAATATCACTTGCATATCCTGATACCGCCGCTGCCCCGGTATCCTGAACAATCAGGTCCCCGGATTCCAGTCGGCGGTGATAATTATGATTATGCAAAACCTGGCCGTGTTTGGTCAGAATACATGGATACGCAAGGCGCCCTCCGCCACTGATTGCAATTCCTTCTGCGAGGCCCGCAATCTCACGCTCATATTTTCCTTCCTGAACCGACTGCATTGCCACACGGTACATCTCGTGTGTGATCGTGAGGGCTGATTCAATTTCTGCCAGTTCCCGGGCCTCCTTGACGGACCGCTGTGCAACCATGGCACGAATCAGTTCTTCGGAATACTTTGTGGATACCTGCCCTTTCGATAAGATCAGAAGCCTCTCCAGCGCTTGACGGGTTTCTGCCCGGTATGGGGGCAGGATATGGACCTCCCGTTTTTCGGAGATCATCGCGGAAAGAATGTCGGCTAAATCTGCGACATCACATGCGCGGTCTGCACCGGTGCATTCTCTTAATTCACCCAAAGTTGGCTGTAAGCCTGACCAGATGACATCATCCACCGTGGGCTCTCTGCCAAAAATTGTCGTCTGATTCTCCTCTATGTCCATCATGGCCCAGAGCCCCGGCCTGTTTACCCCGATATAATATAAAAAGGTGCTGTCCTGCCGAAATGGGTAGGTGTTCTCTGCATAATTCATGGGACTCTCTGCATGTCCCGGCAAGAGTATGATGCCGGTCTTGATGGATTTTCGCAGTTCACGGCGACGGGCACGATATACATTCGCTTCAAACATGATTCTGAAGTAGTTTCGACGGGTTCCTTGGAACGGGATGTAACGTGATCAATTTAAGGCATATTGCGTATACGGTGTCTCTTGTCTGATCGAACTCCCTTAACATTCATGCTCATTCGTTCTACACTGCTGGTTCTGGCAGTCCTGCTATGCTCCAGTTGCAACCTTGACACCGAAGATATGCCCGCCGAACCCGAAGCTGCTCCTGTACCGCGTGAAGTAGCTGATCGTGATTATACCCAACTTTCTGATGGGCTCAAGTACTACGATTTTGTGGTTGGAACCGGGAATGCTGCAAAAAGCGGGGATCTGGTAACCGTGCATTATCATGGCTGGTTAACCAACGACACACTTTTCGACAGTTCCTACCAAAGAGATGCCCCTCTGAAATTTCATTTGGGAACCGGCAGGGTGATTCAAGGATGGGATCTTGGTGTAGCCGGAATGCAGACTGGAGGGCAGCGTCAACTCGTGATTCCTCCCGCTCTGGGCTACGGAACTCAGAGAAGAGGATCCATTCCCCCCAACTCCACGCTCGTTTTTGAGGTCGAACTGTTAGCCATTGAGTGACCGTGCCCCATCTTCCTGAAGCACGGAATCCAGTGTTGCCGCCAACCTGGCTGCATTCGCTTCATCAAATACCATCGGGGGCTTAATCTTCAGTACGTTATGAAGCGGGCCGTCTGTGGAGATCAGGATTCCCAGATCACGCATCCGGTTTGCAATATAATCGGCCTCTCTGTCCGCAGGCTCCAGAGTCTGAGGATCCCGAACCAATTCAATCCCCAGAAACAATCCCCTCCCCCGCACATCGCCGATGAGCGGGTGCCTGTCTTTTAATTGCTCAAGAGATTGTTTCAGGAAGGTGCCCGTGGCCAATGCATTTTCCTGCAATTTTTCGGATTCAATCACATCCAGCACCGCCATCCCCACCATGCATGAAACCGGGTTCCCCCCGAACGTGCTGAAGAACTCCATCCCATTATCAAATGAGTGTGCAATCTCCGGTGTAGTCACAACCCCTGCCAATGGATGACCATTCCCCATCGGCTTGCCCAGTACGACAATATCCGGGGTGACATCCTGGGTCTCAAACCCCCAGAAGTGCCTCCCCATCCGTCCAAATCCCACCTGCACCTCGTCCGCAATGCACAGTCCCCCTGCCGTGCGTACATATGCATACACTTCCTGCAAGTATCCCGCCGGCAATTCTATCTGCCCTCCGCAACCAAGAAGGGACTCACAAATGAATGCGGCGATCCCCTCGGGAACGGAATCAAGTTTCATCTTCAATTCTTCTGCATACCGCGCTGCCGCATCGCTGCCGCGAAACCGTCCTCTGTATTGATCCGGCACCGGTGCCTGATGCACATGCGGGGAAGCACCCGCCCCCCCGGGGCCATCAAACTTGTACGGACTGATTGCAATCAGGGAACTTAGGTGACCATGGTAAGCCCCCTCTAAAACCATGATGTCCTTCCGTGCGGTGTGTGCGAATGCGAGGCGCAGGGCCAGATCATTGGCTTCGCTGCCCGAATTCACAAAATAACATACCTTCAGTGGATCCGGCATCGTTGCCGCCAGCCGCTCTGCATAATCTACCAGCGTCTGATGCAGATAGCGTGTATTGGTGTTGAGCACGCGCATCTGCCGGATCGCCGCTGCGTTGACCCGCGGATGGCTGTGCCCCACATGGGGGACATTATTCACCGCATCCAGAAATGCCCGCCCCGTCTCATCGTAGAGATATTGACGAAATCCGCGTACAATCTGCAAGGGGCTGCGGTAGGAAATACTGAGATTCCCCCCGATACAGCCTTTTCTCCGAGACTGGATGGTTTCGGTCGGGGACTCTGACACAGACAACAAGTCATCCGGGATTCCCAGGATCAGGTTCGGGTCCGGGCAGATGGACAGCCACACATCCCGCTGACTTGCCGGTGCAACGCCCCAGTAGGTGCCGGACTGCCCCAGCATGTCTGTGATCACCTGAAAATGTAAGTGCGGTGTCCACCCCCCATTCTCCTCTGGTGTTCCGAGGCGGGCAAACTCTTCGCCTCCCGTGATTTCCTTCCCCGGCTGAAGTCTGTCAATAGACTCTTTACTTAGATGCCCATACAACGTGTAAAACATCTCCCCTTCCATCGGATGCTCCAGAATCACCAGACCTCCAAAATCCATCGCTTTTCGGCTGAACGAGAGGCTATGCACCCGGGCATCCAGCGGAGCATAGACGGGGGTACCTGCCTCCTTAAACAAATCAATACCCATATGAATCGTCCGGGCCTCATCAAACTCATTGTTTGCGGACCGGTAGTGCTTCGATGTGTAGACGATCCGGGGCTCATTGTAGCGCCCGACCCCGATTGCGGCTCCTGCACGGCGAATCCGCCTGAGCCATGCCTCGGAGGCCTTCTCTGGATCAGGCGGTTGATCCAGAGGGGCAACCAACGGACTGGTCACACTCAGATCAAGTATCAGCGGAGTTTTTGTGCGCACATCCGGCTGCATGACCGGTGCAAAGACGTGTTTTCCAAGAGATGCGGCCACGCGTGAACCCCTGGGGCAGGGATCCATCCCGCAGGCAGCACGCCAGCGATATTCTGCCAGCGATGATGATTCTGCAGACAAGTGAGTGAGCAGAGACCATGCCCCCTCCTCGGAGACTCGGAGATACTCGTTATCAGGTTCCAGGGCCCCGCGAAACGCCGACACCAGTACACTGGAACAGAGCCGCGCCCGGATTAATCCGTACAGGACTGAGATTTCTGATTCTTCCAGTGGACAGGTCTCATGGTAACCATGCACCAATTCTGCCGCCGCCCCCACTGGATCCGGCCTTCCCATCATGATGTACGCTGCGGCAATGGCCAACTCTACGACCGTCGCTGTATGCAGCGCATCCCCAAAATCAATCAAGCCACGAATTGCTGTCTGGTATCCTGTCCCCTGAACGACAATGTTGTGGTCATTTGCATCATGGTGGATCACACTCTGCCGGAGCTGATCAAGGCGGGGAAGGGTTTCAGTCTGAAAGGATTCCAGCGCATCCTCTACGAGCCTGCGCCGATTGGTATCCTGAATACAGTTGATGTATTCGGTGAGTTGAATCGCCCTGCGCAGATCCCATTCGTAATTCCGGTGGGCGGACTTGTGTTCAAAGTCCTCCAGGGTGCGGTCAAGGGACCCCAGAAACTGCCCCAGATCCCGAAGCAGCGGCCGTAGCACGGGGCGTACATCTGCGAGTACGCGTCCAGAAAGCCAGGTTACCATCCACAACTGGTGATTCTGTCCATTCTCCCCCGCTGCAATTGCTTTCTGGTCCCCCGCCTGCGTGGGTACAACGGCGGGAAAACACTGCCCTTCCCCCTTCGCGTGCAGATGTGTCAGTATCGCCTGCTGAAGATCCACATAACCGGATTCTGCCGCCGCATTGGAGACTTTCAGCACGAATATGCCCTTCGACGTATTGATATGAAAATTCTGATCCAAATGGCTGGGCAACTCAGTTACGCGCCCCTGCCGACCAAAATACTCTTCTGCCAGAGCCTGTGCCTCTGAAATTGAAAACGTTGGAGCGGGTTGTTCTATCATTGGATTCTGTGTGATGACAGCGTTGCTGAATTGAACACCGATGTATATAACTTGATACACCGCCTCACTTCGCCGCGCGGGAGTTCAGTGAGTGGAGGCCTGAGATTCATCCAGGCATCCCGTCCGGTCAAATCCTGCATCAATGCTTTCAGTGCAGAAATCATTGGCCACTGCTCAATCACCTTTCGGGTTCGATGGACATGCTTCTGAAGAATATCGGCCTCAGGCGTTTCCCATTTGCCGAAGAGATCCGCAATCAGCGGCGAGGTTACGTTTGCGGTTGCACTGATGCAGCCCGCTCCGCCCGCCCGGAGTGTCTTAAGGAGAAACTGCTCACTGCCTGCAAAAACCTGTATTTCGGGAAAATTTCGAATCATCTCCAGAATACTGCTCCAGTCTCCGCTGGAATCTTTGAATCCGGCAATACTTTCAGGGTATCTATGAAGCAGCCGTACCATGAGCCCTCGTGTAATGGGAGTTGCGCTCATCTTCGGGAAGTGGTACAAGTACACTCTAAGCCGTGTACTCCCTATAGATTGGAGTAGATGGTCATACACCGCAAACAGGCCGTCCTCGATCACATCCTTGTAATAGAACGGGGGAAGGACCAGCACGGACTGTACGCCTGCCGCCAGTGCATGCTGCGTCAGATCCACTGTATCGGTCAAAGCACAACAACCCGTTCCAACCATCAGCTTATGTGGATCAACGCCCGCATCCAACACTGCATCCAGTGCATGTTTTCGCTCTGCCGTGCTCAGGCTGTTTGCCTCTCCGGTTGTCCCCATCAGGACGACTCCTGTGGCACCGCGTTTCAGGAGCCAGTGGACATGAGTACCCAGCTGGTCATAATCTACACCCAGGTTTTGATCCAACGGGGTCAGGCTGGCGGTCAGTACGGAAAATCGTTTGCCTTGGAACATCGGTATCGTGATGGAGAAACGCCTAGACAGCATCCCTGCTCTATCGCTGCTTGACTGCTCCCGTTAAAGCCATTCTGCGTGTGCCTCCATCCCTTTGTCGAGCACATGAATTCTGGCTCTATACCGGTACTTTTCTTCATAGGCCGCTGAAACCGCTTCCGCAGCTAAATGTGCATTTTCGGTTCGTACCAGATTTATGGAACAGCCGCCAAAGCCGCCTCCCATCATCCTTGCCCCGAAGACCCCGGGACAGGATTCTGCCTGTGTAACCAAAAAGTCCAGTTCCTCGCAACTCACTTCATAGTCAGTTCTTAGACTTTCATGGGATGCGGAGAGGATCATCCCCAGTGAATTCCAGTCCGAATCTGTGATTGCACTGCATGCCTGTCTCACCCGCTCATTCTCATCGAAAACATGTTGGAGACGTTGCCGCAAAACGGATTCTTTCAGGGAACGGATCTGCGGAAGCTGTATCTGGCGCAGGGAATTGATCTGCGGGCTGGCCACTCGGATGGATTGCAGTGTTCTGTGGCATTCTGCACGACGTTCATTGTACTTTGAATGGGCAAGTTGCCTCTTTACTCTGCTGTCAATGACCATAAACTGTGCGTCCTGATTCCGGATTGGAACATGTTTCCATTCCAGTTTTTGACAATCCAGAAACAGTGCATGCCCTGCACGGCCGACTCGGGATACAATCTGATCCATGATCCCGCACTTCACCTTTGCATATTTGTGTTCTACGGTTTGTCCAATACGGGCCATTTGAAGCGGGTCTATCGGAGTGTTACGGAGTTTTTCCAGTGCGAGCCCCGCAGCCATTTCGAGTGCAGCCGAAGAGCTTAAGCCTGCCCCCAAGGGAATATCTCCATAAATCATCATCGCGACAGGCTTGGGGGGCGGAAGTTCCTGAATCATCCCTGCCACATAGGTTGCCCAGTGTGCGTGTGACACTTCAGGCCATGCTCCCGGCTTACAGGATATACTCTCCTGATAATTGAGTGACCGCAGTTCGTGGAGCCCCGTCAAGCTGTCGTTCACAGCGACATACACCGCCCGGTCCAGCGTCATTGGCAATGCCAGCCCATCATTGTAATCCGTATGCTCTCCAACCAGATTGACCCGTCCCGGTGCACACGAAACCAGCAAGGGATCCCTCCCTCGGCACCATCTTCTGAACGACTCAATCAAATGCTGTTTCGGATGGAGCATGTCGGAGATAATCACTGCTGATATTTCAATTTTTGCCTCACTGGATCCAGCAAGACGGTTTCTGAAAAACTTTGACGCTGGATTGTTCGGCCTGAAGCCCAAACCCCTCAAAAGATAACTATATCCACACAATCCGATTGTAAAAACGAAATTCTCTTCATGCCCATCTTCCCTGCCCCTGAAGATCTCAACACCGAACTATTCCGTCGTCCTCTTTCCGTTCCATCAATGTGTGTGATCTCCCGATCCAATCCTCTGAAACTGACTCTATGAAAACACCGTTGCAGTCACGAAATTCAGCACCCCTGTCGTAGTCTGAAATTTCTTAATCCTGCTTCCCCTCGACGATCATCACCTAGAATTGAGAGCAGGCAGCTGATTCATATTGATTTTCGGATTCTTCAGACCGGAAGACCTCTGTCTGGAAGCGAAAAACCGTGGCTTCATGAAACCGTACACGCTCCAAAAACAATTCTCCTTTCCCAGGGCAGAATGAACAGGGGGTATTGCATTTGCGGGCCCGCCGACATAATTTCTGAACGATATGTATATTCGGGAGTATTAAGTAGCGTACAGAACCGGCATATGCTGAGTTGATACTCTCTGCTTTTTTTGTGCATCATTAGAAAAATTGAGAGCAGGATGGGCAATAAAGCCCAGATTCACCTATGCGCCGCGACGGGCGTATCCTCCCGCTATATCTGGATTCGTTCGCCAATTTCGAGGATCGGTGCGTCAGTTTTCTCTTTGCTGTGTTCCAGTTCCCTACACATGAGGTTATGTTTCCCGGCCGTTCTGGGTCTCCTGCTTTTGTCCTCTCCCTCGCTCGCTCTCCTCAATTCAAAAGCCGCTGAATCAGATATCCTGCCCGAAATACTCACTGTGGATGGAATCCGGTTGTCACCAATTTTCAGGGAAAATGTTGCACAAATGTTACTGCCTGCAAGTTCTGCTGGCTTGAATTCCCCTGAACAACACTGGACATTCACGGCCGGGGACATGGAGCGGGAACAGACCTCCATGACGCAGCAGACGGCAGCGGAAAACTGGGATCAGGTGGTCCTTCCGCATTTTGATTCTGCAGCGGAGGATGAACCTGCAATTCTAAGGGGGGATGATTTCGGAGATCCGGCATCTGTCTTCCAGATAAATGCGGAGGTTTTGGATTCAGATCTGGCCCCCCCGGCACGAATTTGGCCTGATAAAGTGCCTCTGAAGACTGCTGGCATTTCGGTCATTGACCATCCCGCAGATCATCCGCTGTCTATGCCTCTCACGGAAGACCGGCGCAGTAGTACCGGGATGGATCGAATTATGGAGGGAGAGCATCATCATACCAAACCAACAATTACAATCTCGGTGAATCCGTCCGTGATTTTTGAGGGCGAATCAGCAGATGTCACCGTGACGCTATCAGAACCATTGAAAACGGTAGCCAACCGGCACGTTGTTCCTGCGCATTCATCTACCGCTATCCCTGACCGTGACTATACGTTACCACGGACATTCGGTCCGACGCATTCCGGCATGATGTTTCGCTTTGACAAGAAAGATCAGATAAAGTCCGGACCTCAAATCATTCAAGCAAAAATAGATAATCTCGTTGAGGGGGACGAATATATATTCTATACTGGGCTGGTTACCTCGGAGAATCACGGCGATCCATCTGGAGGTGCGTATGACTTCCGCGTCAACTATGACTGTGTAAGAAATTGTAAATTTACTCTTACAATCAGGGATCGTCCGGCCGTTAAGCTGTCGGCATCTCCGAACCCGGTATCGGAGGGAGGTCAGGTGACGATCACGGCCGAGATTTCGGGGGCACAGGCCAGTGACAGTAATGTGGAGATTCCGTTAACGATTACAGCAGACACTGCGGAACCGGAAGACTACGGAAGTTTAACGGACGGCAGAATCACGATGACCGGAACCGGTGCCACCAGAACTGGAACGACGGTCATTCAACTCCCCGATGAGGCGGATGCAAACGATTGGGATGATGAGACCTTTACCGTGGCGATTGATGAAATCAACCTGCCCTCTACGGTAACTGCAGGAGACCCAAAATCGGTGGAGATTACAATCACCGACGATGATAAGCCGGCAGTGCGGTTCACCTTGGATCCAACTGCCGTACATGAGGGCGAAAATGCAACGGTGACGGCAATACTCACAGAGGCTCTGCCAGGTGATGTGACGATTCCTTTCCTCCTCTACGATCAGAATTATGAGCGCAATAAACCGGAGAAAATTGTTACCCCACAGGCACCGGATCAACTACAGATTGAGATCAAAGCAGGAGACATGTCCGGGAATGGTACTGTATCGACAAATGCAGATACGAATGACGAGAATGAGGAGGTTCGCATCGTGTTTGCCGTGCTGCCCCCGCAAGTAAGGGATAGCCGCGAAGTTATCAGCCGCGAATTAATTATCCAGGATTCGGAGCGGGCGGTGACATTGTCTGCGTCTCCGAATCCGGCACCTGAGGGTGCAACCGTAACGGTAACGGCTGAACTTTCATATGCATATCCCCAGGATATAACGATTCCGCTGATGCTCAAGGAAGGCTCCGCAAAACCAACGGAGGACTATGAAAATTTGTCCACGAGCAACATCGTGATTTCCGGCAGCAGCACGACCGGAACGTTGGATATCCTGATCACCGATGACACGGAATCGGAGCCATCCGAGGAGTTTACCGTAGCGATTGATAAAGATAACCTACCCCCTAAGATAACCGCTGGAAACCCAGAATCGGTGAAGATTATGATCGACGATGATGATCAGCCACTGCCATCCGTGACATTGTCTATTGTACCTGTACGCGGCAAATACCCGGTGGACGAGGGGAAATCAGTTAAGATCAAGGCGGAGTTATCGGAGCGCCTGCCCAATAATGTGAAGATTCCCTTGACGCTGATATCGGGTACGGCGGATGCGAAGGACTATGGAAATTTGACCGCGAGCGAGATCACGATTTCTAAAGACAAGTGGTCTGGGAGTGTGGCGATTCCGATACCGCTTGACATGGAGGATGAGAAAACGGAGACGTTCACGGTGACGATTGATGAAAGCAGTCTGCCCTCTGCGCTAACCGCGGGGGATCCAAAATCAGTTACGGTACAGATCAACGACAAATTAACGGTTTCCTGGTCGGCAGATCCCAACCCGGTTTATGAGGGACAGACAACAACATTAACCTTGACGCTGTCCAAACCGATGCACGCAGGGTCCATCTCCGTCCCCGGCTGCAAATCTAGATGGGCCGGCTATATCATCCTTAAGCAGCCAAATGACTACTCTCCTGGCGGCGGCAATATGAATGATTACGAATTCGTGAATCCAGGCTGTGATGACTTCGACGTTCCAACACGAGATTCGAAACTAAACTTCTATATGGACCCCAACAACCCTGGTTATACATACAAGACAGCCAGCGTCCAACTCTATATCGTTGATGACGGTAAACTGGAAGGGGACGAAGAATTAGTGTGGAGAAGAGGCGGTGGTTCAACCGGGGGCCTCTGGGATATAGTAGTGGCTCCCTGCGATCCCAATTCAGACTGTCCGTACGCCATCATCATCAAGGACCGGCCGACGGTAAGTTTATCGGTGGAGCCGGACTCGGTGGCAGAAGGGGAGTCGGTGACGGTCACAGCATCAATTACGGAGGCGCAGTCCACGGATGTAGTCGTTCCGATAAAATGGAGGTCTTTGACGGCTCAGGATGACGACTACGGCCCGGTCCCAGAGACAATCACAATCCCGGCAGGAAAGACAGAGGCGACCGATGAGATCCCGACCAGAGATGATAACATTCCGGAGGTCGATGAAAAATTCAGGATCGCAATTCGATTAGAGAAGCTCAAAGAAGATTATCCTTTGCTGTTTGCCCCGAAGTATGTATCGGTCCCGGTCTGGATCCTGGATGATGATCGGATCACGGTCACGCTTTCGGCAGCGCGGGATACCGTATACGAGGGGGAGTCAGCGGATCTGATACTGGAACTATCTGATCGGATCCATGCGGCCGATCCTTCGGAGGATGCCTATATTGAAATTTTCCGGAATAGTTCGTCGACGGCAGGGGATGACGATTACGAAAAATTATCCCCCTCCGAGGGTGCCGGCACGGATGTATGGCGGGTTGAATTTGCTCCAGATGATCCTCTAAAGAAGTCGATCTCCATCGTGACTAGGCAGGATGATCAGGTGGAAGGATCTGAGGATCTGATATGGACGGTCAACCGGACTTCAACCAATGCGCACCCCGACTTGGGGATTCCGGTTGCGGACTGCATCCCGGAAGACTGCACGGCTAAGATTGTGATCTGGGAAAAACCGGTGGTCCACATATCGGCAGTTCCCAATCCGGTTCTGGAGGGAGAGGAAGTGGAGGTGACGGTAACGGTTTCCGAAGCGTTATCGGATGCGCTCACGATTCCGTTAACCCTGACGGCGGGTACGGCGGAAGAGTCTGACTATGGAGGCATAGACGCAATGGAGATTACGATCCCGGCAGCCGCGCTAACCGGGACGGATACGATACCAACCACCCAGGATGAGGACGATGACGATGAGATGTTCAAAGTAGAACTGGGCGATCTGCCGTCGGAGGTGGAGGCCGGAATGCCGTCTTCGGTGGAGGTGACGATTCTGGAGCCGCGGCAGGTGAGTGTATCGGCGACCACGCCGGTCATTGAGGGAGAGGAGGTGACGGTAACGGTAGCACTTTCCAAAGCATTTCCGAATCCGGTGACGATTCCGTTAACGCTGACGGCAGGTACGGCGGAGGACGGTGACTATGGAAGTTTGCCTGAGGTGGTGATCCCCGCAGATGCTCTGTCGGAGACGGGCATCATTTCAACCGTTGAGGATGCGGACGAAGACGATGAGACGTTTACGGTGACGCTAGGCGACTTGCCTGTGGGGATCGGCGTGGGAACGTCTCCTTCGGTGGAGGTGACGATTCTGGAGGAGCGGCAGGTCCTTCTGTCGGTGACCACACCGGTGACCGAAGGGGAGGATGTGACGGTGACGGCCCTGCTCTCCAAAGCCTTCCCGAATCCGGTGACGATTCCGTTGACGCTAACCCCGGGCACGGCGGAAGACGGTGACTATGGCGAGTTGAACGAGATCCCGATTGCTGCAAATACGCGGTCGGGGACGGGCACGATTGTGACCTTTGCGGATGACGATTTTGAGGAAGAGACATTCACGGTGGCACTGGGGAATCTGCCGTCATGGATCAGTGCTGGTGTGCCAGCGTCATTGGATGTGAGAATCCTGGAGCGGCCGCGGGTACATCTGGAGGCAACCCCCAATCCGGTGGACGAGGGGAAGGCGGTGACGGTCACCGCAACGCTTTCCGGGGCCTTGCCCGATCCGGTGACGATTCCGTTAACGCTGACCCCGGGCACGGCGGAAAAAGGAGATTATAACAATCTGGCATCCATTACCATTGCGGCCAATACGCTGACAGGTACGGGTACAATTGCGACGGTAAAGGATGCCGACTATGACGATGAGACGTTTACAGTTTCTCTGGGCAGTTTGCCGGCAGGGGTCGGCGAGGGAACGCCTTCTTCGGTTCTGGTGACGATTACGGATCTGGATACGCCCCCGAATGTGCGCCTGTCCGCAAATCCCAATCCAGTGGACGAGGGCGGTTCGGTGACCGTCACGGCAACACTCTCCAAAGCACTGCCGGATCCGGTGACGATTCCGTTGACGCTGACACCGGGCACCGCGGAAGAAGGGGATTACGGCAATCTGGCATCCATCACGATTGCGGCCAATACGCAGGCAGGCACCGGTACAATTGCGACGGTAAAGGATGCAGACTATGACCATGAAACATTTACGGTTTCTCTGGGCAGTTTACATCCAACAGTCGCCGCAGGAACGCCCAGTTCGGTTCCGGTGACGATCACGGATCTGGACACGCTTCCGGGTGTGTCTCTGTCTGCAAATCCCAATCCAGTGGACGAGGGCGGTTCGGTGACCGTCACGGCGACGATCTCCCAAGCACTGCCGGATCCAGTGACGATTCCGTTGACGCTGACACCGGGCACCGCGGAAGAAGGGGATTACGGCAATCTGGCATCCATCACGATTGCGGCCAATACGCAGGCAGGAACCGGTACAATTGCGACGGTAAAGGATGCAGACTATGACCATGAGACGTTCACGGTTTCTCTGGGCAGTCTGCCATCGGAGGTAAGCGAGGGAACGCCTGCTTCGGTTTCAGTAACGATTACAGATCTTGACGCGCCTCCGGTCACACTTCCGAGTGTATCTCTGTCCGCATCCCCGAACCCGGTCAACGAGGGCGATGCGGTTACAATCACCGCCACGCTCACCGGTGAGTTATCCGGCCCGATCGTCATTCCCCTGACCTATACCCCCGGGGCTGCCGGCCCCACCGAGCCGACCGATTATGTGCCGATTCCATCAATCTCAATTGCTGCCGGGGTACAAAGCGGTACCGCCGTGGTGCAAACGGTACAGGATGAGATCTCGGAGGGAACGGAGCGGCTCATCGTGGCCTTGGGGGCACTGCCAGCGGCGGTGGAGGCCGGCCGTCCTTCGGAGGTGGAGATTACGATTCTGGATGATGATCAGCCGCCCCCGGTGGAGGTGACGCTGTCGGTGAATCCCGAGAGGGTCGAA
>JAJECV010000143.1 GCA_022821875.1 Rhodothermales bacterium
TAAAGGCCCCGCTTATGCCGTTCAATACATTAGGCTCCAACCACAAGTCCTGCCGACAAAATCCCCCGACCCATACCCCACAAAATAACAGCGGAAATCGGGCCGAGCCAGGTGGGCAACATCAATCTGATTACCCGGGCAACATCAATCTGATTACCCGGGCAACATCAATCTGAATCTACAACGGTTTTCAAGATTTTCCCGAAGTTCAGTTACATCGTTCCATGGAATGGCTGGATACTGTCGAATGTCAAAGTGGATTTTATCAATCGAATCTTTGCGACAGGTAAAAATCACCGGAATATTAAGTCCATGCGCGAAACCAATTTCATAGTACACACTCCCCCGTACACCATCAGCACCTTGAGTTAAATCTGCCACCATGAACTTGGACCTTCGGATTTCTGCAATGATTTTATCATCGATTTTGTCAAGATGATGCTCTTTGTCTATCCGCATTGCAGTGTACCCGGATGACCGGATGGCGGGCTCAATTCCCTGTTCATATGCATCTTTGAGTTCTGGGCTGAACCACATTGCAACAAATACTTGAGTTGAAGTCACAGTTGGTCTTTTGAGGCTATCAATTTGACTATGTCCTTTAACGGTTAAGATGTACCAGTTATATCCCCCTTCCGGTGATGTTGCCTGTTCTAACCAGCCCTGCTCTTCCAAGAACTGAAGAAGATACAATAATTCGTCCATTTCCGTTGATGCTGACCACGCAAGCATCCGTTCGTCATTATTCTTTGATTTTTCTGTCTCTGGATACAAAGTACCATTTTTTACTTTAACCTTGAATACATTTCCAATGCGCGGGGTACAGGAATGAATATACCGCAGGAGATCAAAGGCTCGTTGATAAACGGACGGGGTATTTCCCAGAACATGTTCAAGTTGGTCAGGGACTGTTGGTACCTTGTTTCCCATCGAACGCTCTTTCACTAGCCAAGATGTAAGCAAGACTTGTTGATCCTCCGATAAATCTCTGATTGTATCAAGCATTGCAGTGCTAATAACATAGCCCCCGCCCGCCCGTGAAGAATCGACTTGCAAAGATCCCTTGTTGGGTTTCTTAACTTCTGCCTGTGTGTTCCAAATTGGACAACGGGGCGGTTCAATTTTCTCGGGATGTGCCATAAATGTTCAAGATTATCTATCTCGGAAATATACAAATTCCAATGTCTCCTACACAGTGCTCCTAATAATTCCTAGAAAAAACATTAACTGTCCAACTGGGCAATCAACAAGAACAAGGATCACGCTGGATTGGTATGGGGCAGAGTATCACATGCAAGTAGTACGCAAGAACTGGATCCGGGTTGTTTGCAGGCCGGTGTCTACATTGATGAAAGTCGTCATGGTGATTATAAATTGGAGTCGGTACGGAATGGATTTCTGCACGCAATGAATGTACTGCAGTTTTTGCCGAACAGTGGCTTCTTTTGCAAAACCGGACTAGATCAGGGCGAATACGACCAACTGGCCGGAATCTGGACGGAAAGAACTCAATGAGAACTGATCAAGGGGGGCGCCGCCGACAATAAAATAGTTGCCGCCAAGTGAATTATTCTTTATCAAACAAATCTAACTGAGAGTTCTTTGGGGGAGATGGGGGCTTCCTAATCCTTAATGTATTTCCATTTCTGAGCCTAATCTGACCATCTAATCTGATCAAGTCTTTAACATCAAAAGTATGCAATTCATCAATGTTGCGTGCAATGCAAGACGCTACATGAATTGCATCTTGAGGTTTTCTTAATTCGGAATAATCTCTGCATAATCGTTTGGATATTTCGGCAATTCGTACGCTTAATGCAATGATTCTAACCGAACCTGATTTATAGAAGGATTCAAATAAATCATCTTGCTCCTCGGGCAAAGATACTGGTTTTCCGTCACATTTTCGTTTATAGACTTCAGCAATGGTGAAGGCTGATGTCGATAATGTGGCCCTCTTTTCTTCAACCTCCGAAAGAACATGGGAGCATCTCCGAAATCTGTCATGGTCAGACTGATTAATCAAATCAATCCAGACACATGCATCCCAATAATACTTAGGTATGTGTGTCAACTTAATCCTCCCTCAGTCGGTCTAAATACTCCTCGGAGGGAAGTCCTTCGGAAAAATGAGGATCATGCAACTCTTCAATGGATACATGTTTACGATCAATGTAGGAGACCTCTCCGTCAGTTATATGAGTAATTTTTCCGTTGCTATCGTAATCAATCACTCCTTCTACTAAGACATACTGCCGCTCCCAGACGTGTTTAGCCCGTAGTTTTTCATTCAAATCCTCAAGTGTGACTTTATCTACCTGACACCAAATACTGTCTTCGGTGTCAAAATCCATAACGTAAATTGCCGGCTGTTTGTAGTAGGTACCCAACCGAAGTAATGAACCTATAATTGCGCCGTACTCCTGATGAGCAAAAGTCGCCATTAGCACATCTAATTTGCTTGGTTTACGCAAGAGTTCAAGGCTGCGTTCTGCTGAATTATGATCAATCGTCACTGGTTCAATCCCCCTCCCGAAATCATACTCAGTCATTTCTATGCCGTTAGTATTTCGTTCTAAAAGTCGTGTGATCCTCTCTCGTTTCTTGTCGGAGAGGTTGTCTGGGCGAGACTGCAAGGAAGAAAGCTTCGTAAGCGTGGATGCAATGTCTTCCACGATGGGGTCAATGACATCGTAGGCTAGTTTCTTGGTTTGGGTGTCAATTGGCTTCCCTGATATAACAAAGGGGGAACTGAATCTTGCATTTTCAAGTACCCATTGCACATGCTGCTGATCTTCATCAGACAACAATTCAAAGAAATCCCATACTTGTTGCATGGCATCCTGAATCGCTAGATTCCCAGATCCTGATCTACTCGGAGAGATTGATATTTGAACTGATTTCTTCACTTTTACAGGGCTTGGATAGATTATTAGTACACATAAGCCAGGCAAGATGTTCAAGGTGCAGCAAATTTTCCACTGCGAAACAAATCATACTGGCTCATTTTGGTGAATATGCCTCTGAACAGAACCATCAAAAACTACAAGACATATTCTCCGTAGATTGGCAAAATCACCACGGCATGTTGGCTTAAAACGATTCCGCCCGTGTCCTTAAATCAATAACACACCCAGGAGGGCGCCACCCCCGACGAGCCAGACCGCGTTGACCTTGAAGCGCAGGCTCGCAACCGCAGCAAGTAAAAAGATGGCTACAGATGCCCAGCCCGTCAGCACACTGATCCCTAACCGGATCGTGACTACAAGCATCAAAGCAACCGCGCTCACATTCACCGCATCCAGAAATGACCCCATCAGCTTTGACTTGCGCAGACGGGGGATGAGCGGGTTCAGAATACTGACAAAGACAAAGGACGGAAGAAAAATGGCGGCCGTGGCAATCAGTCCGCCCTGCCAGCCATCCAGAAATACGCCAATGAAGGTGGCCGTAGTGAGTACGGGGCCCGGTGTGAACTGGCCGATCGCAATTGCATCCAGTAACTGCTGCTCGGTCAACCAGCCATAGGTCTGTACCAGACCGCCTTCCAGGAAGGCAATCAGAACGTAGCCGCTGCCATAGAGGACCGAGCCCACCTTGAGAAAAAACCAGCCGAGCGTCCAGATACTGTACTCCACCTTGGGGGTCTGCAGCAATCCAGGCAAAAAGGGCAGGACTGCACTGATCGCCGTCAAGCGGCGGCGCCAGAAATAAAGCCCGCCAAGCCCCAGCAGCCCTCCCGCTAACATGGCCAGGACCTCGTTCACCCCAAGCAGCAGCCCAATTGCCACCGCTGCACCAATCGGAACCAGAGACCATGCTTTTACAGCAGATTTTCCCAGCCGCCACAGCGCCCCCAGAATGATTGCGAGTACGGCCGGTTTAATGCCGCGAAGGAACGGTTCTACTTCCGGGACCGCACCATATTCAGCATACAGCCATCCAAGTACACCTGTCATCAGGGCAGCGGGCAGAATGAAACAGAGCCCGGCAACGACCATACCCCCGAATCCGCGCTGCTCATAACCGACATGCATCGCCATTTCGGTTGAGTTGGGACCGGGGATCAGGTTGGTTGCACCGACCAGATCCAGAAAGTGCTCCCGGGTAAGCCACCTGCGGCGGGTGACGACTTCATCATCCATCATTGCAATGACCGCAGCAGGGCCGCCGAATCCAATAAAACCTAATTTGAGGAAAAGCCGTATGAGTTCATTCATGGAGGTGTGATCTTATGGACAAAAAGGCTGAGTTGAGATATGACGGTACATGCGAATTCTGCAATCACTCGGTGAATTGGCTGCGCAGGCATGATCACCGTAACCGTCTATCATTTGAAGAACTTCCACCTGATGCTTCATGTGTTACTTTGAGTGACACTGAAGGGGACTGGGAAGCGTCTACGGCGGCCTTTCGTGCATTGAAGCATTTGGGAGGGCTATGGAGCATCGTGGCCCAGGTGCTCATGATCGTTCCTAGGCCTTTTCGTGATGCAGTTTACCGGATGATTGCAAGACGGCGACATCTCATTGCTGGTTCTGGAGGAGCTCAAAATACCGCTGAATAAGTTCCTGATAATCTTTTGCATACCCGCTTTCCAGAGCATTCATCAGTGCACGTCGCAGTTCGTCCCCGGTCATGTTTTGCTGTAGTTGTACCGGGCTCGTACGTTCAATCTCGGATCCTTGACGACCTTCACGCTTTCTTTCCCGGCCCCGTTCCTGCAGGCTGCGTGATGCGTCAAGAAGTCGGGTCAGAATTTGCTGCTGACGCTGCCTCGTTGGGCGATTCACCTGACCAGACTGTAGTTCCTGAATGGACTCTTCCATCTGCTGTGCGATACGTTCAAGGTCCCCGGCCAACTGATTGGCCAGATCACGCTCCTGTGCCATTTCGGTGAGTTGGCGACGCATGGCTTCCTGTTGTCCGGCGATTTGTTGCAGGCGCTGCTGCATGTCTGCGGTCAGCCGCTCCCCTGGCTGTCGTCCGAAAAATTCCTCAAGTGCCTGGTTTAACTGTTCCTGTTGTGCAGCCATCTCCTGAAGTTGCTGAATCATCTGCTCCATTGACATCCCGCCGCCACTACTCGATGAAGAATTCATGAGCTGGTCAAGAAGGTCACTCAAAAGCAATGCCAGATTATTCAGATTGGTCATTGCCTGTGCCGCGTAGGATTCGGCAGTGTTGCTGTCACGCTCCGTTAATGCATCTGTAGTGGAGGCCATGTGGAAGATTGCGTTGCCGGCAAACTGCTGCACATTTCGGGACAGTTGCGGCAAACTCCGGCCGAGTGACTGAATCGAGTCTGCAACGACTGCACCGCCTGCTTCCAGGATGGATTGTGCCTGTGCAAAATCACGCAGTAAGGGACTTTCCTGTGCAGCATCTGCAATCTTGCGCCGTAGTTCTTCCTGATCATGGGATAACCGGAGGACATTGCTCAAAATCAACTTGAGTGCAGAGAGATTGATCTGCATCTGCTGCCCCTGCATCCCACTCTGAATATTTTGGAGATCCGATTGCAACTGCTGCATGCTCTGACTCATCTGTTGCTGCCCCTGATTAGCCTGCTGCATCTGCCCGGACTGCATCTGCCGGGCATTCTGCTGCATATTTTCGGGAAGTTCCTGCGCCTGCGTTTGCTCGTTGAGCTGTTCCATCTGGCTTGTGGGGGCCCGCTGAAGTTCCTGCATTCGATCCGAGATTTCCTCCATCTTCTCTTCAAGGGAACTCATCTCATCCGATGCCAGCATTTGCTCATCTGCAAGATCATCTGAAGGTTCTTCGGCATTCTCTGTACTGGTTTGCTCTGCAAGCTCCTCCTGCACCTGTTGCAGATCTTCCGCCCGCCGGGCGGCTTCTTCCAGCTGCTGCTGCACTTGAAAATTTTTGAACAGTTCCAGTGCACGCTCTATACGCTCCTGAAACATCTCTTCGTTGAAATCAAATTTCTCCAGTGATTCCTGCATCGCAGCAGGATCAAGTTCCGAGAGGGCTTCCTGCAATTCCTGTAACGCCTCCATGAGTTCGGGGGAGTTAATCTCTTCGGTCACATTCTGGAGTTCCTGGAACAGGTCCAACAGTTCGTCGCTGACCAAGTCGTGGTCTTCCATCTGCTGCGCCGCGTCGGCCATATTGCTGGCGAGTTCCTCCACACGGCTTTGGAGTTCTTCCTGTGCCTGTTGTAACCCTTCAAGGTTTTGGCGGTCATCCCAGTTGGCATCCTGTTTTCTGCGGAGTTCATCTTTGAGCTCATCAAATTCCTCACGTACCTGCTCCGCCTCTTCCAACAGAGATTCTAGGCCGGACTCGGTTTCATCCTGGGTTGCTTCAAGCGCTTCATATCGTTCCGTGATGGACGGCAGACGAAGTTCCTGGGTTGCACTGGAGTTCTTTTTGGGGCCATTGTACCCGTCATTATCCCAGATCGTTACGAAATAACTGATCACATCTCCAGGGACAATGTCCAGACCGGTCGTCAGATCCAGATCCCAGAGATATTGTACTTCGGGGTTTGCCGGGAGCGGGAGTTCCATTTCCTGGAAGGAATCCATGGTATCCCCAAAGCGGCTCTCTGAATGCCGCCAGGAAAGGGTGAAGCGTGAAAATCCATAATCATCTTGGACCCGGATGGTTAGAGGAACCAGAAGTTCAAAATCCATGTCCGTCCGGGGAGCCGGTGAAATGAGTTCAACTGAGGGATAGCGGTCATACAGCGGGGTGACCGAGTATGTGATCGGATCAAGGTTACGGACACCATTGGACGATTCCATCAATATACGGTAACTGGTTTCGTCACGGACCGTAATGGTTCCGGCCAAGTTTTCAAGAATGATCTCATTACGATCCGAGTCCAGCGAAAGCCAGGCGCGGGTCCCTGGAATACTTGATCGGATTCGAATGTCGGCCAGGGTCCCCTGTAATGCGGTAATATTCCCTGTTCCAGGAGGGAGTTCTTCCGCGGGAAGTCCAGAATAGGACGGGGGATGCAGGGTGACTTGCAGATTTCTGAGAACCGGACGATCAATGACCTCAACCTGATACCAGTCTGATGTAACAGGGCCGGATAACGCACGGTACCGCAGCGGCAGGCGTAAATTGTTTTCCTCATGAAGAAAACGTCCGAGTGAATCAGCCCGAACGATTTGGGACCGTACGCGGGTTTCGCCAATTACATTTAGTTCAAAGGTCACCATTTCCGGCATTTCCGCACCTGCTGCCTCGGCAGTTATTAGCAGGGAATCGCCTTTGGTCACTTCGGCATTGCCGGGGGTGATCAAGAGAGAAAATGGGGCGGGGCGCTCAAAGGCTGTGCCGGGCGAGAACAGGCGGATGGACGCATCCCGGAACCCCTGCGGTGCTGCAAGAACCAGCATTGCAAGCAATCCAAGTGGAATAATTGCATATCGGCTCCAGGAGATTGGCTGTCGCCAACTGACTCGTTCAACGAGTGGAAGTTTAGATACTTCTGCATCAAGCGCCCGTACCGCATGATCCACCAGGGGCTGTGGCGCAGGACTTGCATCCCCATTACACAACTCAAGCAGTGACACCAATTGATTCTGCAGTGCGGGTTGTTTCTCGGCTACCGTGCATGCAATACGCTTATATTGTGAGCGGCGGAGCAATCCGTGAATCCAGGGGCGAATGACAAGCCAAAAAAGAAGGACCCCTGCTACAACAATCCATGTCCAAAAAAATACACCACGCCAGGGCGTTGGCATCCAAAAACGCATCTCAAGGCTCAGGAGCAGGACGAATCCACTTGCTGAAGTAATAATGAGCAGAACCAGACCGATGATCACACGCTCTGTGACTAGACGGTTCCAGCAAGCCCGAAGCCGGGTCTGGATCCCATTCAGGACGTATCTGGACTCATTACTCATCAAAGCAGTTTACCTTGCGTGATTCGAACGGTTTCAGTCTTCTTTCATGTTCAATGACAGGACTTATATCCATGCGATATATGAGTGTGGCGGGAACCTCAGCGCCCCGCACAGCGTCCAATCCCCCCAGTAACCTCCTGTCAACGCACCATGAGCAAGCCATCCGACCTTATCCCGCCGGAGCGTCCGTTCGCCTCTGACCGTGGTGTTGCGAAGTACTTTCACGGACGGAAAGATATTCTGCAGAAATTTACCGATCAGATGCGGGAGGCAAAGAGGACGGGTGGCGGTACAATCTTCCTTGTTCAGGCCGCGCCCGGTGCGGGCAAAACTGCGCTGCTTGCCGAGTGCCGGCGTATTGCGGAGTTGGCGAAGTGGGAAACCGCAGAAATCAATTCTTCCGATCTCTGGGATACGAACACGCTGCTTGAATCACTGGATCAGGAGACGAAGCAGAAGGAAGGCGGATGGAGCGGGCATCTGGAGGGGGGAGTGGATGTGCCAGGAGTGGGGAGTATGAAGGCGGGCGGGGGATACGAATCAAAAAAAATAGATACCCCGCGCACCACGCTGGATGTGCTAAAGGACGGGAAAGAGGCACTGCTCCTCATTCTGGATGAGGCGCAATGTCTAGCGGAGGACATTCCGCCCCACCCAAGTGATCGGCGCACTCGAACCCGCGTACTGCTTGATAATATCTACAACGGGAAAGTTAAGCGTCCTGTGATTCTGCTTGCGGGTGGTTTGGGGTTTACCGAAAGTGTGTTTGAATCTTTGGCGGTGTCACGGATAGAAGGAGACGCATTCGTTGGTCTGGGTCCGCTCAGTCAAGCATCCACTCGGTTGGTGATCAAAGATTGGCTCGTCAATGAGGGTGGGGCAGAGGGGAATCCCAATCCCTGGATTGACAAAATCTCACCGGAAACGCACGGCTGGCCCCAACACATTCTGGCGTATATGAAGCCTGCAATACGGTACCTGGGGGCGAACGCGGGCAAGATGATCCCGACAGGGCTGAAGGATGTGCTGGAGGAAGGGCGTGAACGACGGGTACAGTACTATACGCGGAGGGCAAAGGGATTGACTCGAATGCAGCGTGAGGCAATTGCAAGATTCCTCTTTACAATCCCGGAGGGAAAGCGTTTCGCGAGGGAAGACCTTGTAGCCGTACTCAAAGAGGATTTAGGTAGCGAAGCCAAGGCGGATAGCATCTTCGACAAGGCATTCCGCAAGGGGATACTGGACGAGCGAGACGGGGACTATATCGTTCCGATCCCCTCCATGCACAACTGGTTCGTGGACGAATACGGCCCCAGCCGGGATATGTCTATCCGCCCGGTGGAGATACCATCGTCTGACCACGGGCTAGGATAATAAGCAGCGTGAACGCAACTGCAATATCATGCCTATCCGCCATCTATCTCCCGCTGACCGCCCGCTTTTACTCACATAGAATTCTCTAATTGATTACAGGATCGTCCTGTTTTTCTATGAATCATCGAAACTCACATGACTGATTGCATTGCTGTCATTCTCGGAGGCGGAGCCGGTTCGCGGTTATTTCCGCTCACGCTTCTTCGTTCAAAGCCGGCCGTGCCGCTGGCGGGGAAGTACCGGCTGATTGATGTTCCGGTTTCCAACTGTATCAACTCAAATATCAACAAGATTTTCGTGCTGACGCAGTTTAATTCTGCCAGTTTGAACCGTCATCTCGCACATACCTACCGGTTTGATAATTATCGGCGCGGGTTTGTGACGGTCATGGCCGCAGAGCAGACTCAGCGTTCCGCCAACTGGTTTCAGGGGACGGCGGATGCCGTCCGTCAGTGTATTCCGCACATCTCTATCTACCGTCAGAAGCATGTGCTGATCTTGTCGGGCGACCAGCTTTATTCCATGGACTATCGCAAAATCCTGGATCATCATGCGTCTAGTGACGCAGTGGTGACCGTTGCGACCATCCCGGTTACGGCAGAAGAGGCATCCGGGTTTGGGATCCTCAAAACCGATGAACATCAGGAGATCACGGAGTTCCACGAGAAACCCCAGGATCTCACGGGAAAGTCCAGTATGGTCAGTGAATCGATGGAGGCGGCCGGCCGGGTGTATCTGGCCTCCATGGGGATTTATGTCTTTAACAGTGAAGTGCTTTTTAATGCACTTGACCGGCATCCGAATGATCATGATTTCGGGAAGCAGATTCTTCCCCGGGCGATTGAGAAAGTGAAGGTCGTCAGTTATCCGTATGAGGGATACTGGAGTGACATCGGGACCATCCGCTCCTACTATGATGCCAGTCTGATGTTAGCGGAGCCTCAGCCCGGTTTTACACTCTACAACCCCAATATGAGACTGTACACGAATGCGCGGATGCTTGCACCTGCAAAGATATCCGGGGCAACTCTTACGGACAGTCTTGTCTCCGAGGGAAGTGTAATCGGGAACAGTTCCATTGATCAGTCTGTGATCGGAATCCGGTCACATATTGGCGACCACACTACAATCCGCAGTTCCGTTCTGTTGGGAGCCGATTATTATCCGTGGCACGGAAAGATCTCCCGTGAACGCGTTGAGGGGCCGGAACAGCCTGGCGTAGGGGATCATACCTTTATTGAGGGCACCATCGTAGACAAGAATGTGCGTATTGGAAATAAATGCATCATACGCAATAAGGAGGGCGTACAAGAGCATGACGGAGAGAATTTCTATATCCGCGATGGAGTTGTTGTGATTCCAAAGAACGTTACCATCCCCGATGAAACTGTTATCTGATGCGATTGGCCGAGACTAAATACTGCTGCACACCACTGTTAATTGGAGTTTTAATCTTCACAGGATGCAGGACCTATGGCGGCAGCACCGATGATCAGGTTGCTGCGAGTGTATTGGCGGCTGCCGAGCAGGTCGCCGCTGAAGCTGCGACGATTGAAGTTGAATCAGCAATGTTGACCGAGGCCGCCGAAATGCATCCTGAATTAGCGCCTTACCGTGAGCGTATGCAGGCGATCCTGGATGGGTACATGGAGATGAACAAGAAACAGAAGAAGCTGGTGGAGGAGGTCACGGCGATTCAAGATAATTTTGTGACAAACTGGGTTGGTCAGGATCGTTATCGGCCGCTGCATCGCGCGCTTGGTGCAATCATCAGTGAACGGGAATTGAAGGAGCATCAGAGAAATTTGGTCGTCCATGACCTGGGAATCCATCTTGGAGTCACCACAGAGAGGCAGGCCGCCGAAGAAGGCCGCTGGCAGATCCGCCCCCATTATTACAACCGTTCATGGCCGGTTCCAGAACTCCGGGATCTGCTGACCGAGATGGAATCGAACCCCACCGAGTAGTTCCCTGAACCGGACTACAAGTGGATCACTCATGGACCTACTATGATCCTGAGGATATTCTTTTCTTTGTGTCTTGCCGGCACAGTGCAGGCGCAGGTTCCAACGGACTCACTGATCCACTATGAACTAGGGGATATCGTGGTACGTTCATCCGGGGAGTCCCCTAGCGTTTCGTCTATCTCCACAATGCAGCAGGTTCGTCTGGCCGGAATTGCCCAGGCAGACGCTGCCTCTATTGATCCAGTCCTGCGGCAGATTCCGTCTGCGCACCTGCAGACGAACTCCCGGGGGGAATCCCTGATCTATTTACGGGGGGCAGGGGAGCGGCAGGTGAGCCTGTTTTTTGATGGTGCTCTGCTCAATATCCCCTGGGACAATCGGATAGACTTAAGTCTCATTCCCTCGGAGGTGGTCGGGGAAATCTCAATTGCCAAAGGGGTCCCATCCGTGCTGTATGGAGCAAATGTCCTCGGCGGCGCAATCAACCTGACCTCCAGACAGCTCCGCAATCCAGGGAGTTTTTCTCAGTTATCGGGGATCCTTGGCTCTTATGGTTCGAGGCAGGCCCGGATGACCTGGCTTCGCCGTACGGAGCGTTTCCAATCGACGGTTTTTGTGGGGGGCTCGGATCAGGATGGCTTTCGCCTTCCTCAGGGTGCGGATCTGCCCTACAGTCAAGATTCCAATGATCTGCGAACCAATACCGACCGCCAGATGCGATCTGCATTTGGACAATTTTCGTTCAAGGTTGGAGAGGAGGGGAGTATTGGGTTGTCGCTGCTGCGCTTTGATGGCAAGAAGGGGATTGCTCCAGAGGGGCATGTGGATCCAGGCAAGGCCAATGTACGATACTGGCGGTATCCGGACTGGGGCACGAATATGGCCATTCTCAGTGGTCAATTTCCTTTTTTGGACGGAACTCTGCGCGGCGCAGCATGGGCAAGCAGATTTGGCCAGACCATCGCACAGTACTCTGACAAATCCTATTCTGAGCAGGTGGAGACCCAGATTGATGAGGATGACACGTACGGTGCGCGGCTCACGTATCTGCGTGATTTTCCGAACTCCGGATCCCTTCGGGCGGCAATCAATCTTCTGTCCTCCACGCATAAACAGGAAGACATCGAAGTGCAGGGGCCGTCCTTCTACAGAGTTTTTTCACAGCGTATTCTCAGCAACGGCATTGAGTACACCAGATCCGGATTTGTAAATGTGATGATCGGGGCAAGTGTGGATGTTCTTGCAACCCCCAAGACAGGAGATAAGCCTGAGCGAGGTCCGCAGACAGGACTGGGGGTCACAATGGGGCTTTCCAATGAGGTTTATCCCGGTGTGACGATTCGGGGCGTAATCGGACGCAAGACGCGTTTTCCGACTATGCGGGAATTATTCGGGGAGGCGCTGGGGCGTTTTCTGGTGAACCCCGACCTGAAGCCGGAATCTTCTCTTCTTACCGAGGCGGCGATTGGGGTTGAGCGGGGCGGGACCACCGCCGAAGCCATTGCGTTCTTCAACCGGACTTACAATACAATCGGTCAGGAGATGGTTCTTCTGGAGGGGGAGACCCGGGCTCGGCGGAAGCGGGTCAATCTTGAGGGGAGTCGGGTACTCGGCATTGAAGCGACGATCACTTCTAGGGTGTTCCCTAGTCTGTTACTTGGCTGCAGCCTGACGGGGATGCGTGCCCGTGAACTGAATCCTGACGGCAGCCGGCCGCTTATCGAGAAGCCATCCTGGATTGGACGGTGCAATATGAATTACCGGTTTGGCGGGGGGATTTCGGTCGTTTTGGAGAGTGCCTATTCCGGCCAGGCCTATGGATTAGGTGAAGACAACCAGCAGATTGCCCTCCCGAACTCACTGGTCACGAATGCCCGCATCGCCTGGCTGCTCCTGTACCGGGGATATTCCGCGGAACTCTTCACCAGGATCAATAACTTTACCGATGAAGTGATTCTCCCCCAATTGGGCTTGCCGGGGCCGGGCCGCACATTGCACATGGGCCTCCAGGTGACGTTTTGAGTCTAATGGATATGACTCAGAGTCTGCTTTTAGTCTTGCGAATTTGTGGACTCAATACGATTGAGGATTTCTGTTGACAGGGTTTGTGCCTCAATTACTTGGTTGGATGTCATGTACGACTCACGAAGCACGAAGTAAGTTTCTTCGGGCAAGTGCTAACGGATGCCCTTCCTGAGCCGCAATACTTAACTATGCATAGGCTCTCATGTTGAAATAATTACAATCACTACAGTCATTCCACATCCGATCCTTACGTGGGAATTTTCGTCTGTTCATGTCTCTATTCCCAATGTATAATGATCACTGCTGTTCCCCCTTTCGGCGATTAGTTCGTACCAGTGCATTGCCTCCTTTTCGTTCTTCGGAACGCCTCTTCCGTTGTCATACATATTCCCGATTTTACGTTGCGCCGTGGTGTCCCCCTGTTCGGCTGCAAGGCGATACCACTTCATCGCCTCGGGGTAATTCTCGGGTATGCCATGGCCGTTCTCGTACATAATTCCAAGATTTTTTTGCGCTCTGGCGTGCCCTTGCTCGGCTGTGAGTTTCCACCATTTCAAAGCCTCTGGATAGTTTTTTGTGGTGCCGTCCCCGTTCTAGCAGCCCGTGGATAAAGTATGATCACTGAATTAGACAGCACAACTGCGTGTCATAGGTGACCAAACCATCTATTTTTCGCCCTTTTTGAGACTCCAAGAGGCGAAAAATCTCTCTTCTATGGCTATTCTGAGCAGTCTAATCTCCAAAGACCAACCCGAAAAGCGTTCCTCAGATTTTTCTGGACTTTATCCACAGGCTGCTAGTACATAAATCCAAGACTACCTTGCGCGTATCCATGTCCCTGCTCAACTGCGCGTTGAAACCATTTCAAAGCCTCTGGATAGTTTTTTGGGGTGCAGTCCCCGTTATAGTAGGCCCCTCCAAGGCTATATTGTGCGTTAGCGTGTCCTTGCTCAACTGCGAGTCGAAACCATTTCAGTGCCTCTTCATTGTTCGCCTCCATTCTGTGACCATCTGCGTAGGCAACTCCCAATGTCCATTGGGCATCGGCATCGCCTGATTCTGCTGCTTGATGTAATTGATTAATATCCTGTGCTGCAACATTGCCTGAATTCTCTGACATGAGAAATATCAGAGCGGAAAGAAATAACAAGCATCTCATAATATATGTCCTTGACGAGAGTCAATGGGCGCTCAGAAATCTACAGCAGAAATAATATGGACACAAAGAAACCGCAAACAAATCCTATCCATGTAAACTTGACTTGTCTGGATTTAAGCGCATAAATGTAGGCTTTTTCGAAGAGATAGCGATCATCACCTTCATAATCTGCAATCAGAGTTACGGATGCTTTTGGCGAACGGAGATACACTATCAGTATTCCGATTACTCCTAAGATGAGGCCGATAAAAAACCAACCTGCAACCGACTGGTTTGATGCTTCAGTTTCAGCATGAAGCATTGGAGAATTTTTGCTACCCGTCATACGAATGGATGGATCAAGTGAATAAAGTGATGGAATTTAACGTGCCATCGTTACCGCCTTGTTTGAGTTAATCCGTGGAACTTGGTCATCTGCACAAATCAGGTACTGCCTTGACGCTGTCTTCAATATATCTGGGATCTGAGTGAAGGTATCTCTATCAGGCCAGAAGGTACATGATCGATATAGTGGTTCCAGGCAAATTGTGTCGCTCTATTTCTGATTGTGTTGTCCAGTTTGAGATGCTTTATGTGAACCGGTTCTCTTGACACTCTTGCTTTGAGAAGTTGGCCATCGTCCCAGTGCTTCCCGTTGATATGTTTCTGGCAAGTAATGGAAGGTTTTCTGTTCACCATCGCCTACATTGTTTGAGTCCATCCGCATATCATTCATTCCATAAAGTTGATCTGCCATGATTTGAATTACATCTAGATGCCTCTGCCGTGGGAAACTCCGTCAAACAAGCGCTAATCCAAACAAACCTGCCAACAGGAAGACAAATATGAACGGTATCAATATGAAGTTGCAAATCAATCCAATCCAGGTAAGTTTAACCTGTCTGGCTTTGAGAATCTCAATATAAGCTTTTTCAAATAGGTAGCGGTCATCACCTTGATATTGTGCGATCAAACTCACGGGTGCCTTCGGTGAGCGTAAATACACGATCAACAGCCCGATAAGCCCCAGGATCAATCCGCAAAAGAACCAGCCCGCAACCGACGGGAAGGAGGCCTCATCCTGCGCGTGAAGCATGGGAGAATTATTATTTTGTGTCATGGAGCGGACTGGATCGTGTGTCATTTCCGGAAGTGAATTGGATGTTGATGAAGGGTTTTTGGAAAATGACTGGGATGGTTGACGAAATAGTTCCTCAAGCGCCGCTTCATTGGAAATTAATACTTTACCCCAAGTTCGTCAATTTGTAGTGCTATTAGGCGCAGAGTTCCTCCAGGCCCGTTTTTGGGCTTTTTTTTTGATGGGATCCGGGCCTTCCCAAGTCCCCCATCCTGACAATCTGATTTGAGGTGGTTTTTACATCTGTCTGA